>CAZHQD010000043.1:0-1096 GCA_964533835.1 uncultured Puniceicoccaceae bacterium | reverse complement strand
CTGCGTACCTTCGATAAGGAGATTGCCAGAGCCTAGCTCCTCAATGGTTACATCACTACCGATTCCCGTGGTGTTGATACCTCGGACAGTAAGGTCACCTGCGCCTGTTTCGGTGATGGAGATATCACTGTGTTGACCAGTCGTGCTTACATCTGTAGCGAGGGCGTTGCCTTCACCGTTAGCAGTAAGAACGATATTGGAATTGTTTCCTGTAGTGCTTGCCGTAAGGGTGACATCCTTGGCGCTGCTACCGACACTGGTGAGATAAATACCAGCGGCATCAGCAGTAGTGGATGCATTGATGGTGTTGGCATCAACATTTACAGAGGAAGTGGTAGAGCCAATACCATTAACTGCACGCAGTGTAGCGTTGCCCGCCGTGGCCAGACCTGTGCTGGTGCGGGTAATTCTCTTGGCGCTGTCGGCTGTGAGGTCGCCAGCAGCGGTAACAGAGCCGATTACGATATCGCTACCGAGAGTTGTGAGGCTGATATTCGCAGCAGAGGTGACGCTGGTGGCGTTGAGGCTACCATTGCCAGACTGAGTGAGAGCGATATCTGCGCCAGCACCAGTGGTGCTTACGTTGAAGGAAGCATTGCTGTCAGATTCGTTGTAGATTGCGACATCTCCATTGGCCGCTGTGGTGCTGCCATTGATGGCTGTGGCGCTGGTATCAACCGTGATCTGGTTGAGAGCGGTGAGGTTCACCGTTCTGGCAATCACGTTCGGAGTTTCACCGTCGCCACCTGTGATGCTACCCGCTGGCGTATTGAGCGTAGCGGTAGCATTGCCAGCATTCAGGGTGCCTGTGGCAACAATGTTTGCTGCACCATTGGTGCCAGCGGCGGTTAGCGTCACGTTGTCATTGGAAGTGGTGACGCTGGTGATGACGATATCACCATCCGTAGCCGTAACAGTGACTGCGCCATTGCCGACAACATCCAGCAGATCAATGCCATTGGTTTCGTTGATGGTGGTGGTGCGTGTGACGTTGCTGGTCAAGGTATCAACCGATGTATTGAGCGAAACAGTGCCCTTTGAGGTTACATCAAGATCAGCGGCGGAAACGAGGTCACCGAGGTCGGAACCTAGGATG
>CAZHQD010000042.1:19515-21535 GCA_964533835.1 uncultured Puniceicoccaceae bacterium | reverse complement strand
CCGTGGGCACCAAGGAAATGGCGGATGCCGTGCTGAAGTATATCTAGTGAGCTACTAACCATGAACAAACGCTCTCATGAATATATCAGTGGATATTGAAATTGGTCTATTGGAAAAACTCAAACTCTACACGACTAAGAACGACGATGCTTCCGCCGTTAGCGAAGCGCTGGTCCAATTTGTCCGCAGACATGAGAAAAATGAGTTCATAAAGAGCGTTCTAAATGGTGAGACTGACTATGATTTGACAAACGAAGAAATCGAAGCGGATCAGTATCAAAATCCGCGTATTCATTAGTTCTTAATTTATAATTTATAATTTATAATTTTCAATGACTTCCACAGCCATTCGCCAGTCCTTCCTGGATTTCTTTCGGTCAAAGCAGCACACGATAGTGCCGTCTTCGTCGCTGATGCCTGACTCACCGAATCTGCTGTTCACGAATGCGGGTATGAACCAG
Organism: uncultured Puniceicoccaceae bacterium; assembly: GCA_964533835.1. GTDB lineage: Bacteria > Verrucomicrobiota > Verrucomicrobiia > Opitutales > Oceanipulchritudinaceae > CAZHQD01. The sequence goes on along the minus strand of CAZHQD010000042.1, from coordinate 21,074 downwards.
TTTGTGCCCATATTTCTTGGGCAGCAAAACGCAGATGTGGACAAGTGGGCGAATGTGCAGGCGGGCTTACCTACGCGGGCAGCAGACACGCAGAAGTGCATCCGAGCGGGCGGCAAGCATAACGATTTGGAGGATGTGGGGCTGGACACTTACCACCACACCTTTTTCGAGATGCTGGGCAACTGGTCGTTTGGGGATTATTTTAAGAAGGAGGCCATCGAGTGGGCGTGGGAGCTGGTCATTGGGATATGGAAGTTTCCGCCACAGCGACTCTATGCGACCATTTACCAGCCAGATGCCTCCAAGGGGGACCCATCGGAACGTGATGAGGAGGCTTGGGGCTACTGGGCAGAGAAGTTTCGCTCAGTGGGGCTCGACCCGAATCTCCACATAGTAAATGGGAACAAGAAGGACAATTTCTGGATGATGGGCGACACTGGCCCCTGCGGGCCATGCAGCGAGCTGCACGTGAATCTGGAGGTGGATTTCGACGAGGAAAAGGGGCGACGCCTCGTGAACGCGGGGTCGGCGGAGTGCATTGAGATATGGAACCTGGTGTTCATCCAGTTCAACGCGAATCCAGACGGGACATTTACTCCCCTGCCTGCCAAGCATGTGGATACGGGCATGGGCTTTGAGCGTGTGACGAGCATCATACAGGGCACGAAGGGGTTTAAGGATTTCAAGAATGCCCGTATCTCCAACTACGAGACGGATATCTTTCGCCCGATATTTGACGCGATTGAAAAGCTAAGCGGGAAAACCTATGGCAGCACGCTGCCCAAGGCAGGCTCCAGCGGGGACACTGAGCAGGAAAAAATAGACGTGGCCTTCCGCGTGATTGCCGACCATATCCGCACGCTGAGCTTCGCGATTGCCGATGGGATACAGCCAGGAAACAGCGACCGCAACTATGTGCTGCGCCGCATACTGCGCCGTGCCGTGAAATACGGGCGCACGCTGGGATTCCAGGAGCCCTTTTTCTATAAGCTCGTGGATGTATTGGCAGAGACGATGGGCGGCATCTTCCCTGAAATTCGGACAAGGAAGGCGCACGTCCAGAGCGTTATTAAGACGGAGGAAGAGGCGTTTAACCGAACGCTGGACAGAGGGATGGAGCTGTTTAACAGCGAGGTGGCTAATACTTCCTCACTCTCTGGTGATTTTGCCTTTAAGCTATATGATACGTTTGGCTTTCCGCTCGACCTCACGGAGCTTCTGGCTCGTGAGCGCGGACTAACGGTAGATACCAAACGCTTTAATGAGCTGATGGAAGAGCAGCGGGAGCGTGCACGCAAGGCGCAGAAGAAGGAGATTATCGAGCTCTCGCAGATAGAGACGGAGACACCGACACGCTTTATAGGGTTTGAGACACTCACCACAGAGGCGACGGTGCTGGAAGTGGTGAACCTGAAAGACAAGGTGGCGCTGATTCTGGATTGTTCGCCCTTCTACGCAGAAATGGGAGGACAAGTGGGCGATAGCGGCACCCTGACGGCCAACGCCGATGTGTATGCCATCGCAAACACACAAAAGTCGGGGCCGACCTGGCTGCATTT
>CAZHQD010000042.1:0-19415 GCA_964533835.1 uncultured Puniceicoccaceae bacterium | reverse complement strand
GAGAAGATTGTGGAAAACGCACCCGTCTCCTGGCGGGAGGCGCCCTACGCAGAGATCAAGGGCCGCAGCGATGTGATGCAGTTTTTCGGTGACAAATACGGGGAGAGCGTGCGCGTGGTGCAAATCGGCGGGGAAAAAGGCGCGCTGAATGGCTACTCGATGGAGCTTTGCGGCGGCACGCACACGCGAGCCACGGGCGAGATCGGGCTCTTCCGCATTGTGGGAGAATATGCGATTGCCGCAGGCATACGCCGTATAGAGGCCGTGGCGGGCATGGCTGCTTACCAATATGACACGGCGCGGAATGCCATCGTGCGCGATATAGCCACGCAGCTCTCCTGCAAGCCCGAGGAGCTGATTTCCCGATTGGGAGCCGCACAGGAGCAGACACGGCAGCTTGAGCGTGAACTGAAAGCGCTGAAGGCCAAGGCAGCGGCGAGTTTGGCGGATGAGTTGGTGGCCGCCGCAAAAGTAGTGGGCAGCACCAAGGTGGTGGCCAGCGTGGTGGAGGCGGATTCGCCCGAAACCTTGCGGAATCTGGCCGGAACTATCCTCAAGAAGCTGGGCGAAGGCGCCGTGGTGCTGGGGGCGAAATTTGACGCAGAGAAGGCTAGCGTGTGCGCGGCCTGCTCACCTGCCGCGAACGCCCAAGGGCTAAAGGCGGGCGATATCGTGAAAGACCTCTGCGCGAAGCTCGGAGGCAAGGGAGGCGGCAAGCCAGACTTTGCCATGGGTGGCGCGAAAGAAGCAGGCAAGATCGCCAGTGAGTTGCACAACTGGCTAAACGCTCTCTAAGCGGGGGCGGAAGGGACACTACGGCATCTCAACCACAATGCGAAAGCCGCAGAAGCGCTGCCGCTCGATCTTGGGCTTTTCCGCGAGGTCGAGTGTCTGGAGGCGGGCAGGGTTTTCCCTGACTGAGCCGCCAGCGATAAAGGCATCCATGGGGTCCCCCACGGGGCTTTCGGAGAGCCATTCGGAGACGTTGCCGAGAAGGTCATAAAAGCCGTTCATGTTTGGCTCGGATTGGGCAACGGGCTTGACCTCGCCACCGCTGTTCTGGGTATTCCAAGTCATCTTGCTCATTACGAATTCTTTGGGATCGCCGACGGCTTTCTCGAATTCTGCTCTGGTGGGGAGCCGCACACGAAGGCCGAGCACCCACCCTGCCCTCTGGGCAAATTCGTTGGCCTCGGCCCAAGTCACGGAGTCCACGGGGAAAAGCGGCCCGATATTACGGCTGGGGTTGACGCCCATGAGGTCGCGGTAGAGGGCTTGGGGGACTTCGCGATCGAGCATGAGGAGGGATTTATCTTCGGCGAGAGGGCGAAGCCAGTTCCAGAGCCTATCCTGCAAGGCAGGCAGATCGGCACGGATCATGTCGAGGAATTTGGTTTTCAACTTTACCTCTTCATCACTCCAGCGGGCGCGGCGGAAGTTCTTTTCAGCCTGAGCCATTTTCTGGTTCACATCGTCAAGCAGGCGAACAGCGGCGGCCACGCGGCGCTCTCGCAGAGCAGCGTCCATCTCTGCGACGGTGTTGGCCACATCGGACAAAATACGCTGACTGAGAGCGGTTTGGCGAAGGGTTTCCAGCTCATCGAGAACGGCGGGGGAAGCGTAGCTGCTATTGGCGTGGCGTGTGTTTATTTCGGTCTGTGCATCCACGGCCACCTGGAAGTGGGCGGCAGCCTCCTCGAAGTTTTTCAGGGCCATGGCGGCGTCTCCTGCGGCGCGGGCAGCCTGTCTTTTCTCAAAAGGAATCTGTGCGCGCACGGAAGAAAGAGCGCTCTCCAAGCGCTTCTGGCGGCTCATGTCTGCATAGGCAGAGGAACGGTGCTCGCGCCTGAGCTGATCAATCAGAGCAATGGCCTCGGAAAACGCAGTCTGCGCTTCCTGGACTTTACCCTCTTCGAGAAGGGATTTTGCCCTGTCTTCGGCTTCTTTGCTGAGGGTGTAGAGAGGGAGAGCGGCAGCATCGGCAATCTTTGTGCTGAGTGAGACCATGCGGACGGTGCTGCGGTATTCGCTCAAGGAGTAGTCATCGTTGATGCGTTTTTGGAGGGCTTGGGCCGCCCGAAAAGCCTTGAGCGCCTCGGTAATATTACCCTGCCTGAGGGCTTCGTTCCCGCTTTGCTCATTTGCCAAGCTCTCCTGATAGAGCGGATCGGCTACATACTTATCGCGGAGCGACTTGAGGGCTTTTAGCTGATTGTCGTCCTCCAGGGAGACATTGGAGCGCATGAGGCGGATCGCTTCTTGCTGGGCATTGTAGGCCTGCTCAATAATGGCTACCTCTTCCGCGGTGGGCACCCTGAGCTGCTCCACTTCGAGGAAAGATTTTTTAAGCTCAGCAGCGCTGGCCCTGAGCTCGGCAATGCGGGCGTTCGTGCGCTCCTGCTCTGCCTTGGCAACAGCGGCACTGGGCGAAGGGGAGTCACCCGTGCGTTTAGGCCCGACATTGGTGGAGAGCCACCAGACGCCGCCGAGAAAGAGAGCAGCCGCTGAAACGGCCAGGGCAATGCGGAACTGAGTCCGCCTGAGCTCTTCGCGTTCGCGCTCCGTAAGGACGATTTTTTTCGATTTTTGTCCAGCCATGAATAGTAAGAGCATTATTTGAGGGCAAAAATTGGCAAGGATTTAAGGGTGGCAAATCTTCAATTAGGTTGGACTTTTGCGCCATGGCATGAGATGTTACTAAGTTGTCACCAAGCATGACTACCACCAAAGAACAGCCAACATTTGAAGAAGCCCTGGCCGAGCTGGAGACGCTTGTCTCAGCGATGGAAGAAGGGGCTACACCACTTGCTGAGCTGGTAGCAAACTTTGAGAAAGGCACCAAACTACTGGCAGTATGCCAGTCACGTCTCAACGATGCGGAAATGAAAATACAAAAACTGAAGGAAACGGCAAGTGGCCTAAAGCTCGCTACCGAAGACTCCGAGGAGGAATAATTTCAGTTTGGCTGCATCGCAGTTACTACGAGACACGTATAACCATCTATCATGGCATTTTTGGACACCATAAAATCACCTGCTGATGTTAAGGCACTGCCTGAAGATCAGTTGCCGCTGCTAGCGGAAGAGATACGCCAGCGCATCATCAATGTGACAGCCTGCAACGGCGGCCATATTGGGCCGAACCTAGGCGTGGTGGAACTCACCATAGCCATGCACCGAGTCTTCAATACGCCGCAGGACAAATTTGTCTTCGACGTGGCGCACCAAGGCTATGTCCACAAGCTATTGACGGGCCGCAACGGGCCTGAGTTTGACAAAATACGGCAGACTGACGGGCTGTGCGGCTTTTTGATGCGACAGGAAAGCCCGCATGACGCCTATGGCGCAGGGCACGCAGGCACGGCCTTGAGCGCCGCACTGGGCATGGCAGTGGCCCGTGACCGCATGGGGGGAGACGAAAACGTGGTGGCCGTAATCGGGGATGCCGCGCTGACATGCGGCATCACAATGGAGGCCATAAACAACGTGGCCGTATCCACGAAGAAGCTCATCATCGTCCTCAACGACAATGAGTGGTCTATCGCTAAAAATGTGGGCGCGATTGCCCGCTACCTAAACGAGCTAATAACCAGCCCGGGCTACAATCGCTTTGACCAAGACGTAAAGAGCTTTCTGGAAAAAGTGCCAGGGGGGCACAGTGTGCTTGAATTTGGGCGACGCTGGAAAAAGGAAACAAAAGATTTCTTTGTGTCATCCAGTTTGTTTGAAAGCTATGGGTTGCGGTATATAGGCCCAATAGACGGCCATGATTTACATGCGCTGGCTCGGTATCTGGAATTTGCCAAGGCATCCGAGCATCCCGTGATCCTGCACGTATTGACCGTGAAGGGCAAAGGCTACCAGAGCGCATTGGCACAGCCAGAGAAGTTCCATGGGATCAGCCCATTCGACATAGAGACAGGGCAATCTAAGTCCAAGGGAGGGGCAACCCCCGTAAATTGGCAGGATGCCTTTGGGCAGGCGTTGACGCGCTATGCGAAAGAAGATCGGCGGATAGTAGGAATCACGGCTGCCATGCCAAGCGGCACAGGGTTGAATCACTTGCAGAAAGAGCTGCCGAACCAGTTTTTTGATGTGGGCATAGCTGAAGAGCACGCGGTACTATTCGCCGCGGGGATGGCCTGCCGAGGGATGAAGCCTGTGGTGGCCATCTATTCCACATTCCTGCAGCGAAGCGTGGACCCGATTATCCACGATATATGCCTGCAAAATCTCCCAGTAGTGTTTTGCATGGATAGAGCGGGGCTATCCCCGAATGACGGCCCTACTCACCATGGCTTGTTTGACATTGCTTACCTCAGGTGCAGCCCGAACGTAGTCCTTATGCAGCCGAAAGATGAAGATGAGCTGGCCGATATGCTGCATACATCGCTCTCGCTTAACGCTCCCGCATTTATCCGCTACCCAAGAGGAGCGGCGGCGGGAGTGCCCATAAAGCCTGCCCCTGCCCAACTCACTGTAGGAAAGGCAGAGGTCGTCAAACCGGGCCATGAAATCCAGCTCTGGGCCTTGGGGCCGTGGATAAACGAAGCAACGAAGATGGCACGGCAACTGGAAGCTGATTTTGGAATAGAAGTGGGAATAGTAAATCCGAGGTTCGTAAAGCCACTGGATGAGCGACTGCTTCGCCAGCACGCAGAGAGCGCGCGCCTGATAGTCACCTTTGAAGACCATGTACTGATGGGCGGGTTCGGTTCCGCCGTACTTGAAACCCTACAGACGAACGGCCTCTCCATTCCCGTGGAGCGCATCGGATGGCCTGACACCTTTGTGGGGCACGCGACCACCGTGGATGAACTACGCTTGGCCGAGGGGATGGACTACGCGACCATTTACCGCAAAATAAGCAATCGCTGGAGAGAATTGGCTAATTTTGCGGATGTAGCGCTGGTTTGATTGCCATTTTTACATTTACTCTGATATAGAAGAGCCGTTTTGTAAGAAGGCCAACCTCTGCGAAGCGGTTGGTTTGGCGATTGATAGTTACCCCGCAAGGCATGTATAGGACATTACCCAGTTTTCTCCACTCCCCCCGCCTCCTGCCTTTATTGGCAAGATTCATGAAGCGGACCGCCGGATGCCGTGCTATTTTTGGTGTTTTCGCCTTCATGTTTTTAGCCACGAACGCATCGGCAGTGAAGGACGGCTTCATGGAGCTGGAGGTGCTCGACATTGAGTTGACCGTGTTCAAAAACGATTCTCTGGAAATTGATTTCAGCCAGCACATATTTACGCCTGAGGCAGTGGGTGCACCAGGGGAATTCATTCTAGAGCAAGGCACCCAGAACGGCTGGCTGGAAGATACGGGATCGGGCGTATTCATCTACAGACCAGAACAAGGCTTTGTGGGCCGAGATCAATTTAGCGGGCTGTGGAGAATAAAGACCGAGAAACAAGCGAGTCGCTTGGTAGAAGTCTTTATCTCCGTGAAAGAGCCAGGACTGCTGGCGCACTGGGATTTCAACGACGGCAAAGGGACCATGGCGCGTGATGTGTCGGGCAACGGGTATCATGGCTTCCTGATAAACGGCCCGCGCTGGGAGCGAGGGGCACTGCGATTTGCCAGAGCATTTGACCACGTGGAGGTACCTGCCTACGACGCCTTCACCTTCATGAGCAGCGAAGACTACACCTTGGTATTGCGCGCATGGGTAGTCACTCCTACACAAAACTGGTCGGGCGTGTTTACGCGGGGGCGAGAAGTAGGCGGATGGAACGGACTGTGGCTAACACCAGACGGGCAATGGTCTTACGCCCATGCGGGAGGAAATGTGGTAGGAGGGTCCGCACAGTCAGGACAATGGATGCACGTAGTGGCTGTCTATGAAAACAAGGTGCAAAAGCTGTATGTGAACGGCGGGATGGTGGGGCAATCCTCTCGATACGAGAGCGGCGCCGAGCGATCGCCCATCTGGTTTGGCGGCGCAAAGAGCGTGAGCGAATTTGCAGAGATCACGCTGGACGAGGCCCGCATCTACAACTTTGCCATGAGCGACAGCCAGATTAACGAATTATACAACACTTCCATTGCTCGGGAGGGCGGCGGGCTGAGGCGCGACTACTGGCTCGGCGTAAAAGGTGGCAGCATATCTGATCTGACAAACTTTGAACGCTACCCTACCATGCCATCCGGCTCTGATATGGTGAGGAATGCTGAATCCGTGAATTGGTATGACCCAAGCGACAACCACACATGGGATGACGACTACGGAGAAAGGCTCCATGGCTGGCTGAGGCCGCCGCTCACAGGGCAATATGTTTTTTACATAGCAGGGGATGATGCCTGCCAGCTTTTCCTCAGCACGGACGACACGGACGAAAATCTACGCCTGATTGCCGAAGTACCCGACTGGACACCGCACCGCTTTTGGAAAAAACACCCCGTACAGCAATCAGCCCCCATCACGCTGGACTCCAAAATGCTTTACCGAATAGTCATCCTCCACAAAGAGGCGGGCGACGGCGACCATGTGTCCGTGGGATGGCTAAAGCCAGGAGACTCGGGCAATTATCCGAGCGAAATCATCCCTTCATCGGCCCTGAAGCCCGATAAAGATTAGCAAAGGCCGCTCCCCCGAGAAAAGCGCCTGGCCATAGCGAAGGCTTACGGAAAAGAATTATGCGGAAAATTCCCGCGCAGTTACTTAATTTTCTCTTGCCTAAAACCGAGCATTCTTCATCTTGTAACTTTCCATTCAGCACGCCATAATCGTTCTTTGAAGCTCCGTAGAGAATCTTGAAACACTCAATAGGAGCGTAATGAATTTCATATGCCTCTCTAGCTCAATGGTAGAGCAGAAGACTCTTAATCTTTTGGTTTGGGGTTCAAGTCCCCAGGGAGGTACCATTTTGAAAAAATGGGCGCAAAGCCCAAAACGGATTTGGCCAGCTTAGCTCAGTTGGTAGAGCAACTGATTTGTAATCAGTAGGTCGTCGGTTCAAATCCGACAGCTGGCTCCAGTTTAGAATTCAAAGGAGCGTGTCTTGCGAATAAGTAGAGACCATTGCCAGTTTTTGGCAGTAACTTAGGGTGTCAATTTCCGCAGTGGTCTTATCGTTTCTTATGCGGAGAATTCTAGGGAAACGCAAAGCCAACCCGCTGCCATGCCTTTTGCTGGGCTGGATCGCGTCGAACCCTATCTCTAAGACAATTTCCGGGACGACATGGAGCAGGCGCCCCTCGGTGCTGGTGGTATTCTCTAAAAACCAAGCCGTCAGCGAAGCAATCTCCGCATCGGTAAGGCCAGAGTAGGCTTTTCCAATCGTTAGGAGCTGGTCAGTCTTTTCATCGCGTATGGCAAAAGTGTAGTCGCTCAATACACCGCTGCGTTTGCCATGGCCATACTCTACGGCCACTACCACGACATCAAGAGTGGCATACACTTTCTTGAGCTTCAGCCAGACTAAGCCACGGCGACCCGCCTGATAGGGGCTGCGGGCATCTTTGCAAACGAGGCCCTCGTTGCCATCGTTACGCGCCTTGAGGAAGGCGGCGTCCAACGCCTCCGCGCTGTCAGCGAAGACAAGCGGGGCAACAAGCAAGGGATCGCGCCAAGCGAGGGCTTCGAGCGCAGCCCTGCGCTCACGCAGGGGGAGCTTGATGAGGGATGCGCCATTTTGCCAAAGCATATCGTAGGCGATAAATGCCACGGGCATCTCTTCGGCCAAAAACAAGTCATCGCCAGATCGGCCCAAACGCTTTTGCAACTGCGCGAAGGGAAGCGCCCTGCCCTTCCGCCAAGCGAGCAATTCACCGTCCAAAATAAAGTCGTCCGCGAGGCCGAGAGCAGCTTTTTCGATTTCAGGGAATTGGTGGGTAATAGGGCGCAAATCCCGCGAGAAAAGCTCGGCGCGCCGACCTGATTTGTGGAGCTGGCAGCGGATGCCATCGTATTTATACTCTGTCCAAACGGGGCCCCCCAACTGGGCGACAATGGATGCCGCATCAGGCTCAGGACTGGCGAGCATGAACTGCACGGGATTAAAGACAGTAAGCTCAATGGAAGCAAGGGAGCCCTCTTTGGCAGCAATGGCAATTTTGTCTATGGCGCCAGAGAGCTGGTTGGCTTCGCGAACCGCGTCTATGTGCCTGTCGAAAGCCTTGGCAATCGCTTCTTCCACGAGGCCCTCCTTTAGGCCAATCCGCAGATCACCTGTCACGATTTTAACAAGGTATTTGCCTTCTACGGCTGAGCAAATGCGAAGGGCCTCAACGTAGCAGCTTGCCTTGTCTGCAACCCTGCCCGCTTTGGAAACGGCATCGAGCATTTTAGCGCAATCTGGCAATGAGAGCCTACGGTGGAGCGAGAAGTCTGCGCGCGCTTTAAGCAGGATTTCGGCGGTGTCTCCAGAGTCACTATATTGGCGATAGACAGCGCGGAAGTCGTCGAGTGTTTTCCGGGAAACAGTGAGAACGGCCTGCCTGACCTGTGACCAGCCAAACTGCAAGGCTTTGCCGCTGTGCTGGGGAAAGGGCCTGCCCGTGAAATAGAGCGCGGCAAGCCCGAGCGCCTCGCCGTCGAGCGTAGCCAGATAATCGGCGAGGATCCTGATTTTATCGAGCTTGCCCATCTCGGCGCGTATGGCCTCGGCCACGAGCGCAAAAGAGAGGAAATCAGCCGGGTGCCGCTCGGCAGCTATGATGGGAGCAGCAGGCGCAGATTCGAGAGGAGGAACATTGGCAGGAGAAGGGATAGCTGCCAAAGGAGCGGATTGCGGAGGAACTTCGAGGAACTCCAGTTGGTTTTTCTTGCCGAGCGCCCAAGCCTCTATGCCTCTGGAGCGCAAGTCGGCAGCAAATTCCTCGGCAAACCCATGAACGGTGTAAACGATCGTGGGCTGAACTGCATGAACAAAGGCCAATAGCTCGTTGTAATCGGCATGATCCGAGAGGGGGAATGCGGCATCCACGCGCCCGCTAAAGCGACTGGAATCATCCATGGCCCAGCCGCTAATGTTGGCGATTTTTTTGTTTTCAATACGATTGAGCCAAACGCTTTGCGCCGATTGCGGGGGGCAGATTACCACGTGGCCAGCTACGGACTCCGCCTTGAACGGGCTGTAAACGGGAAAGCGGACGCCGAGCCTTTCGTATTCGCGGGTGATTTTGGCCGTCTGGGCGTGGAGCATGATGGGAAGCCGCGCATTTTCGAGAGAAGCCAGCAATTCTTGCCCCTTTCCGAGACTGTAACCATAGAGGATTGGCACGCCGTCGTCGCTAAGGACATTCTGACAAAAGCGAATAATGGCAGCAATGGTGTCTTGAGTGGGCGGGAAAACATACTTGGGGAGACCATAGGTAGTCTCCATGATAACCACGTCTGCCCGCGGTGTGGCGCAAGGCTCGGCGCTGAGGCCATGCCTGAGTTTGAAATCGCCCGTATAAAGGAGCTTGCCGCGGGCGTTTTCCAAGAGAATTTGGGCGGAGCCAAAGACGTGGCCCGCCGGATAGAGGGTAGCGGTAGTATCGCCCGAGAGTTTGTAAGGCTGGCCAAAGGGCAAGGCGATGAGCTGGCTGTCGCCCCCCATGCGAGCTTGGATGAGCTTTGCGGTAACATCCGAGCAGAGCACGCGCTCGTGCGCTTCCATGTGATCAAAGTGGGCATGGGAAATGAAAGACCGCTTCACAGGCTTGTGGGCATCCAGGTGCCAGCCCACCTGTGGCAAGTAGATTCCGTAGTTGTTTGTAATCATCCAGCCCATGCCATTATCAGAGTATTCTTTGAGGGGAAGGGCAAGCGGGCAGCCAATTTTGTAATGGCGTATTGCACGGCAAACTTGCCAAGATGGACTAAACAAGGCCATTTTAGACTTACTTCTATGGTATCAGCGACCCGTACTCCCCCAGCCTCTAAAAACCTCATGCTCATGGGCACTTGCCTGTGCGACGCCTTCTACGACGATGTGGCGAAGGCAACCGTAGAGGTACTGGAATACCTGGGGTGCACGATCACCTTTCCCGAAGACCAAACCTGCTGCGGGCAACCAGCCTATAACGCGGGAGACTGGGCAGCCTCGCGCAAGGTTATCTCTCACACGGCAAAGGTGTTCGCAGGGACGGACGCCATCGTGCTGCCCTCGGCATCCTGCGCCTCAATGATTTACCATGGGTATCCGGTGGCCACGGAAGAGGCATCGGATACAGACCGCCATGCCGCAGCATCGGTCACGGAGCGCACATGGGAATTGTGCGACTATATCGTAAATGGCTTGGGAATAAACGAGTGGCCAGGAGCTTATCCGAAGCGAATCGCACTGCACAGGAGCTGCCATAGCCGAGGGTCAAACAGCATCCAATCGGCTCTCACCTTGCTGAAGAGCATAAAGGGGCTGGAGCTGGCAGAGTTTGGGGAAAAGGAGCAATGCTGCGGATTTGGCGGCACATTCTCGGTGGCATTCCCGAATATTTCGGCAGCGATGGGGCACCTGAAGATAGAGCATATCATGGAAAGCAACCCGCAGGAAATCGCTTCTTTGGATATGGCCTGCATGCTGCATATCGGAGGGTTGATGGACAAAGAGGGCCGCTCGATACCGCGCCGCCATGTATCGCAAATACTGCGGGACTGCCTGCCACGCCAGTAGCATCCTAATTGTAACAATAATCACCTTGCGAGGCTGGCGGCATAGCATACCTTTACGCGGAGTTAACAATTGTAAATCATGCCGAACGCCGAAACAAACACCGCGCAAGAGGTTCCTGAAGTAAAGAAGGCAACAGGCCTAATCCGCATCTGGAAAGCGCTTCTATACTCACTGGATGGCTTTGGGGCTGCCTTCAAATTCGAAGCGGCATTTCGGCAGGAAGTAATACTGGCCGCCATACTGATACCGCTGGCAATAATCCTACCCATATCGATAGTGCACAAAGCGTTGCTGATAGGCAGTGTTTTTATCGTGCTGATAGTGGAATTGCTAAACTCCGCCGTGGAATGGGTGGTGGATTACGTATCGACCAGCCGCCATCCGTTTGCCAAGCGCGCGAAGGATATGGGAAGCGCAGCAGTCCTGTTTTCACTTATTAACTGCGGGATGATATGGGCGCTGGTGGTAGCGGGAAACTGGAGCAGCATTACAAGCTGGCTTAACGGGTAGAAAGCAAGTTCTGAGTTCACGAAGATAAGGGAAAGTTATAGAGAAAATCATGTAGCGAATGCAGGTAATCCCCCTACTGTGCGTTTTACGGTTGAAGGTGATTCCGCTTTAGCTATAACGGTTGTTGTTTTGGCGCTACCCCAATCTAGTCTGATACCACAGGCTGCTAATGGCCCTCGACGATTGATGGTCGTGGAAGACGATCCTTTTTTCGGTCCGATGTTGGTGGATTTGCTAGGAACGGCGAATTATGAGGCAACTTGGTACTCGAACGGGCTAGACGCTCTCGAAGTGGCTAAGAACGCCCCACCCGACCTCATTCTGCTGGATGTTTCGATGCCCAACATCAACGGCTTCGAGCTCTGCAAACGGCTAAAAGCAACGACAGAGACACAGGGCATACCAGTGCTGATGCTGACCGCGCATGGCAGCACCCACCATATAGTGGAGGGGCTATCGTCGGGAGCGGATGACTACCTAACGAAGCCTGCCTCCGCCGAGGAACTTTTTGCCAGAATTAAAACGCATCTGCGCGTGAGGGAATACCAGCGCAGTCTGGCCGAGGCGAACACGAACCTCCAGGCAGCCAATGAAGAGCTGGCCCGCATGAATGCTCACCTGGACCAGTTGGTAGCACAGAAAGTTGCCGAGCTGGCCCGCGAGAGCAGGCTACGGCAATTTTTTTCGCCCAAAGTGGCTGAGAGCATCGTAAAGGCTCCCGACGGCTACGTGCTTACCGACCACCGCAGGGAGGTGACGGTGCTGTTCTTCGATTTGCGGGGATTTACCCCGTTTGTGGAATCGGCAGACGGGCCCACCGTGATGTCCATGCTGCGGGAGTTCCACGCGGTAGCGGGACCGATTATCTTTGAGCACGACGGGACACTGGAGCGATTTATGGGGGACGGCATGATGGTATATTTTGGCGACCCTGATCCGCAGCCCGACCACGCTGACCGCGCCCTGCGAACGGCAACCGAAGTAAGGCAGGCATTCGCAAAGCTTCAGGAAAAATGGGCCAAGAGTAACATAAGCCTCGGGCTGGGAGCGGGCATTGCCACAGGGGAAGCTCTCCTTGGGCAAATAGGGTTTGAAGGAAGGCACGATTATGCTGCCCTGGGCACCGTAACAAACACCGCGGCGAGACTTTGCGATATAGCACGGCCAGGGCAGATACTACTGTCACCGCGAACTATCCAGTTGCAAACGGTATCCATACCGAAGCCAGCAGGCCAAATCACGCTCAAAGGCTTTTCGTGCGCCACCACCGTTTTTGAGGTTTAGGCGCAAGGCGAGAAGTGCAGTTCTTCCCTTGCCTGACGGGATAGAATTGTGCAGCGTTGCAGGTTTTAACCAATATCCTTGCCATGCCAGCTTTGCTCGCACACGCAAAACGCGCCGTATTCAAATTGGGGACAGGCCTGCTCACCTCGGGCAAAGCCGAGCTTGATGCTGCCCGCATCAACGGCCTTTGCCAGCAAGTCGGGGAGCTGCGCAAGCGCGGGCTGGAAGTAATCATAGTCAGCTCAGGAGCTGTGGGGCTAGGCATGGGAAAACTGGGCCTAACCAAGCGGCCCACAGACCTGGCCGAGCTTCAAGCATGCGCCGCCATCGGGCAGGCATTGCTTATGGATTTATGGCGCAGAGGGTTTGAGCCGCTGGGATACACGGTAGCCCAAATACTGCTCACGCACGAAGACGTCCGCGCCCGCCACAGGCATCTGGCTGTTCGCGCGACTCTGGAAAAATTGCTCTCGCTTGGAGTAATTCCGATTATCAATGAAAACGACACTGTGAGCGCGGCGGAAATAAAGTTCGGAGACAATGATACGCTATCAGCACTTACGGCAAGTTTGAGCAAAGCGGATATACTGGTGATATTATCCACAATCAAGGGGCTGCTTAATCTGGAAGAAGGCGGCACGCTGATACCATTTGTGGAGACAATCACTCCTGAAATTGAAGCGCTGGCTCAAGGAACAAATAGCCCGACGGCTGTAGGCGGCATGAAAAGCAAAATAGCCGCTGCTAAAATTGCCACAAGGTCAGGCTGTGGGGTATTTATAGCCAGCGGGCAGAATCCCACCATATTAGTGGATCTATTTTCAGGAAATGCCGAGGGCACCTTTTTCTCCCCTGCCCGCTTGCCGCTGCATGCCAAGAAACGCTGGATGGCATTCTTTGGCAAACCCCAGGGAAATGTATATATAGATTCAGGAGCGCTTAATGCACTGGAAACAAAAGGAAGCAGTCTTTTGGCGCGCGGAATAACCCGATGTGAAGGAGAGTTTGCCGAAGGAGACTTATTGGGAATAATTCGGCCCGACGGCAGTGTATTTGCTAGGGGTATAAGCCGTTATTCAAACAAAGATTTATTGAGGATAATTGGAAAAACATCGGAAGAAATTCGGACTGATTTTCCTGAAAAGAAGCACTTAGAGGTAATACACAGGGATTCTATGGTGGTAGTGAGTTAATCATTTCTCAACAAGTATCACTAACCAGACTATCTCACATCAAATAATGAAAAGCTTATCTTGATGGAGTAAAAATGAGGGATTAAATCTATTCTAAATAGAAATTGTTATCACAACCCTGTCAGTATTTTTACCATTTTTCAGTATTTTCCTAGTTTTCTAATATTTTTACTTGCACAAATAGGGAGATTTACCAATTACTAATAATGGTTCAACCATTCAACCCTATTCAATTATATGAGCATTGATCTATCCAATCTAAGTTATTCTGAGCTAACTGAGCTCACTAAGGTCGCCGCCAAATTGGCAGAAAAAAAATTGCTGGAGCCAGTAACAAAAGCAATTGAGTCCACAGGATTGAGCACAACAGAATTTGGCTTCAAATATCTTGAGCTACTAAGTGGCGAGCAATCCCGCGCGCTCGCGCTCACGGCCCTCGCCAATAGCACAAGCTTGGCAGACGCACAGGCTTTGCTGGATATTTCCCAAGAAGATTACCTGGGCTACAAAAAAGGCACCGCGCTCACCTCCTCCAAGGCAAGTAAGAAGCCCCGCAAGAAGCGCGATACTTCTAACATCGTGAAGAAAGAAGACCTCACTTCCGAGGAAATCGCTCTTATTAAGTCTGCTTCCAGCTTTGGAGCAGTAAAGAACTTGCCTCCCGGCACCAAGAATGCAGGCCGCCAATTAGTAATCGGCATCTATAACAGCATCAAGGGAATCAAAGTACAGCGCAAGCGCTCTGCTTAATCCTTTATTTTCTGGTTTTTAGACCCTGTCGGCCAAACCGACAGGGTTTTTATTTTCCAGAAATAATCAAGGGATAGTGATTTTAATGCCATCACTATTTGTGAAAATACGAGGATTGCTAGTTGCAGGCTCGTAAGAAAGCCACCCATAGCTGGGATTGGTCGAATAAATAAAGGGATAGAATTCAGAATTGGTCCAAGCCCAAAGAAGAATACCAGCCGCATCATACAACCACATGGAATCTGAGTCTCCAAAACAGTAGAGCCAGCCATGCTCAAAAGAATAGACCCAAGGAAAGGCGCTACCCCAGAAAAATAGTGAGGCGGCAGTATTTTTAGGAATCCAATAACCCCAGCCACCATCAAAGCTGTAAGTACCTTCAAAATAATCGGCCATCGTGGCAGGAACCGCATAGTAAGGGTTTGCCCTCTGCCTTTCGTTATGGCGGAAGCGTGGCCAATCCGATTTGGCCAATGCGGAGCCAGTGTTGAGCTGGTAGAGAACACCCGATAAACTCCCAACATACAGAGCGCCAGTCGCTCCGATACTGGGTGTGGCATCCACAAAGCCCGGAATGGTGGCAATCCATTCGATGGTTGCGCCCGTATTGCCGTTATTGGGCCTAATGCCGTTTAAGGTGGAGTTTCCGAAGCCTGCGTAGCTTGCCAGGATTACTACCCCGTCTTCCGCCACAACTGGCCCGCTGTAGAAGACATCGCCAACAAAGAGAGACCACAGGGTGTTCCCTATGGGCGAAATGGCGTAGAGGTAGCCGTCTCGGGAGGCAAAGTAGATAGTCCCATTTTGGGCAATGGCGGGAGGCGCATCGGCTTTATCATTTACGGGAACCGACCATTTCAGTGAGCCATTGCTTGCGATGGCCAACAGGGAGCCACCATCAAGCGTCTCCGTTGTGGAAGTGGCCAGGGTGCGCCCCAAGCCAATATAGAGGGAGCCATCCGAGCCAATGGCGGGCGATGATAAGAAGCGGGACTTATCCGCCTCCTGCGCGGGTGTGTCGGTGTATTCCCAAAGGACACGGCTGGCTGCAGAAGGATCACAGTTTATAGCCAAGAGAGCGGCACGCTCCACATTGTTGGAAGTATTTTTGTAGGCAACATAGAGGGTGCCATCTGACCCGACGGCGGGAGAGGCATCAATCTCGCCCGTTACGGCGTAAAACCAGGCAGGCGCGGGAGCGCTTTTATCAAGATCCGTGAGAGCCAAAATAAGCCCGTCTGCACTGGCCACAATGAGCTGGCCATTCTGATGAAGAACAGGCGAGGCAACAAAGAGGCCCCCGCTGTTGTAAGACCAACGGAGTTTGCCCGAAGGCTCCAGGCAATACACGTAGCCGTCATACGAGACAGTGTATAGCTCCCCATCGCGCCCGATTACGGGAGAGGCATCGATCCAGTCCGTAGCGGCGAACGACCATTTGGCGGAAAGGTCGGGATTGAGAGCGAGCAACTGATTATTCTCCGTGCCAACATACACGGCCCCCGAAGAATCTACGGCAACTGAGGAATAAATACCTGCGCCGACCGCGAGCTGCCTGTCAAAAGTGCGTACTGTTTGGGCAATACCGCCGTGAGAGAATGCTAAAGCGCCAAGTCCGAAAGCAATAGATGCGACTATTCTCATGGTGTGAAAAATATAGACACGTAGCAGGTAAACAACCGCTGATTTGTAAAATCTTAATTGCCCTATTATTAAAGGTAACCCCATTTCTAAATCACGCGACGCAAAACCTTTTACATCAGAAGAAAAATTGCTAGCGTAAACCCTTTACACATAACGCTATGGCTAAAGACACCTTCAATATCGGACTACTTGGGCTGGGCACCGTGGGCACGGGAGTTGCCAAAGTGCTCCTTCAAAACAGCGAAACCCTCTCCCGTCGCGCGGGAGTACCCGTAGTATTGAAGCGCGCGGCAGATCTGGATATCACGAAGGACCGCGGCGTGCGGTTCCCCCAGGGCGTGCTCACCACCGATGGGTTTAGCATTTGCACCGATCCTGAAATCGACGTGGTGGTGGAGGTAATCGGCGGCGCGGGCATAGCGCGCAAACTCATCTTGGCAGCCCTCGAGAACGGCAAGCACGTAGTCACCTCCAACAAGGAAGTCATTGCCAAGCACAGTGAGGAATTTCTGGAAATTGCGCGCAAGAAGGGAGTGAATCTCTACTATGAAGCTTCCGCAGGAGGTGGCATCCCCATCATCCATGCGCTGAAAAACAGCCTCTCCGCAAACAATATCAAGAAGGTATTCGGCATCCTAAACGGCACAACGAATTACATACTCACCAAGATGTCGAGCGAAGGCGCGAGCTTCGACACCGTGCTGAAGGAGGCCCAGAGACTGGGCTACGCAGAGGCGAATCCCGCGAACGATGTAGAGGGCACGGACGTGGCCTACAAGCTCTCGATTTTGGCATCTATCGCCTTCAATTCACACTTTAGCTACAACCAGATCCACACGGAAGGCATCCGCCAGATTTCCGCTGCTGATATCAAAGCCGCACGCGAGCAAGGCTATGTTATCAAACTGGTAGCGATTGGCAAAGAGCGCTCCGATGGGCGCGTGGAGCTGCGCGTGCACCCCGTGATGATAGAGAAGACCCACCCGCTCGCCAATGTGAACGATTCCTTTAATGCCGTCTTCGTAGAGGGCGATTATGTGGGAGAGACCATGTTTTACGGACGCGGAGCGGGCGAGCTGCCTACGGCCTCGGCGATTGTGGGCGATATCATGGACCTCGCGATGGCTCATGAAATCCCGCATTCGCACCCCAGCATAAGCACCAATTTCTCCACCAAGGAAGTGCTACCCATGAGCGAGACCTCCAGCGAGTTTTACCTGCGCCTGGAAGTGGAAGACGAAGTGGGCGTGCTCGCCACGATTGCCGCCATCTGCCGTGATTCGCAGGTCTCCATCAAGACTGTCCACCAGACCCCAGAAGCCAATATAGCCGAGATTGTGATCATCACTCATTCCGTGAAGGAATCCTGCATGCAGGCCGCGCTGGCCAAGATAGAGGAGCTGGATGAAGTGGCCCGCGTATGCACATTAATACGTGTCGGTTTGTAGAAACGCGCTACCCGTGTATCCTCTGATACCAATGGCAGAAACCCTGCCAGCGCATGGCATGACCCAATAAATCCGTATTGAGATAACTATGGCGAAAGACTGGCTACAAGGAGTAAAAGACTACTACGACGTGATCGTAATCGGCTCAGGGCTGGGCGGCCTAACCGCCGCTAATGTCCTGGCGAAGCAAGGGCGTTCTGTCTTGCTCCTGGAGCATCACTACCAGTTCGGAGGGCTTGCTACTTGGTTTAAGCGGCCAGGCGGCCACATCTTTGATATATCCCTGCACGGATTCCCCATCGGCATGATCAAATCCTGCCGCAAATACTGGACGAAAGAAATCGCCGATTCCATCGTGCAGCTCAAGCATGTGCGCTTCATCAATCCGCAGTTTGACGTAAAGACGACCTTCGATCGCGAGGACTTTACACGGATACTCACAAGCCAGTTTGGAGTGGCCGAGCAAACCGTGACAGCCTTCTTTGAGCGATTGCGCTCAATGAATTACTACGACAACAATACGCTGACTACACGCGAGCTGTTTGAGGAGTTTTTCCCCGGGCGCAAGGATGTCCACCGCCTGCTGATTGAACCGATAGCCTACGCCAACGGCTCCACGCTGGATGATCCCGCCATCACCTATGGCATAGTGTTCTCGAACTTCATGAGCAAGGGCGTCTATACCTTTCAGGGCGGAACAGATGTCCTGATTGAGAAAATGACTGCCGAGTTAAAAGCTAACGGCGTAGATTTGCGACGTTGCGCGTTGGTGGAAAAGGTAGAAACCCAGAAAAATGAAAAAGGGGTGCCCGAGATTAAAGGCGTAATCGCACGCTCGATGAATACAGGAGGCGAGCAGGCCAGGCATAGCATCCGCTGCCGCGCCGTGATGTCCAACGCCAATGTTATAAACACCATCTCGCGATTGGTGGGAGAAGAGCAGTTTTCCCCTGAGTTTGTGAAAGAAGCCCGCGCCGTGCGTGTAAATAGCTCCTCCTGCCAGGTGTATATGGGAGTGCGCAAAGGCGAGCATATCCCGCACGTTGGGGATTTGGTATTCACCAGCGATGCGCCTGAATACTCACCGCAAGAGCTAACGAGCCGTCACACCACCTCGCGCACTTTTAGTTTTTACTACCCCGACACTCGCCCGCACCTCAAGGAACCCCGCTACGCGGTAGTGGCATCGCTCAACGCCAACTGGGCCGAATGGGCGGAGCTGGATGATGCCGCTTACGCAGCGGAGAAAGAACGTCTTTGCCAGGAGAGCGTGGCCTCGCTGGAGCGGTTTATACCGAACATCAGGGATGTGCTCGACCACGTGGAAGCCGCTACGCCGCGCACTATAAACCATTACACCCGCCACATTGGAGGGACGAGCTTTGGGACGAAGTTTGAGGGCCTCAAAATCTCCATGGAGTTATCCGAGCAAATCCACGGGCTCTACCACGCGGGGAGCGTGGGCATAATTATGAGCGGCTGGCTAGGCACGATTAACTATGGCGTAATCACCGCGAATAAAGTAGATTCCTATTTGGCATAACCCTGCAATCCCATGATAGACATTCTCGCCACGATACCCCACAGGCCACCCTTTTTGTTTATAGACGAAATTACGGCCATAGATGAGACCTCGGTGACTGCCGTGCGCACCATTAAAATGGAAGAGCCGCAGTTCCAAGGGCACTACCCAGGTAATCCCATCATGCCAGGGGTGTTGCTCTGTGAGGCGTGTTTCCAGTGCGGCGCGGTATTGCTGGTGAATCGCCTGCAAAAAGAAGGCGGCAGCGCGGAAAACCTCACGCCTGTTCTCTCGCGTATCAACGAGGCGAAGTTTAAGCACATGATCCGCCCGGGCGATGTCATAACGATCACGGTGAAGTTTAAGGAAACGATGATCAAATTTCACTTCCTTAGTGGCAAGATTACCACGGGAAGCAATCTCGTCTTGCAGTGTGACTTCGCGCTGGCGCTCATCTAAG
>CAZHQD010000041.1:0-21546 GCA_964533835.1 uncultured Puniceicoccaceae bacterium | reverse complement strand
AGCTATCCTGGATACTTGGGTGCCTCTGCCCGCTAGGGCAACTGGAGCGCATGACGCAGTACAAGGACAAATCGAAGAAAGTAGGCGAATCCGTGGGCAGTGGGCTACTCACCTACCCGTTGCTAATGGCTGCGGACATCTTGCTCTACAATGCCGATCTAGTGCCCGTTGGCGAAGACCAGAAACAGCACGTTGAGCTGTGCCGCGATTTGGCGGAGAAATTTAACCATACCTACTCGGCTACTTTTACGGTGCCGGCCCCTGTGATTCCTCCTGTAGGGGCGCGAATCCGCTCGTTGCAAGACCCGCTGAAAAAGATGTCGAAATCTGACGAAAATCAGAACGGATGCCTCTACCTACTTGATGAGCCGACCGTGCTCAAAAAGAAAGTGATGAGCGCCGTAACTGATAGCGGCACCGATATTTTAGCAAAAGATGACAAGCCAGGTGTGAGCAACTTGCTGGAAATCCTAAGCGCAGTGACGGGGCGTTCCATTTCCTCTCTGGAAGACGAATACAACGGGAAGCTAAACTACGGCGCGTTTAAGGCCGTGGTGGCGGATGCCGTGATAGCGCATTTCGAGCCTATACGCTCTAAGTATAATGCACTGGCGAGCGACCGTGCCGCGCTGGATGCCATCCTCAAGCAGGGGGATGCTGCCGCCCAAAAGCGTGCCTACAAGACGCTTTCCAAAGTGTATCGGAAATGCGGGTTTGTGGAGATGGCGAGGTAATGAAAGTAAGAAGGCAGAATGAAGAATGAAGAAATAAAGACAGATTCACCACAGAGACATTGAGGCGCAAAGGGAGCAAATTGCGATGGGCCAGGTGCATAAAGCCCAAGGAAGAAGCCAGCGGACCTCGGGGTAACCGAGGCGGCTGATTTTTGGGCCGAGGAAGAGGGCAAGGGTATTGAGAATTAGGAGGGCTTTCCAGAAAACAGCATGAGAAAAATCTACCGAGTGGAAGAGCAGAGGGAGCGTAGACCAATACTCGATGACGCCAATCATGGCCGTAAGAGCGAGCTGGGCCGGGAAGTTGAGGAGCGTGGCGAGAGCGGTGGCATGGGCCATGGCACAGAGCATGGAGCCTACCCCAAAAAAGACCACCAGTGAAGCTGCGGGAACTAGAGCGAGATTGAGCAGGATGCCACCTGGTGTGTATAGGCCAAAGTGAAGCGCAATAAGTGGCGTGCTGGCTAAAAAGGCTCCAGAACTAATAGCCAATGCACCGACAAGAAATGAGCGCGCCGAGGCTATGGTTCGCTCCCTCCAAGTCCAGTCCGCACGAGGCAAGAAAGGAAAGGGAGGCCACTTTTGCTCGAACCAGATTTGGAGCGGAAGGCCGTAGAGCAGGATGCCAGCTACTACCAGATAAGAGAGCTGAAACCCAAGGTGCCACAGCGAAAGCGGGCTCCAGAGCAATACGCCCAGCGCAGCAGCAGACCATGCGGCAAGCGGGCCATACTGCCTCCAGAGCAATCGAGAGAGCCAGTAGAGCAGCAGCATGAGGAAGGCACGCCAGCTTGAGGGAGCGCCTCCAGTTATCTCGACATAGAGAAAAACGAGAAGAAGAGTGAGGACAACGCCAAGACTGCCATGAATACGGCACCAACCAAAAAGACGGCGCAACACCAGCGCAACAGCCACGATATGCAGACCGCTGATGGCAAAAAGGTGCATAGTGCCCGTCTGCATGAGGCGCGCCTCCTGGTCTTCGTTTATGGAGGCTTTTTGGCCGAGAAGCATGGCGGGGAGCAGACCTGCGGTGTTGGGGAAACGCTCGCCGCCCTCGTTTAGAGTGTCTGACAAACGGGCATATGCTGCCTGACAAAGACGCCGAAAAGCCGAGGGCTCTTCCACCAGGGAAAGAAAGCGACCGCGCACCAGCTCGGCGGAATAGCCATTACTATGGAGGTAGTTTCGAAAGCTGCCTCGCTCGCCTGAAACCAGAGGGCGCACCAGGCCTCGAACCTCATAGCGGCTACCCGCCAAGACAGCCTCTGCACCCTTTGGAGGCCGCAGGCTGAAATAGAGACCGCAGTCCTCCAAGCCCTCGAAATACCAAGGCGCGTTCTCCACCTGCGCTAGCCCCAGAACGCGCTCATTGTAGGCACCCGATCCGAACACGCGCTCCACGCGCAGAGTGAGCGTGGCCTCCCGTGGAGCAGCTTCCGCGAGCCAAGTGGGTGGTGCGGGAACCCGCCATGACCACCAGAATAGCCCCAAGATCAGGAAGCCGTAGGCCACAGAGAGCCTGATAAGATGGTGAGTGAATTCCCTCCGCACTGGCAAAAAGGAGCACACGACACAGCCTGCCACCAAGGCAAGCCCCACCAACCCCATTTCAATCGAAGGCCCAATCGCATAGACTCTGGCCAAATACAACCCTGCGGCAAAAGGCCAGAGCGCCCACAATATGGGGGCATAAAGGCGCTGCCTGATGGATTTTTGCACGTTAGGTGTCTAACGAAAGTAACGTGTATGCCAAGGGGAAAGTCTGCAGGGATTCATAAAAATTGATTTCGTGAGCAATTCTGCGTAGTGAATAGCTGAAGAATGTCGAACACCTCCATCACACGGCCATTAAACCTGGCAGCGCATTTGCGGGCGCCTGACAGGGCATTTGATCCAGTGCCCTGGATAAATTTGCTGGTGCTGTTCGTATTTGTAGGGCTTTTGCAATCGCGGTTTTTACTGGCACCTGGGGTGACGATTGATTTGCCGAGCCAGACGGAGGCCTCCCTCGGCGCGGTGCAGACCACAGCTGTACTCACGATGAGCGCATCCGGGCTGGCAGGGGACCGACCGCTGATATTGTTTCAAGGCAAAGCTTTGAATCTGGACCAAATTGAAGGGCCGCTAACAGATTTTGTAAGACTGGCGAAAGCAGAAGAAACGCTGCTTTTGCTGAAAGCTGACCGCAATGTGCGGGCACAGCACCTGATTACGCTCTGTGAGATAGCGCGGCGGGCGGGCTTCGGCGGAGTGCAACTGGCGGCAGAAGATGCCGTGGCGCCCACGGGGCCACAACAAGAACTGCGCTTCTAGGGGTATGATCAAGCGGATGCTCCATGCTCTAGGGCAAGTATGGGCCACCTTTCGATCGGGTGGAAGGGTGGCCATGCTGATGCTAGGAGGGGGGATACTGCTACATGTGGCTTTTTTTGCGTTGGTGCCACTAGAGCAGACTCCACAGAACCCGATGCCAGCGCAGCGCCCTTTTGTACGCGTAGTTTCGGCGGAGACGGCGGAGGCAGCCGCGCAAGCGCTTCAAGAGCAGTCGCTTTTGCTGGACTCTGCCCCGCTCTTTTTGCCCACTCGGCTGAACCATTCGCAAACGCCAGCCCCGCTTCCAATACCCGACCCAGCCCCTCTCTTTAAGGACTACGCCCCCCGCATTGCCCTAAATGCAGCTACCCTGCTCCCCCCCAGCCCATGGCAATCGGAATCAGTAAGCACCCTCCGACAAACAGCAGAGCGCAGCCTACTGGCGGTGGAGCTCACTGCGCCTTTTCAAATATGGCAAGAGCCAGCACTCCTGCCCGAGCGGCCTGCCACAGGTGTATGTGAAATACGGGAGGCAGGCACGGGAGAACTGCGGCTCCTCTTGCCCTGGCCCGAAGCCATACTCTCCCACCCAGCCGCGGGAGAACTTAGGCAACCTGCTCAGTTTCAACTAGTTGTGCAGCACAGAAGCCATGCAGCCCAGCCTCTGGTGATAAGGGGCACTGGCTCCGATAACCTGGACCTATTGCTCCTCCAATTCCTCCAGCGCCCAGAAGTGGCCGCCCGACTACCGAATGGGTATTATATGGTATTGGCAGGGGGGTAGTGAGGAATTTCGGATTTGGGATTTTGAATTTCGGATTTGCTGCGTGTGGCCTTTCGGCTCGGTACGGATTGCGGATTTGGGATTGGGTGGATGTGGACCTCCAAGGAAGTGGGAGGCAGATTGCCTGTATTCGTGTAGGAGAATGTAGAGGGTTGCGGGAGGTGCGAGGTGAGGGAATGGCGTGGGGGCAAGCGAAAAAGTGAACAAATCTTGATTTTTACGGAAAAAAAGCTTGCCGATGGGAACACGAAGAGTAGTTTCATCCTTTCTTTGAATAGGTAGCTAGCGCTTTTCCCTGTCGTAGCGGCGCGTGGCGATCTGCTCAGTAAAACTTAAATTTCACTTGACCACCCACAACCACAATGAAATTTTCGGCGCCTTTCATCTCACGGTGAAGGGAAACCAGCAAAGTTTTAGCTGCCCCTGTAGCTCAGTTGGCAGAGCGCGTCCTTGGTAAGGACGAGGTCGGCAGTTCAAATCTGCTCGGGGGCTCCATCTCAAAGTAAACGACAGACTCAATCACATAAATCCAAACCTTCGGAATCGCAATGGCCAAAGAACAGTTCGTACGCAGCAAACCGCACGTAAACGTGGGCACCATCGGTCACATTGACCATGGTAAAACCACGACAACCGCCGCTCTACTCAAAGTGCAGAGCGACAAAGGGCTAGCAACCTTCAAGCCCTACAAGGAAATCGCCAAGGGCGGTACCGTGCGTGACGAAACCAAAACCGTGACCATCTCCGTTGCACACGTTGAGTATGAGTCTGAAACGCGTCACTATGCTCACGTGGACTGCCCAGGCCACGCTGACTTCGTGAAAAACATGATCACGGGCGCAGCCCAGATGGACGGCGCCATTCTCGTGGTGTCTGCCGCAGATGGACCGATGCCTCAGACCCGTGAGCACATTCTCTTGGCTCGCCAGGTGAACGTGCCCCACATCGTGGTGTGGCTCAACAAGGTTGACCTTGTGGACGATCCAGAGCTTCTCGACCTCGTCGAAATGGAAATCCGCGAGCTCCTGAACAAGTATAAGTTCCCAGGAGACGATGTGACCATCGTTCGCGGTTCCGCCACGGCAGCTCTCGAAGGCAAGCCCGAAGGCGTGAAAGCAATTTCTGACCTCATCGCCGCTATTGACAAGGATGTTCCCCTGCCAGTGCGCGAAGTTGACAAGCCCTTCCTCATGGAAGTGGAAGACGTGTTCTCCATCACAGGTCGCGGAACAGTGGCTACAGGCCGTATCCGTCGTGGCCGCGTGAAGGTTGGTGACAACGTGGAAATCGTAGGACTTAGCGACACCCGCACCTCCGTGGTGACAGGCGTGGAAATGTTCCGCAAGGAGCTTGGCCATGGTGAAGCTGGTGACAACGTGGGTATCCTCCTGCGCGGTATCGACAAGGATGCCATCGAGCGCGGTATGGTGCTCGCCCAGCCCAAGTCCATCACTCCGCACACCACCGCCAAGGCTGAGATCTATGTGCTCACCAAGGAAGAAGGCGGCCGCCATACTCCGTTCTTCTCCGGCTATCGCCCCCAGTTCTACTTCGGCACAACCGACGTGACTGGCGTTTTGACCACCAATCCTGGTGTCGAAATGGTAATGCCTGGTGACAATCTCGCCGTAAACATCGAGCTCCAGAAGCTCGTTGCTATGGAAGCCGGTCAGCGCTTCGCTATCCGTGAAGGCGGTCGCACCATCGGTGCCGGTCGTATCACGGAAATCGTGAAGTAAGTTCATTTAATTCGTGCGCAGCCGTGCGACTGCCCGCCGAGGGTGGTCGCCGGCTTCGCCGCATGAAAAAGCAATTATCGAAATTTTATAGGGCAGTAGCTCAATTGGTAGAGTAGCGGTCTCCAAAACCGTTGGTTGGGGGTTCGATTCCCTCCTGCCCTGCCACTTTTCTCACAATTTAATTCCATGGCAAAGTTCTTCGGCAAAGTGCGTCTCTTCATTTCAGAGACAATCAGTGAACTCCAGAAATCCGTATGGCCCACGAAGGCCGAGCTAAAGGATTCCACGCTGGTCGTGCTCTTTGCCACGCTGTTGGTGGGCGCCTATATCGCATTGTGCGATTTCAGCTTCTTTAATATCATAGACTTTCTCACCGGTCTGGTAAGCCCGAGCGCCTAAAAGCCGAGAGCCCCCTACGCCGTCCCTCCCCTTCCATGACCGATACACCCGTAAAGTCCGCTGGCCAGTGGTTTGTTATTAAGACCGTTCCCAATAAGGAGCGCTCGGTCAAGCGCTACCTAGACCGCTACCTCCGTGCGGAGGAAATGACGGACTATATTTACGAAATCCTTGTTCCTCTGGAAACCGTCACCGAAGTAAAAGGTGGGAAAAAGAGCACCAAGGTGCGCACGCTCTATCCAGGCTATGTGTTTATCCATATGCGGATATACGACGAGGATGGCAAAATTTTGCAGAAGCCTTGGTACTATGTAAATGGCGCAGATGGCGCCAGAGGGTTTGTAGGCGGGCAGACTCCCTCCCCTCTCAAGGAATCCGATGTTAAGGAAATTCTTGCGCGCACTGCCGAAGCTGAGGGCAAAGAAGTGCCCAAAGTATCTTACGAAGTGGGCGAAGAAGTGCGCATCACCGATGGGCCATTCCAAAGCCTTACCGGGCGCATCGAATCCGTGGATCCCGAGCGCGGCAAGCTCAAGGTTTCCGTTTCAATATTTGGACGTTTTACACCAGTGGATTTGGAATACTGGCAGGTAGAGCGTGTAGTAGCTGAATAAATCCCAGACATTTATATCCTAACTTTTTAAAATCATGGCTAAGAAAGTAACCGCCGTCATCAAGTTGCAGCTCCCCGCAGGCGCCGCCAATCCCGCTCCTCCCGTTGGTCCCGCTTTGGGCGCCGCAGGTGTAAACATCATGGGATTCTGTAAGGAATTCAATGCGCGCACGAAAGATCAAGCGGGCACGATCTTTCCGACAATCATCACGGTGTATGCGGACCGCTCCTTCACGTTTATCATGAAGTCGCCTCCCGCCTCCGTCCTTATCAAGAAGGCAGCAGGCGTGGCATCGGGGTCCGCAGTCGCCAACCGCGACAAAGTGGGCAAGATCACCAAGAAGCAGGTGATGGAAATTGTAAAGACCAAGGAAAAGGACCTCACAGGGCTTACGCCGGAGGCCAACTTCCGCACGATCGCCGGAACAGCCCGTAATATGGGCATTGATGTCGTCGACTAGTCACTTTTAGGCCCGTGTGCGCCCCATCAGGGGACTAGCGCGGGCCATTTCACAACAACAAACAACTGGGAAGGGAGTTTAGCTCGTCATGCAAGACCAAAGCAAACGTTATCGCACCGCCCGAGAAATCGCAGATCTCACCAAGGCTTACCCCTTGCGCGAGGCTGTATCGCTGCTCTCGAGGATGCCAAAAGCCAAGTTCGACGAAACCGTCGAGCTTTCCGTAAGCCTCGGGGTAGACCCGAAGCAGAGCTCGCAGATGATCCGCGGCGTACTAACCCTGCCTAAGGGCAGCGGCAAAAAAGTTCGCGTGATTGCCTTTACTGAAAACGCAGCAGATGCTCTGGCCGCTGGGGCAACCCACGCTGGTCTTAGCGACCTGATCTCGAAAATCGAGACAGAAAACTTTCTGGACTTCGATGTGGCAGTTGCCACAACTTCCGCGATGAAGGAAGTCCGTAAACTCGCCCGTATTCTCGGTCCCCGCGGTCTGATGCCAAACCCCAAGACGGGCACGGTTACAGACGATATCGTGGGCACCATCAAAGAAATCAAGCTGGGTGGCCGTATTGAGTTCAAGATGGACAAGACGGGCAATCTCGGCGTCGTAGTGGGCAAGCGCTCATTCGCCAACGACGACTTGGTGGAAAACATCAACACCGTTATTGACGCCATCCAAAAGGCCCGCCCTGCGGACATTAAGGGCAAGCTCGTGAAGTCCATGACCCTCTCGGGCACGATGTCTCCCGGCATCAAGCTGGACCCATCCATCTACAGCAGCTTCTAAACCCCCAGACCATCACCGTATCATGAGAGCCGAAAAACAATATTTGGTAGATGAAGTGGGCCGCTGGATCGACAAGTCCGGGCACCTCTTTCTGGCGGGCTACACAGGCCTGACCGTGGCCGATGCCGCAGAGCTTCGCGCCGCCCTGCGCCCGCTGGGAGCAGAATTCCACGTTGTTAAGAACAACATCCTCACCGTAGCAGGCAAGTCCCGTGGCCTACCAGACCTTGGGGCCGCCCTCACTGGCCAAAACGGCATCATCGTGGGTGGCACAGACGCCGCCGCGATCGCCAAAACGATTACCAACTGGTTCAAAGACAAGAACAAGGGCGAAGTAAAAGGTGGCATCCTGGACAAGAAGGCGCTCAACGCAGCCGACGTAAAGATGCTCTCCGACTTGCCTCCGCTCCCGAACCTTCAGGCGCAGTTCCTCGCATTGCTCAATACGCCTTCCACTTCGCTGGTGCGTATCCTCAATGCAGTGCCGCAATCGCTTGTCAATGTTCTCGACGCCAAAGTCCGCAAGGAAGGCGGCGCCGCCTAAACCCTTTTTACCTAACCGTAAAAATCAAACACCTAAACAATCCATGACCCGGATGGGGGAAAGTGTCCCTTAATCGCAAAAGCCAATACCGAGCAAGTAGCGCCATTCAGATCAGGAAAAGAATACCATGGCAGACATCACCAAAGAACAAGTAGTAGAATGGCTCAGCGGCCGCACCGTGCTCGAAATCGCCGGTCTGGTTAAAGAGCTCGAAACCAAGTGGGGCGTATCCGCCGCCGCTCCCGTAGCCGTTGCCGCCGCCGCTCCCGCCGCTGCAGCAGCCGCCGCTCCCGCCGAAGAAAAGACCGCCTTCGACGTCATTCTCAAGTCCGCCGGCGCCAACAAGATCGGCGTGATCAAGGAAGTTCGCGCCATCACCGGCCTCGGCCTGAAGGAAGCCAAGGATCTCGTAGAAGGTGCGCCCAAGCCCGTCAAGGAAGGCGCTACCAAGGACGAGTCCGAAGACATCAAGAAGAAGCTGGTCGCTGCCGGCGCCGAAGTCGAAATCAAGTAAGCAAGCCCTGTTTACCCACTTCACACAACTTCAATCGCAACCACGCGAGGCGCATTCGCCTCGCGTGGTTTGCCCGTCTCTAAAACAAGCCTGGAAAAACCCAAGCAAAAGACCGCTTTAAGCGCTCTAACAAAGAGTCCTCAAACCGCTTTTTTGCAGCATCTTAAATCATAACCCAAAGCCGCCATCTCCATGTCTGATAGAATCAACTTCGGCAAGGTTAAAGAGGCCATCGAGCCCCCCAACCTCATTCAACTTCAGATAAGCTCCTTCAAGGAGTTTATCCAGTCAGACGTTCCGCCGTCCCAGCGGAAGCATGTGGGCCTGGAAGCGGTCTTCCGTGAGGTGTTTCCCATCGAGGGCTTCGATGGGCGCTGCCAACTTGAGTATGTATCTTACACGCTCAATGGCCCGAAAATGACGGAGATGGAGTGCATCCGTGAGGGTACCACCTACTCTATCGCGCTTTATGTAAAGCTGCGCCTGAAGGAAGAAGATTCCATCAAGGATGAAGAAATCTACATGGGCGAGCTACCCATGATGACTGAACGCGGCTCGTTTATAATAAACGGCGCTGAGCGCGTAGTGGTCTCCCAGCTTCACCGTTCTCCTGGTATTTGCTACGAGGTGGCGCCGCACTCCAGCGGTAAGAGCCTATACAGCTACCGCATCATTCCTGACCGCGGCACCTGGCTGGAAGCCCAGTTTGACCAAAACGACTTGCTCTACGTATATGTAGACCGCCGTCGTCGTCGCCGCAAGTTCCTCATCTCTACCCTGCTCCGCGCCTTTGGCTACGGCAGCGACCAAGAGATCATCAATTTCTTCTACGATATTCAGGAACTTGATGTCACAGAGGCAGCCGACAAGGAAAACCTCTCCCGCTACGTGCTCATTGAAGACTTGGTGGATGCCGAGCGCGGCGTAGTGCTGGCACGCTCATTTGAGCCGCTCAGCAAGATGACCATCCGCAACATTGAGAAGGCTGGCTTCAACACCGTACGTGTTATCGACACCACGGAAGACGAAGGCGCCATCGTGCGCTGCCTCAAGAAGGACACCACTCACAATGAGGACGAAGCGCTCAAAGATATTTACAAGCGCCTGCGCCCAGGTGAGCCCCCAACAATCGCCAATGCACGCGCCCTCATTAAGCGCCTGTTCCACGATCCCAAGCGCTACGACCTTGGTCGCGTGGGCCGCTACATGATCAACAAGAAGCTGGACCTCAATACCGATCTCGAACAGCGCACGCTGACCATCGAAGACGTGATTGCGGCCACCAAGCACCTCATCAAGCTGAAGAAGGAAAACGGGCGCGCCGACGATATTGACAATCTTGGCAGCCGCCGCGTGCGCAATGTGGGCGAGCTTCTCATGAACCAGTGCCGTATCGGTCTGGCTCGCACCGAGCGCCTCGTGAAGGAGCGCATCACGCAGTATGACCAGAGCGTGGACTCCATCACGCCGCAGAAGCTCATCAATCCGAAGGCGCTCAGCACCGTAATCCGCGACTTCTTTGCGCGCAGCCAGCTCAGCCAGTTCATGGACCAGATCAACCCGCTGGCCGAGCTCACCCACAAGCGCCGTCTGTCCGCACTCGGACCCGGTGGCTTGAATCGCGACCGCGCAGGCTTCGAAGTACGCGACGTGCATCCCTCGCACTACGGCCGTATTTGCCCAATTGAAACACCTGAAGGTCCGAATATCGGTCTTATCAATTCGCTCTCTACGTTCGCCCGAGTAAACGAGTTCGGCTTTATTGAGACTCCCTACCGCGTCGTCAAGGACGGCAAAGTGACCAATGAAGTCATCTACCTCGACGCCAATCAGGAAGACGGAAAAGTCATCGCTCAGGCCGACTCGCAGATGGACGCACAGGGCCGCCTTGTTGGCCGCGTGATTGCCCGCCGCGGGGACGACACAATGGAACTGGAGCCCTCTGAGATCCAGTACATGGACGTCTCCCCAAAACAGCTCGTATCCATCGCTGCTGGCCTCATTCCCTTCCTGGAGCACGACGACGCGAATCGCGCGCTCATGGGCTCGAACATGCAACGCCAAGGCGTGCCACTCCTCCGCACAGAGGCGCCCTTCGTGGGCACTGGCATCGAAGGCCGCGTGGCGAGAGACTCGAAGACGGTTTCCGTGGCCGAGGCAGACGGGATTGTGGCCAGTGTGGACTCCCGCCGCATCATCATTACGCCCGATGGCGAAATGACTCCGCGCTTGGAAAAGAACCCCAAGAGCGACACGAAGAACGGCATTTATGTCTATCCGTTGCGCAAGTTCCTGCGCTCCAATGCGGGCACCTGCTTCAACCAGCGCCCCATCGTAAAGAAGGGCCAGCGCATCAAGACGGGCGACGTAATCGCAGACGGCGCCGCAACCGATCAGGGCGAACTCGCTGTGGGCCGCAATGTACTCGTGGCCTACATGCCATGGAACGGTTATAACTTCGAAGACGCTATTCTCATCTCTGAGCGCCTGCTCGCCGAAGACGTCTACACCTCCATCCATATTGAGGAGTTTGAAGTTACCGCACGCGATACGAAGCTCGGCCCCGAAGAAATCACGCGCGATATTCCAAACGTGGGCGAAGAGGCTCTGAAGAACCTCAATCACGATGGCGTTATCCGTATAGGTGCCGAAGTGAAGCCAGGAGATATTTTGGTGGGTAAAATCACCCCCAAGTCTGAAACCGAGCTGGCACCGGAAGAAAAGCTTCTCCGCGCTATCTTCGGCGAAAAGGCTGCCGACGTGAAGGATACCTCCCTCCTCGTCCCCTCAGGTTGCTACGGCATCGTGATGGACGTAAAGGTGTCCAGCCGCGTGGACGGTGAGCAAGAAAAGCTCTCCCCAAGCGACAAGCGCCGCCAGATGAAGAAGATAAACGAGGAGTACCGCTCCCAATCCGACAAGCTGCGCGAGCAACTCACGGAAGCGCTCTCCAACATCCTTCTCGGCGAAAAGATTCCTCTGGACGTGATCAACTCGGAAACGGGTGAAGTCATCATCCCCGCCAACCGCAAGATCACCAAGACCCTCTTGCGCCGCTTGGCCGCTGTTTATAAGTCCATCGAAATTGATCCCTCCCCTGTGCGGATCAAGATCATGGAAATTATTAATTCCTTTAAGCTGAAGTTCGACGAGCTTGATCAAGACCAAGAGCGCAAGAACGAAGCCGTGGAAGAAGGCGAAGACGTAGAGCAGGGCGTGATCAAGAACGTGAAGGTCTACGTAGCAGCCAAGCGCAAAATCCAAGTGGGTGACAAGATGGCAGGACGCCACGGAAACAAGGGCGTTGTGGCCAAGATTGTGCCAATCGAAGATATGCCCTACTTGGCCGATGGCACCTCTATTGATATCTGCTTGAACCCTCTGGGCGTGCCTTCCCGCATGAATGTGGGACAGGTGCTTGAGTGCCACCTTGGCTTCGCCTGTAAGAAGCTCGGCCTTAAGATTGCCACCCCCGTCTTTGACGGAATTGAAGAAGGCCAGATTAAGCAATACCTCAAGGATGCGGGCCTACCCACCAGCGGTAAGAGCTTCCTCTACGATGGTCGCACGGGCGAGCGTCTCGACCAGGAAGTGGTTGTGGGCTACACCTACATGCTCAAGCTGAACCACCTTGTCGCCGACAAGATTCACGCACGCGCAGTCGGTCCTTACAGCCTCATTACCCAGCAGCCACTCGGCGGCAAAGCCCAATACGGAGGCCAGCGCCTTGGAGAGATGGAAGTGTGGGCGCTCGAAGCCTACGGAGCGGCATACATGCTCCAAGAGCTCCTGACCGTAAAGAGCGACGATGTAAATGGCCGCACCAAGATTTACGAGGCGCTCGTGAAGGGCGACAACTCCCTGACCGCGGGCACGCCGCAATCCTTCAACGTATTGATGAAGGAAATGCAGAGCCTCTGTCTCGACGTGCGCCTAATGAGCGATGGGCAGCAAGTCCATCTCCCAAGCGCCGCAGCGCTCTAATGCCGCGACGCTAACCCACTGTTCGCAGTTCAAAGCCAAAAAACACTAAAGCCATTTCCCATGAGCGACAACGAATCAAGAGAATTGCGTGAATTTCTGGGCGCGGAGAAGGATCAAACCTTCGACTCCGTTGCCATCACCATTGCGTCCCCCGAAACTATCCGTTCCTGGTCCCGCGGCGAAGTTAAAAATCCCGAGACCATCAACTACCGCACCTTCAAGCCTGAGCCAGGTGGTCTCTTCTGCCAGCGCATATTCGGCCCAGTGCGTGACTACGAGTGCGCTTGCGGCAAGTATAAGCGCATCAAGTTCAAGGGCGTAATCTGCGACCGCTGCGGCGTAGAAGTCACGGTATCCCGCGTGCGCCGCGAGCGCATGGGCCATATCGAGCTCGCCGTACCCGTCACCCACATTTGGTTCCTCAAGAGCATGCCCAGCCGTATCGGTCTGATGCTCGATATGACGGCTCGCAATCTCGAGCGCGTCATTTACTACGAGAACTACATGGTGGTAGATCCGGGCCGCACACCGCTGGAAGAGAAGCAGCTCCTCACCGAGCAGGAATACCAGCAGGCCATTGACGAATACGGAGACGATACCTTTGTGGCCAAGATGGGCGCCGCTGCCATCCGCGATGTCCTCGCGCGCATGGATATGCCCACCATCGTTACCGAGCTTCAAGAGCAGATGCATGGCACCCGCTCCAAGCAGATTAAGAAGAAGCTCGCCAAGCGCCTTAAGCTCTTGCAGGGCTTCATCACCTCGGGCGCACGCCCTGAGTGGATGATCCTCGAAGCGCTTCCAGTAATCCCGCCAGACTTGCGCCCGCTCGTCCCGCTCGAAGGTGGCCGCTTTGCGACTTCCGACCTAAACGACCTTTACCGCCGCGTAATCAATCGTAACAACCGTCTGAAGAACCTTCTGCAGCTCAAGACGCCCGACGTTATTATCCATAACGAAAAGCGCATGTTGCAAGAAGCCGTGGATGCTCTCTTCGACAATGGCCGCCACGGGCGCGCCGTTACGGGAGCAGGCAATCGCCCCCTCAAGTCCCTCAGCGATATGCTCAAGGGCAAGCAGGGCCGCTTCCGCCAAAATCTTCTCGGCAAGCGCGTGGACTACTCTGGCCGTTCGGTTATCGTTATCGGTCCCGAGCTTAAGCTCAATCAGTGCGGTCTTCCCAAGAAGATGGCGCTGGTGCTCTTCGAGCCCTTTATCATCCGCCGCCTGAAGGAGCTGGGCTTCGTGCACACCGTGCGTGGCGCCCGCAAGATGATTGAGAAACGCTCGCCTGAGGTGTGGGACATTCTGGAAGAAGTGACTAAGGGGCACCCAGTGCTTCTCAATCGCGCGCCTACCCTGCACCGCCTCTCCATTCAGGCCTTCGAGCCAGTGCTCATTGAGGGCGATGCTATCCGCGTGCACCCTCTCGTGTGTACCGCTTACAATGCGGACTTCGACGGTGACCAAATGGCCGTGCACGTCCCGCTCTCTCTCGAAGCGGTGATGGAAGCCAAGCTCCTCATGATGAGCGTGCACAACATCTTTTCGCCCTCCAGTGGCGATCCGATCCTCACGCCATCGCAGGACATCGTTCTCGGCTCATACTACCTCACGGTTCAGCCTCGCCAAAAAGCGCCTACCGAGCCTGCAGACATTGGCAAGCTCACGCTCTTCGGCGATGTGCATGAAGTGCTCTCAGCAGAGGCAGACGGCCTAATCTTCAAGCACGATTGGATCCGCATCCCAAATCCTGATTATGGGCGCGATACCGTGTACGGCAAAAAGGATCTGAAGTACCTCGTGACCACTCCCGGCCGCGTTGTATTCAGCCAAGTATGGCCCTCCACTCTCGGCTTCATCAACTTCTCCGTGCCAAAGAAGAAGCTCTCCGAGCTCATCTTCAACACCTATCGCACGAACGATAAGCCCACCACTATCGAGACGCTAGACAAGCTCAAGCAGCTCGGCTTCCAGACCGCTACCCGCGCGGGTATTTCCATCGGTATGGAAGACATGATTATCCCGCCCGAAAAGCAGGGTATTGTGGAAAACGCACGCAAGAAGATTGCCGAGGTTTCCAATCAGTACCGCCGCGGTATCATCACAGGAGGCGAGCGCTACAACAAGGTGATCGACATCTGGACAAACGCAACAGACGAAATCGCCAAGTCCGTGTTCAGCTCTCTCGACAACAATAATAACAAGCGCGAGGTGAACCCTGTGTATCTGATGATGGATTCGGGTGCGCGCGGTAATCGCCAGCAGGTGCGCCAGCTCTGCGGAACGCGCGGCCTTATGGCCAAGCCCTCTGGCGAAATCATTGAGCGTCCCATCCTGTCTTCCTTCCGCGAAGGCCTCACGGTGCTTGAGTACTTTATCTCCACCCACGGCGCGCGCAAAGGTCTGGCCGATACCGCTCTCAAAACGGCAGACGCAGGTTACCTCACACGTAAACTTTGCGATGTAGCCATGGACATTATCATCACCAGCGATGACGATGGCAACCGCGACGGCATCTGGAAACAGGCCATTTATGATGGCGACACCGAGATCGTGCCTCTTCGCGACCGCCTCATTGGCCGCTGCTCCAGTGACGATGTTTATGACCCCAATGAGCCGGACCGCGTAATCATCAAGGCTGGCGAGCTCATCACTGAAGCTCTTGCCCAGCAGGTAGATGCCGCAGGTATTGAGCGCGTGAAGATCATGTCTCCCCTCACCCACCTGGTACGCAACAACCTTTGTGCAAAGGCCTACGGTATCAATCCAGCCACTGGTAAAACAGTGGAGACGGGTGCCGCTGTTGGTATCATTGCGGCGCAGTCCATCGGTGAGCCTGGCACTCAGCTCACCATGCGTACCTTCCACGTCGGTGGGGTTGCAGCATCTCGCGCCAAGAGCAACGACATTCAAGTCCGTGCCAACGGTATCATCCGCTACCACGGCCTGCGTCTCGTGCCAATCAGCGAGGGCAACAGCATCGTCCTTAACAAGACTGGTAGCGTGACCATCATGGATGAAAATGAGCGCGAGCTGGAAAACTATAACATTCCCGCGGGCGCCATTCTCCTTGCCGAAGACGGCGCTTCCGTAAAGCGTGGCCAGACTATCGCTCAGTGGGACCCTCACAACGTGCCTATTATGTCCGAAAAGGGCGGAAAAGTGCACTTTGTGGACATGATCCCTGGTGTGACCATCAAGCGCGAGGTGGACCCCGCCACGGGCAAGTCCGCATCGGTCGTTGTGGAGCACAAGGAAGACCTTAATCCGATTATCGAAATCCACGAGTATCTCGGAGATAACGAGAAGGAGCGCAAAGGCTCCAAGCCAAGAGTGCTCGCCCAATACGCGATCCCCACTATGGCTCAGCTTCAGGTGGAAGATGGCGATATCATCGGCCCTGGCGCCATGCTCGCCAAGACTCCCCGCTCCGCCTCCAGAACGCAGGATATCACGGGTGGTCTACCCCGTGTGGCTGAGCTCTTCGAAGGCCGCCGTCCGAAAGAAGCCGCTGAAATGGCCAAGATCGACGGTATTGTCTCGATGTCGGGCACCTTGCGCGGCAAGAAGCGCTTGATAGTGACTGACAGTGAATCCGGCCAGCAAGAAGAGCACCTGATCCCTCACGGCAAGCACATCATCGTGCAAGTGGGTGATATCGTGCACAAAGGCCAGTTCCTCACCGAAGGCGCCGCCGATCCTCACGAAATTCTGGAGATCCTCGGGCCCAATGCCGTCCAGGAATACATCCTTACGGAAATCCAAAAGGTGTATCGCCAGCAGGGTGTTACGATTAATGATAAGCACATCGAGCTAATCATTTCCCAGATGCTCCGCAAAATCCGTATCACCGATCCAGGTGACACTGATTTCTTCTGGGGCGAAATGGTCGAGCGCGAAACCTTCATGGATGAGAATGCGCGAATCGCCGAAGCTGGTGGTAAACCAGGCGAAGGCGAGCCCGTGCTCCTCGGTATCACTAAGGCCTCTGTGGAAACGGAATCGTTTATCTCCGCCGCTTCCTTCCAGGAAACCACCCGCGTGCTCACAGACGCTGCTACCCTCGGCAAGGTAGACAACCTCCAGGGCTTCAAGGAAAACGTCATCATGGGTCACCTAATCCCCGCAGGCACGGGCTTTATGAGCTACCGCCGCCTCCGCATTAACACCCTTGGCGTTTCCGAGCAGGAAGACGCACTGGAAAGCCACCTCGGCTAATCCGTTTCGTTCAACCTTATAAACTTCAGCGGCCTCTCCAACTCGGAGAGGCCGCTTTTTTTTTGATGTAATTCTATCTCTCCACCCCTCATTATTTGGAGCAGAAAAAAGCCCCCTCTTTATCCAAAAGAGAGGGCCATGCAGGTCACTGATCTGTTAGGAGCAAATTAGCCCTTGCGACGCACGAGGGCGATGTCGCGGGTGGCGTCTGCTATGGAGGCGAGGGTCCGCGGGAATGGGGCGCCGTCCAGATGGGCGGCAAAGGCATCGTAGGTTGTGGTAGCCAGTGGAGGACAAGGAATATGCTCGGTGCGGCCTTCACGGGAGGCTACAATCTCAGGGCCATTGGCTCCCCATTGCTTGGTGAGGCGGTAGCCTTTGTCTGTCACCATGTAGAAAAGGTCTATATGCTCGCGGTCGTTGCCTTCGCGGCTGTGGGTGGCTAGATCGGCAGCCCAGGTAATGAAGAGATTGGCCACGCCGCCGTCTTTATAGCGGATGATCATGGCCTCGGTATCGGCACACTTCATATCAGGATGGGAAAGGCGGTCTGAGAAGAAGGATGACTCCGTCACCTCCTTGCCGAAGAGGTAGCAGGCAGCGTTAAGGTTATGGATCATAGCATCCATAAAGGGCCCGCCGTTTTTCTCAGGGTCTGTAGCCCAGCTATTCCACTGCGGGTAGGCGTGTATCCAGTCTTGTTTGTAGAGCGCGAGCTTGCCCAGGCGACCGTCGAGAAAGAGGTCCTTTGCGGCTTCCACAAAGCTGTCTGATGAGCGCCCATAGAGAATGCCGGCGCGGATACCGCCCTCTCGTGCTGCGGCAGCCATCTCATCACACTCGGCAACGGTAGAGCCAAAGGGCTTGGTAGCAATGACGTGCTTGCCAGCCTGTGCTGCTTTGAGGAAGAGCTTGATACGGACCCAAGGCGGCACAAACAGCGCCACGATATCTATGGACGCATCGGCAAAGATCTTATCGGGGTCGGTCACAACATTTGCCCCAAACTCTGCCGCATACTTTGCGGCGCGCGCGGTGTCGGGATCGTAGAGGGCGGCTACCCGAACAAGACTAGACTTCTTGAGGTCATTTGTCTGCCAGCGCAGGAAGTCTCCGCAGCCGAAAATTGCTATGTTTTTCTTACTCATGGGATTAGAGGGGGTTCACGTTGTCGAAGGCGGTGCGGTAATCAGCAATCACGCTATCAATTAGGCGATTGTTATACTCATTTATTTTCATGCGCTCAGGCTTGGCCTCAAACCAGGCAATGGTCTCGCGTATGCCCTCCTGGAAAGTGGTGGTGGCGCAAAAACCAGGCACCGCACGCTTGATTTTCGAATTATCGAAGATAGCAGATACGGCCTTATCTCCGAGAAGATTGCCCGCCATCCATGCGACTTTTTTCGCAATAAAATCTGAGGGAACGTGGACTTTCTTTACGGGGCCTACGCCAGCAGCGATTCCCACAGCATCATAAATCTGATTCCAGGTGAGCACCTCGTCTGATGTAATATGGAAGGCCTCGCCCATGGCACGCTGGTTGCCGAAGAGCCCGTTGAAACCTACGGCAAAATCGCGCGAGTGGGTAATTGTCCATAACCCCAACCCATCTCCATGGACAAGGACAGGCTTCCCCGCGCGTACACGCTCTACGATAGTGAAATCATCCCAACTGCCAATGGCTACGGGAATTACTGTCTCATATGTAAGGGAAGGACGCACGATCGTGACGGGAAAAAACGAAGCACGGTAGGCCTCCATGCAGGCGAGCTCACAAGCTATCTTGTCCCGCGAGTAGTCCCAGTAGGGATTGGCCAGCGGGGTGGACTCCGTGACAAAGCAACTTGCAAGAGGCTTTTGGTAGGCAGATGCCGAACTCACAAAGATATACTGCCCGCACTTGCCACTGAAGAGGCGGACATCTCTCTGAATATCCGCAGGCTTAAACGCGATGAAATTGGCTACGACATCGAATGTGTATCCTGCAATTGCCGAGGCGACCGCAGCCTCATCTTTAATATCGGCATTGATGGAATGGACTCCCGAAATGCCATAGCTTTCAAGAGAACGGGTGCCGCGATTTAGCAAATAAACAGTGTGCCCTTGCTTGACCGCTAAGCGCACTGACGCGGCGCTGATATTACCTGTCCCACCAATGTAGAGTATCTTCATAGAGTCAAATGATAGCAAAAATGCGGCCCAGCAATCGTTGCTAGAACAATCAAAAACATTGCAAAATTTGATATACAAAGACTTAATCTTTGAGTGGTTATACCGAGGCTAAAGTTCGCTGATCGCATGGCACAGGGGCCCTACTATCACCTTACCACAGTGGAGTGGGCTCGAAACCGGATCCCTGGCTACCACTGCCATGATTACGCTGAGGTATTCTGGATGACGAATGGGAGATGCAAACACCTCATAAACAACGAGCTCGAAATACTCGAAAAAGGCTCACTTATACTGATTCGAGCCGAAGATGCGCACTCACTGCGTCCCGTGAATAAAGGGGAGAGCTTTGAGTTCACGAATATTGCAATTTCTCCAGTTGTATTCACACGCCTGAAAAAGGCATACCCAAAAGAGTATAGCGCACTCTATCGGCATCGCCATCCCTTCAAGCTACAGCTGAGCGCCAGAGGAATGGAACAGCTGAGCCAAAACATGATGAATCTTGCCAGTGAGCCACACACCATTTTTTCGTTGGAAACAGCTATTCTCCAACTATGGAAACTCTGTCTTCCTGTAACAAACACTCAGCCGCGTCCGCTTGGAGAAGATTGGCTCCGCAAGGCGCTTATAAAACTAGAAGAGCCTGAGATTTTGGCCAAAGGAGTTGCGGGGCTAGTGGAGGTAACGGGGAGAAGCCACGCGCATGTGAGCCGTTGCTGCCAAAAATCCACGGGCAAGACACCAACCCAGCTGGTGAACGAGGCACGGATGAAGCAGGCCGCGCACTGGCTGCGCACCAGCTCGCTCTCGGTGCTGGAAATTGCTATGGAATGCGGCTTTGAAAACCCCTCTCACTTTCACCGTTTGTTTAAAGGAAAGTACGGAGTAAGCCCGCGTCGCTTTCGCAGTTTGTAAAATAGGTCCAGATTTTGATGCTTGCGCATTCCATGCCAGTCGCACGAATCTAGTTAAGTAGTATGAACTCCCCTACCCCCCTTACTCTTGCCGCCGTCGGTTGCGGTGGCCGAACCCTTACTTATTGCAGTCTCGCCACAGAAAGACCCGATCGCTTTAGGCTCGTCGCTGTTGCGGACCCACGCCCTGAGCGCATTGAGCGAATGCGTTCTTATGGTACGCCCGACATAAAGACCTTCGCCTCCGCGAAAGAATTGTTTGCGGGTCCACGCCTGGCAGACATTGCCGTAATCGGCACACAGGATGCCTACCATGTGGAGCCCTGCCTGATGGCGCTAGAAAAGGGTTACGATGTTTTGCTTGAAAAGCCGATTGCTCCCACTCCAGACGAGTGCCGACAACTTCAAGCAGCCGCAGAGCGGTTCGGGCGCAGGCTGCTTGTATGCCATGTGCTGCGCTACGCTCCCTTTTATCGAAAGGTGAGAGAGGTCCTAGATTCAGGCATTATCGGAAATGTGGTTTCACTTCGAGCGCTAGAGGGAGTAGATCCATGGCACCAAGCTCATTCATTCGTGCGCGGGCACTGGGCAGTAAAAGGCAAATCCAATCCCATGATTCTCGCCAAG
This sequence comes from uncultured Puniceicoccaceae bacterium, assembly GCA_964533835.1. Lineage (GTDB taxonomy): Bacteria > Verrucomicrobiota > Verrucomicrobiia > Opitutales > Oceanipulchritudinaceae > CAZHQD01. The sequence goes on along the minus strand of CAZHQD010000041.1, from coordinate 737 downwards.
TGCTGCCATGATCTCGACCTCATTTGCTGGTTCATGGGAGGGCGAGTTCGCAAGGTTGGCAGCCACGGCAACTTAAGTCATTTTAAAGTAGCTAACGCTCCAGAAGGCGCTCCCGATCGATGCACGGATGGCTGCCCTGTTGGTGAAAGCTGCGCCTACAACTCCCTGCTTTACATAAATAAGCACCGCGGCTGGCTTCGCCATGTTTTTGACAAAACGGATACTGCCACCAACGCAGAAATACGCGAGTGGCTATCGAAAAGCCCGTGGGGGCGCTGTGTCTATCGGTGCGATAATGACGTGGTGGATCACCAGATTGTCTCAATGGAGTTTGATCACGGCGGCACCGCCTCACTGACTATGACGGCATTTGCGCAGGGGCGGGAGCTGGAAATCTACGGCACAAAGGGCCGCCTCTGGGGCGGTGATGGCTGCCGCAGGCACACAGGGGCCGACCTTATCGCAGAGGAATTTGCCACGGGAAATGCTACCAGATGGAACATCGCGTTTGACGGCCATGGGCATGGCGGCGCAGACAAAGGTCTAGTGGATGCCCTTTATCGGGAAATGACTAGTGTGCCAGCAGCAGAGATGACGACCTCAATACAAAAATCGGTGCATAGCCATCTGGTTGCTTTTGCCGCGGAAGAGGCACGCATAACAGGGAAGACCATAATGCTTTAACGGCTTACTGTTGCTCTTGTTTGCGATACGCGCGAGGACTCATTCCTGCCACA
>CAZHQD010000040.1:3352-21599 GCA_964533835.1 uncultured Puniceicoccaceae bacterium | reverse complement strand
CAGCTAATTGGCTCAACGCCTCCTCCAAGGTGCAAGGCGCTAGGCAGTAGGTGGATACGGCTAGTGAAATCATCGTGTGCGTTGTCTTTAGCTAATGAGATCGGGCAAAGCGATGGTTGCATGATTAGCCGCCTGCGCGATTATCTCAATCAGCCGCATGGCGGCCACAGCATCGTCTGCCGTGGCAAGCGTTGGGGAGAGTTGTCCGTTCAGTGTATTCATGAAGGCAGCAATCTCGCCTGCGTAGCCCTGTATTTCCGTGCTGGCGTTCTCAAATGTCTGCAAGGTGCTGTTGGGCGCATAGCGCTCGCCTACGGGTGGTGCCCATGGGTTTGCCTGCGGCGGGTAGTAGTTTAGCTCCGTTAGCTCATTCACGGAAAGGAATGCCCCTTTGCCCGTTATTTCAAGTCGTTCGATAGGGGTGGGTGCGGTGGCGTTGAGCACTACAGTGGCCGTCGCGCCGCTCTGAAAGCAAAATTGCAAGGTATAGGAGTTATGCCCTTCGAAATCAGCGTGGCACACATGCACCTGTGTAGGATTGCCCAGAAAGAATCGCATCAAATCCAGCGCGTGAATCGCCATAAGCGAAAGCGTGCGTGTGGGGTCCAGTTTTATCCCGTAAGAGTAGCGTATCATCACATGGGCAATCGCTCCAAACTCGGGGCGTTCCGTTATCGCCTTAGCTGTGCGGTAATAGCGGGCAAATCGCTTCATAAAAGCCACATGCAGCGCCGCTTTATTTTCGCGAGCGAGCTGCCGAAGCTCGATCATCTGCGCAAGCGTCTCGGCAGGTGGCTTTTCGACAAGGACGGGCAATCCCTTCTGCAAGCAAGCCTTGGCAGCCTCATAATGCAGGGAGGCTGGCCCGCAGATAATCACGCCGTCGCATTGCTCATTGGCCAGTAGTGGCTCATAGTGCTCATAAACCCGCTGTGCGCCAAACGCCCTCTTTGCAAGAGCGCGATTATTATCCCATAGATCGCAGGCAGCTACTAGCTCGCAATCCGCATAGCGTAGGGCAGGGTAAAGATTGTTGCTGGCATGGTGGCCGCAACCAATAAAGGCAATTCGGGGCATAGGGGAAGGGGGGTAGAATGTGAAGTGAGTGATAGGGCAGGAGACTAACTAATGGGTATGCTAAAAGTCATAAAGTATCGTTGAACTGGCACTAGGCAAGCGTTCGGGTTTTCTTCATTCTTCATTTTGCCTTCTTCCTTCTTCCGCTGCTTGCCCCAGCGCCTTTGCTACTTGCGCGCACGCCAGTGCAAAGTCAGGCGACTCCCTCGTCTGCGGCGTGCGGGGGTGCGGCAGATTAATCGGTATCGAGGCATGGATGCGCCCAGGGTTTGGTGCCATTACAATAATCCTGTCCGACAAAAATACCGCCTCCTGCACCGAGTGCGTCACAAAGAGCGCTGTCCACTTTTGGGCATCCCTCAGGCGGAGCAATTCCTCGTTCAAGCGGCTGCGCGAGATAGAGTCCAGCGCAGCAAATGGCTCGTCCAGCAGCAGCAAGTGTGGCGTCAGCGATAGTGCCCGTGCAATGGATACCCGCATCTTCATGCCTCCCGAGAGTTGCCTTGGAAAATAGTTTGCCGCATGGGCGAGCCCCACAAGATCGAGCAGCTTGCGGGCAGTTTCTTCGCGAGCGGCCTTGGGTTCATGCCTCAAGCGCAAGGGCACTTCCACATTCGCTTGCACACGCAGCCACGGCAAAAGCGTGGGCTCTTGAAAAATAAAGGCCACCTTGTTGTCCGCATGGCCTGGAGGATGCCCTTCCACAGTGGCCGTGCCTTCACTGTGCGGCGTAAGCCCCGCAATCACCCGCAGCAAGGTGCTCTTTCCGCACCCGCTCGGCCCAATCAGGCTCACAAACTCTCCCTGCGCCACATCCAGGCTGACCCCCTCAAGCACACGCGGCCCATCGCCAAATTGCTTGGAGACTCCTTGGAGTGAAATGGTAGGCAGCGCAGGCAAGGCAGATGAGCAGAGGAATGTTTGGTAAAATGGGAGAGCAGTTTAGCGACGGCTTTTGTAGCTTTGCTCGTTGTATAGTGGAATAGTTACGCTTGGGAAAGCAAATGGTGTGATTAAAAATTGGGTAGAAAGGCAGGTCTATTCCCCCACCTCCAGATCCACATACACCAGCCTGTGATCCGATGCCTCCGCCGTTGTGGGCAAGTGTGGGATGAATGCCCTCCCACTCTTTATAAAAGGCAGTAGTGCGGGCGAGGGTAGCAGGTAGTCTATGCGGGAGTAGCTCTCTGCACGCTTGTGATGATAGGTCCAGGTATGGCCACGGTCATCCGCCGTGGGTAGGAGCAGCGTGGGTGCTTGATCCCCTTTCCTCAAAAATCGCCGTAGCGCAGCGCTGTCTGGCGTATCATTAAAATCCCCTGCAATCAGGTAGCGTGGTTCTGCTTCTTCGGCGTGCTGCTTTAAGATAAGATTACGGATGGCGGTGGCTTCGGCAGCCCGCAGTCGCGCATTATTGTGATCGGCCTCATTCTCAGTTAAGCGAGAGCGCAGGTGCAGATTGTAGAGCGTCCAGGTGCGTCCGTCTGGCATGGAGAACCGCAGCTCCATGAGGCCACGCTTTACGCACTCCGTTTTTCCCTCAATTGTAAATCGTATCGCTGTGTGTCGTGTAGCCGTATCCCACGGGATTTTTGAAAGCGCCGCAAGGTGGCGATTCTCATCCGCCGCTCGTAGTAAAAGCGCGTGCGGGTATTCTAGCCCCAGCGTGCGCAAATCCCTTCGCAGCTCTTCCAAAAATAGCTCTGCCCCCATCTCCTGCAGGCACACCACATCCGCATCCACCGCAATGAGCAGTCTCCTTAGCGCAGCCTTCTCCGCCTCTGGCTTGGGGTAATCCGGCGCAAACACCCCATCCACCTGCCGATGCACCAGCGTGTAGTTTCGCACATTTAGCGTAGCCACTCGTATGGGCTTGGCCACGGCTAGAAGCGGCAGTAGGCTCAGAAATACCAATAGCGAATAAAAGCGCGTGCGCGGGATAGCCATAAAGCTATCGTTAGTAAATCGCCGTGCAGCGCAACTCTTTAGCGCCTGTGCCTTACTCGAAATTTACCCCTTCAATTCAGCGAGGATGGCCTCTACGACTTTTGGCGAGGGCAACTCCTTGCTGAGCACCTTTCGGCCTCCCACCATGCCCTTGCTTCGTTCGTAGTCAGCCTTTGAAATGAGTGAGGAGAGAAAGATGAGTGGGATAGAGGAAGTGGCTGGATTGTCTTTCAGCTTCTGGGCTATCACACAGCCGTCTTGGTCATCCATATCAATATCGCACACGATGAGGTCAGGCTTTTCCGACTTTACTAGAGGGATGGCTTCTGCGGCCTGTGTCGTTGCTACTACCGTGATGCCTTGATAGGCTTGAAGGAGTGCGGACAGCAGATCAATGATGGCGGAATCGTCATCGATGAGGAGGATTTTGTGTGCGAACATAGTCTTGAGCGTTAGTGATTGGCGGTTGAAATATGGTTCCAGAATGCGACAAGGCTTTGCGAAATGTAGAGCGCTGCTGCTTGGTCGCCCTTTTCCATGGCGGCGCTTATGGCAGCGTATTGATCAGCCGCGCCGGGAAATCCGTAAAGCCCGCACGAGCCCTTCAGCCTATGGCAAACTTTGCGGACGCGATCCCTGTCTGAATCGCGTATGGCAGCGTCCAGCTCGGGGTGTTGCTCCAGACGCGAGCGGATAAACCCTGGGATCAGCTTTTGCAGCTCTGTCTCTACGGAAACGGCATCCGCAGGAACGGATCGGGGTTGCGGGGCAGGTCTGCTGCCGAGCAGAAAGAGCATTTCTTGGCGCAGGGTAGCGGGCGTGATAGGTTTTGTAATCACATGGGCAAAGCCATGGTCCAAACAGCGTTTGCGCAGTTCCGGCCCGTCATGCGCGGTAAAGGCTACAAGTGTGGTAGGCTTGTTTTCAGTCCTTGCTGCCGCGCTGGCTTGGTAGCGCTTGGCCACTGCAAATCCGTCGAGCAGTGGCATTTCAAGGTCAATCAGCGCGAAGTCAAACGCTTTGTCCATCAATAGCGTAAGGGCTTCCTCCCCCGAAATTGCGAAGGAGAAGTGCCATTTCTGCGCCTCAAGCGATTTGCGGATAAACTGGTGATTGGCCGCGTCGTCGTCTGCAATCAGGAGGCTGCGAGACATCGTTGGCTCACTTGCCTGTGCGGGCATTGAAGTATGTCTCTGGGTGAGAATCTGCTCTTGGCGCAGGTAGTCCTCCGCGCTTGGCAGTGAGACAATGATGGTAGTGTGACCAGCTTCCGAACTATCTAGCTTTATTGTTCCGTTCTGCGTCACTGTCATCAATTTCGCTGAATAGCTTCCAAGGCCTGTGCCGCCCACCTTGCCTGCCGTGATGTATTTCCCAAAAAACCGATCGCGTATTTGTGGTGGTACTTCTCCCGCGTTGCGAATGGAGATTCTCACTGGGTTGGCATTTTCACACCTCACTTGTATTTCCGTGCTCGGTGGTGCGGCCTCAATGGCGTTCTTTAGTAGATTGTGAAATAGCGTTTGGCACAGGAGGGTTTCTCCAATTATTGCTACCCCGGATTCTGGGTTGGGATTAATACTTTCTATTTCAATGGTCAGATTCTTTTGATGTGCCAGTTGGGTGTATTGGTGGATAATCTTTTGTAATAGTGTATGGATATCAAAAACTGTGGCGTTCAGTTGGTAGTTCCCCCGCTCCATCTTCATCAAATCGAAAGCGCGGTGTATCATTTGGAGCATTACGTCGCCGCTATCCTCTATATATTGCGCAAACTCCGCGCGATTCGGCGCGGAATCGGGTTCGCGCAGGAGCTGGGCATAGCCGATTATCGCATTGAGCGGTCCTTTAAGATCATGCCTTAGTATGTAGTCCATTTCATCGCGGAGGCGGGCGGCCTCGCGAAGTTCCTCATTCTGGGCCTCCAGTTGCTTGCGCGCATTTCGCAGGCTCAGGTGTGTACGCACGCGGGCAAGAACTTCCTCGTGGCGAAATGGCTTCGAGATATAGTCCACCGCGCCTGCGGCAAAACCGCGAAGCTTGTCCTGCGTTTGATCAAGAGCGCTGATGATCAGTATCGGCACGTCTTTCGTCAGTGGGTCTTCGTGAAGCTGTCGGCAGGCAGACACACCATCCAGGCCTGGCATAAGGATATCCATGAGGATAAGGTCGGGCACTTTGCTGCGGGCGGCTTTGATTGCGGCATGGCCATTGAGAACGGCGCGTATTACCAGTTTGTCTTGGGCCAGTATATCGCGCAGCACAGCGATGTTTTCAGGAGTGTCATCCACTACAAGTATGTCTGGCGGTGTTGGTGCGGGCGTCATGGCAAATGGCAGTTATTGTTTGGCGGGCGCATCGAAGAGAGCTAGCACCCTGTCGTAAGCAAATGAGCGGACAAGTGCGCCGATATGGTTGGCTAAATCGGTATCCGTTTGAGCTATGGAAGCGATTAGTGAATCGAGCTTTTGCAGGTCGCCCAAGTCTATGGCTTGGCGAAACTCTTCGGCGTAATGCGAGGGGAGCCGCGCACACAGGCGCTGCCAGTGGGCTGCCTCACTGCGCCCTTGCTCGCGCTGAGACTGTGGAAGCGGAGTTGCGGTGTCCTCGTAATAGTATTCGAGCTTTAGCTTCTGGCGAAGCGTCTCAAGTATGAGGTTTTCCTTGAAAGGCTTGCGGACAAAGTCGTCGAACCCTCGCCTGAAGGCATCTCGCCTTTCCTCTTCAAAAGCGTGAGCTGTCAGTGCGACAATGTAGGGGCTACCGGGAAGCATGGCTGGGCCTAGTTTCGAGCGTATGGCCTCCATTGCTTCGTAGCCGTTGCAGTTGGGCATTCGCAAGTCCATCCAGATAAAGTGCGGGCGCCACTCTTGGCACAGGCTTTGGGCTTGCAGGCCATCGGCAGCTTCTTGCACTTCGAATCCAAGCGGTTCCAGTATTTTGCGCAGAAGGAGGCGGTTTTCCTCCATGTCATCCACGGCCAGTATGCGCCAGCGGTCCCCATCAGGCGGCGGGCTGGCTATGCCAAGGATACGGCGTTTATCATGCAGATTGGAGGCCGATTCAGCTTCACTGGCTATCTCCACGGGAATTTCCAGAACAAACTCCGAGCCTTGGCCCGGGCTACTGGTTAGAGATAGGCTTCCACCCATAAGAACTGCGTATTGTCGGCTAATGGCTAGGCCTAGCCCCGTGCCTTCATTGCGCTGCCTATTGTCGGCTGCCTGTCGGAATGCTTGAAAGATCGCATCTTGCTCTGTTTGGGGTATGCCAGGGCCGGTGTCTGTCACATAAAATCGTAGCCTCACCAACGTGTCCGTCCCAGTGGCGGCTTCGCATGGGCAGACTTCTACGCGTAGGGTAACGGACCCTTTTGGAGTAAATTTCACGGCATTGCCGAGCAGGTTTATAAGTATTTGGCGGAGCTTTCCCTCGTCTGTCCGAATGCTGCGGGGCATGTCAGGCGGGAGCTCAAACATGAGATGGAGATTTTTTTGATCAGCTTTCATCCCCATCATGGACTCGATGCTTTCCAGCATCGTGCGCAGGTCGAAGGGGTTGGGTTCTATCAGCACCATCCCAGCCTCGATTTTAGACATTTCCAGCACGCTGTTGATGAGGCTGAGCAGATGCTCCCCACTGCGGCTAATGATTTGCAAATTCCGCTTGTCTTGGTGCTGGAGTCCGCTGTCGCGCTCCATGATTTCCGTAAATCCTATGATGGCGTTGAGCGGGGTTCTCAGCTCATGGCTCATATTTGCGAGAAAGCTGCTCTTGGCTTTATTGGCGGCCTCAGCCTTGGCGCGTGCTATGTCTATGCTGCGGTAGAGCTTGCGAAGGGAAAACCACACTGCGAGCAGGAGTAGGGTGCCCACACTGGTCTGAATTATTAGGGAGCGCCTGAAATCTCCGCTTATATGCCTCGCCAGCCCATCCCCGCTGTAAAATGTGGCCAAGCCAATCAGGGAGCTATCCAGCGGCGAGTAGAGAGGCACTTCCGTCACAAACGAATTAGGCGAAGCAAGCGTTCCCCAGGAGCGGTCTAGGCTGCCTGTCTCCTGTGGCAGTTGGAAGTAGTCGAATTCCGTTTTTAGCCCCTCAAAATATACATCGCCTTGTGGCTGGCGGGCGAGCAGGAGTATGCGGGCGGCGGTTTCTTCCAGGGCAGCTTGAGGGCGGCCCTCATCGGTGGCGGCCTCCGCTATGGCAAGGGATTGCGCATCGGCCAGCATCGCCGCGTGGGCAGCTATCTCCGAGCGCAGCTTGGGATTCAGGTCGAGCGACCAATATAAATAAGTGAGCGAGTGCAGTGCCAGAATTAGGAGAAAAAAGAGCAGGGAAAGCAGCTTTAGCGACCGCGGCTCTGGCGCTTTTAGCGCAGTTGGACCTTCATTATTCATGTAGCTTGGAAATTTTTAGATAGAGCGGGCGCAGCGTGAGGCCAGCCTCTCGGAGCGCTTTCAAATTGAGGAATGGTACCACCTTTGCCTCCACCACAAACCCTGTGGCCACACCCGCCTCCACATCTCCCTGAAACGGAGAAAAGAGCATTACTCCATTTGCGTTGGCAAACGTTATCACCTTCCGCAATTCCTCAGTAGGCAGAGCTTCGGCCAGAAACGCCCCGTGTGGTAGGCGAGCCTCATTTTCCAGCTCGGCCAGCAATACTACGCTGGCTTCTATCGAGGGAGAATTTTTTCCGGTGGTAGCTGCTAGCAGTTCCTGCGCTTTTTTTGCCTCGGGGAGATTGTTTCGGGAGATTATCCAAATGCGAAAGGCCCCGTCTTCCCTGGCGGATTCTGCCAGTTTGTCGTCGCCGGGCAGCAGATGGCGAAAGATCTTCGCTCCTACCGTTAGGCGGCGATCATATTCCGCGTCCGCTCTGAGCGCGGGGGCAAAGCAGGCGCACGCTATGAAAGCCAGCAAGATGGGCCATAATTGCTTCATGCGGCTTTGCTAAAACTCATACTTGATCTGTACATACCACTCCCTGGGGTGGGCTGGAAGCCCTTCGGGGTAGATAGATGCATTGTTGCGAACGACTGGAGAAGAGAGGTATTGGGCTTCCTGATTGAAAAGATTTCTCACGCCTAGTTGTATAGACATTGAGCTCACGGGCCAGTTCGGAAAATTAAGAATGGCATCGAAGAAATTATACGCCGGAATATCCGCCAATTCTAGGCGGTCAGGCGTTCCCGCAACGGGTGGCCCAAGGTAGTTTTGCACATCATCCACATAGCGCCACCGGAAGATGGCCTCCACGTTTTTGTGTGGCGTGAGTTTAGTTTGGATATGGCCAAGATACTGCGCCATGCCGGGTATGGGGCGGTCAGAAATATCGTTTGTGTGAATCCATGAGAAATTGCCCGAAAGCTCGAGCCAACTGGTAAAGTCATGCGACCATTCCAGCTCTACCCCGTAAGAATCCACTTGGTCGCGGTTGGAGTAGATGAGGGCGCCCGTGGTGTCGTTCCGCCGTGAAATCAGGTCCTTAAACTCTTGATAAAATCCCGTTATTCTAAACACCGTTGCGGGTGTGCGGTAAATTGCGCTGATATCCACAATATCCACTGTTTCGGCGTCGAGAGTGCGGGCGCGTCCCGAGTTGAGCTCGTATAGCTCAAGAAAAGAGGGCTCGCGAAATCCTCTCGTGTATTGCGCCTTCAGGGTCAGCGGATCCCACGGTCGGTAGGCCAGCGCGAATTGGGGAGACCAGTTGGTGCCGACATCGCTGACATCCTCGAAGCGTAGGCCGAATGTCACCATCAAATCATCTTTCAAAGACCACTGGTCTTGGGCAGTCAGGCTAAAACTTTCTCGCTGGCTGCCTATGGGTAGCCAGCCTTTCTGAACACCGCTCACTAGCGCAGGGGATACAGTTTCGATAAAGGAGTCTTCCAGCTCTAGCCGTGAAAACTGCGACTGGAAGAGTAGATTATGTTGCTCCCAGCCAGACCATACCCACTCGGTAAACCACTCTAGCCGCGATTCATCTTGCGCGCGCCTATCCACATAATCTTCGGGCAGCGGGCGGTTCGCCAGGGGGGAGCCGGGTGGCACGCGAGTAACCGCTCCCCTTGGCGTCCGAATATGCTCCTCACCGAGAAAGTCATGCCGCTTGTAGGCAAAGCGGATTTTCCCGTTTAGGTCTTCCACCCACTCCCGATCATACTGGATGGCGGTGTGCCAAAACTTATCGCTACCCCTGTCCAAAAAACCGCGCGGTGGTAGCGCGTCCAGCCCATAGAAATCTCCCGGCAGTCGCTCAATATAGCGCCCCTCTAGGGATAAACCTTTCCATTCCACTCCTGCTGAAAAATAGCGGGACTCGTCGCGATCATCTATCGGGCCGGGCGCGTAGCCTAGATTGGCCGCAGTAAAAGCATCGTTTTGCACCACGGTTGCGCTCCCGTCAGTTTTGAGCAAATTTGCGGCAAGATAGACGCGCAAATCCCTCTCCTTATCGTAGTTAGAGAAACGGCCACCCACGTGCCAAGTATCGAAGCTGCCCCGCTCTACCCATGCCGCGCTGCCGTTTTTCCGCGTTATGATGTTAATGACGCCCGCTGTGGCATCCGCCCCAAAGAGCACGCCCCCTGTGCCTCGCAGCACCTCTATGCGCTCCACTTGCTCAACGGGTAATGTGAGGTAGGCCATCCTCTGCTCTCCGGTCGATTCCACCGCTATGCCATCTATGAAAACCTTGTTGAATGAATAGTGTTGCTGGTAGCCCAACCCCCGCACGCCTACCGTCAGCTCGCCAAAGTTATTGTAAGCAGTTAGAAAACCGGGGACTAGATCGAGGCTTTCCCAAACGGTTCGCATCCCGGCTTTTTCCATTTCCGCGCCATCGAGCACGGTTATGATTCCGGGAAGAAAATCGGCGTTTGTCCTTTCTTCCGTCGCGGTTTTCGTTTCTTCATCAAGCACATCAAGCAGTGCGGTTATGTCTTCTTCCTGAGCAAAGACATGAACGGACAAGATCAGGCAGCAAAACAGGTAGGCAGCGCGCATAAAATAGACCAGTTCTGCCGGAGAATAATGGGATGACTAATATCAGGGAAAGCCTTATTTTGTGGCCAACTGGTAAATAGTTTTTCGGCACGTTCGTAATCGCTCATTCATCTGCGCGCATTTCTTTTGCCAAGCGCACCTTTTTTTGAGCATGATGCCTGTGAATTCATCTATTAAATCGTTACTCTATTGTCATGGCCATTTACGATCCCGAAGGAAAAATCATCCTCACTCATTCCCCCATGGGCGTGCGTGCCGAAGTTGCTGTATATGATACTACCCGCTTGGAGCTCTGGCTCTCCCCGCTCGCTGGGTCGTCCGCTCACTATCGCGATAGGAATTTTAGCAATCGCGACGACTATTCGCGCCTCTTCGATGCAATCACTGTCCGTGGTCTTAAGGAGGCCGATTTTATCGGTTGCGATTACGATCCTTTCCACGTGGTTATCCGCTACCAAAAGCAGGTCATGCACGTCGTTCCCCTGGCAGACAAGCCCGCCGTCGCCGTCTGGTTCGATGAGCCACAGATTGTTGACTTGAAGTCCGACAAGGAGGCCAAGCTTCTCGGCCAAAAGCAGGACTCCTTTATGGTCGGCTTTAAAGACCGATTCCACGACTTGCAGCACTTGGCCGTTATTGGGCCTGGCAAAGGTGCCTTTCGCCACCAGATCACTTTCGATGAGGGCCGCAGTTTCTATGCGCGGGCCGAATTAGCGGCTGGGCAGCCTCTCTTCTTTATCGGCACTGGCAAGCCCGACAATGCCGCCACAGTCGGCGCCGCGCTGAAAAAGCTCAAGCCCGCCCAGCTCCTGAAGGCCAACGAGAAGAAGGTGGCCGAGCTGACTGCCTCAGGAGCCATCGAGCTGCAAAATGCCGCAGATTTGGAGCATATTATCGCGGTTAATCGTCGTGTCCTCGCGGCCAAGCAGGACGCACAGGGAGCGATTCGCGCCGCTATCAATCGCATCTACTACATGATATGGGTGCGCGATGGATCCATGATCGAGGCCTTTCAGGCATACGCGGGCGCTGTCGAGCCGCTCCGCAAGTGGGTCCGCTTCATGCTGGCCAACCCCACCAAGGTAAATGAGAAGGGCTACCCCAAGGGCGAGACCTTCCTCATGCTCGTAAATCAAATTACCAAGTGGGAGGAAGACGGCGTATTTTTCGCAATCTGGTCCGCATTCACTCTGGCCCAGCAATCAGGCGAAAAGCTAAAGGTCAAGGAGCTGGCGACTCTCCAGGGTGCCATGGACTGGCTGGAGCGCTATTGCTTTGATAAGAAGCAGGGCCTCTTCGGTCGCTTTTTCCACTGCGAAACCCCGCTCCCTGGTTCGCGTGATTTCGGGTATGACAACGCCGTTGGCAATCCTGGAGATTTCTATAGCCCTGGTTATCAGGGTGAGCGCATCAAGCGTTCCTACGATATCTACATAAACGAGATTTGCCATGCCGCCTACCTCATGCTCGCCGAGCTTTCAGGCACCAAGGCTGGCAAGCCCTATCTCGATAAGGCCGCTGCTCTTCGCGCCCGTATAGCAGACTGGCGGGAGGCCGCTGCCGAGAGTCCAGTAGGGCTTCCCCCATACGGCGAGTTGCTCACGGAAAAGGGCAAGTCTATCCTCGCGGGCCCTTATGGTCTCGATCGCTGCGATTACGAGTGGGCGCTCAGTGTGCCGCCGTTTTTCTCGCACCCTCCCGCTGCCCCTGCGATTCGCAAGGCCCTCGTGAAGGATGTCGTGGCTGCCAACAAGCAGGAGTTCTTGGCTGCATGGTTCTCCATGCTCCAGTCCCTCGACATCGTGGACATCGAAGAAAGCGAGATTATGTCAGTCTTGCTCAAGGCCGCAGAGCAGTGCAAGCGCCCTGGCAGCAAGCTCCCCATGCCGAATACCGTCGTCGAGATGCTAAACATGCCCGACGGCCACCCCTATCACGATATTCGCCCGCAGGCGTTCAGTATCGGCCCCATGCTGGCCGCGCTCACTGGCCTTGGCGTGCGCCGTCTCCCTTACGGGCTGGCCGTTCGTTTCAGCGGTGCGCTCAAGAGCGTGAAGCATTACGATTGGCGCGGCAACCAGATAGACTTCCATTTCAGCAGCGAGGGTGATTTCCCCAAGCTCACCGTCAATGGCAAAGAGCTTGTAGGCACTTGGCAGCTCCCCGAAAACCTTCTCAGCAAAAAGCTGAATTCTGTTAAGCTAACGGGCGAGCCGCTCAACCTCAATTCGGCCACGCTCGTGGATTCCACCGTGCGCTTGCTCTCGCTCTCCGGCAAAGCCAAGAGCATCACCTATCAAGTGGAGGCCAAGGGCTTCAACTGGCTGCGCTTCCTCGCCATGGATGGCACCCAGCGCCTTAGCGTTTTCGATAGCAAGGGCCTTCCCGTGCCCTTCCAGCTTGAGAATGCTTCCAGCAGTCTCTGGCTTAGCTTCGAGGGCGTAGGCGCTTATTCTGTTGTCTTGGAAAGCTAGCACTCATGGAAACCTTTGCCCAACGCCACGCTGCGCTGTTGGAAGAGCTCCTTTTGCTGCCCGACCCGCAGGAGCGTCTTGGGCTGCTTATGGAGCGGTCGCTCGCTCTCCGTCCGCTTCCTCCTGAGTATCGCACGGAGGCCTACCGTGTCGTCGGCTGTGTTTCTCAAGTATGGCTGCGCAGTGAAGCTTCCAGCGATGTTATCCATTACGACCTCGATGCAGACTCTCCCATGGTCAAGGCTCTCGCCGCTCTCTACCGCGATCTGTATAACGGCCTCACTCGCGACGAAATCCTCACGGGCAAAAATACCCTCCTCCAGGCGTCAGGTATTGCCCAGCGTTTGAGCGGGACCCGTTTGCACGGCATGGCCGCTCTCGACGCCCGCATCAAGCAGCTCGCTTTGCCTTCTTCCTAGTATCCTATTATCTCCAACTCACTGTACACTATGTCCCTACCCAAAGATTACGCAGAGAAAGTCTACGCTGGCGTCCTCGGCAAAATTATCGGCGTTTATATTGGCCGTCCCTTTGAGGGCTGGCCAATAGAAAACATCGAGAAATACCTCGGCGAGGTCTGGTATTACGTCAACGACAAGCTCGGCCATAATCCGCCTCTTGTTGTTACGGACGATGATATTTCTGGCACCTTCGCTTTTATTCGCGCCCTTCAAGAGCACGGCATCAGAAAAGACCTCTCTGCGGAGTCCATCGGCAAGACTTGGCTCAACAATATCATCGAAGACAAAACCATTCTTTGGTGGGGTGGCATGGGTACCTCCACCGAGCACACTGCCTATCAGCGTCTCAAGATGGGCATTCCCGCCCCCAAAAGCGGTAGCATTGAGCTGAATGGCCAGACGGTCGCCGAGCAGATCGGCGCTCAAATCTTCATAGATGGCTGGGGCCTCGTTTGCCCGGGAGACCCCGCTCAGGCGGCCCGCTTCGCAAAAGAGGCAGGCAGCGTAAGCCACGATGGAGAAGCCGTCTTCGGAGCACAGGTTGTTGCGGCCCTCATCGCTCAAGCCTTTGTCGAGAAGTCCATAGACAAGCTCCTCGATACTGGCCTCGGATTCATCCCTGCGGACTGCCTTATCCGCAAGCTCATCCGTGATATCCGCGCGTGGCATCGCAGCCACCCGCAGGACTGGCGTGCCACTTTTGCTAAGGTCAAAGAGACCTACGGCTACGATAAATTTGGCGGCGGCTGCCACATGATCCCCAACCACGCCCTGATTATCCTTTCCCTTCTTCATGGCGATGGCGACTTCCAGAAGTCCCTCATGATTGTCAATACTTGCGGTTGGGATACCGATTGCAATTCTGCAAACGTGGGCTGCATTCTCGGCGTCATGAACGGGCTGGACGGTATTTCCTCGGGCGCGGACTTCCGTGGCCCCGTGGCCGACCGCTTGCTTTTGCCTACTGCCGAGGGTGGCGAGTGCCTATCGGACGCTCTTCGCGAAGCCTACAAATTGATTGAATTCGGAACCATCCTGGCGGGCGGGCAATTCCATGCCCCTAAGAATGGCGCGCGTTTCCACTTCTCACTGCCTGGCAGTGTGCAGGGCTTCCAGCCTGATACCCGTACGGATGCGCTGGGCGTCGCCACAGTTGCCAATGCGTTGCTTCCCGATGGCAGCGCACATGCCTTAGCGCTCTCTTTCAAACAGCTCGGAAAAGGCCAGGCCGCTCGCGCTGGTACACCCACTTTCACCTCTGCGCAACAGCGGCAAATGGGTGGCTACGGCCTCATTGCTTCCCCCACACTCTATCCTTCTCAAAAGGCTACTGCTCGTATCGTTGCCGACACCGTGGGCGATGTATCCGTTTGTCTCTATGCTCGTAGCGTTTTGCCCAACGGTCAGCCTGTCGATGTCCGCTCCGATTCTCTCAAGCTAGCCAATGGCGCTGGAACAATTGAGTGGACCATCCCTCCCGTGGAAGGCCCTTTTATTGAGCAAATCGGTATCGAAGTGACCTCGGGAAAATCTGCCCGCGGAACAGTTTATCTGGACAGCCTCTCCTGGTCTGGTGCCCCTTCTCTCAATCTGGTTAAAGGGCCCGTAAAAGATGCTGCTTGGCAGTGCGCATGGATAAACGGCGCGCATAAATTCTCAAAGGCATGGGGAGATAATGCCTTCGATATCGGCCAAAACGATGGCATGGGTATCGTGAGTATCGGTACCCGTGATTGGCAGGACTACACGGTATCCTCCTTCTTGCAGCCCCGCTATTTCAAGCGTGGCGGCGTAGCGGCCCGCGCTCAAGGGCTTCGCCGTTTTTACGCCCTCATGCTTACTAACCACAAAACGGTCCAGCTCGTCAAGTGGATGGACACCTCTGAAATCCTCGCCGAAGCCCCATTCGCTTTCGACTGGCACTCCTTCTACACCCTTGAGCTATCGGTTAAAGGGAATCATATCCAAGGCGACATAGATGGCAAACTGCTCCTCACTGCTGAAGACCGCTCTAGCGAACCTCACCGTTTTCTGTGCGGCGGCCCCGCCGCCATCGTCGTCGAAGAAGGCACCATGACTATCAGGGAAGTGAGCGTTAAGGGCACGTAATAAGTCTAACTCTACTTTTCCTCGACTACCAATCGCACAAAGCAGGACTCCATTTCCCCTAGCGGGATGGACACCGTATGGTGATTGCCGTTGTTATTCTCCGCTACTTCATCCGAATCAAAAACGGTTTCCCAGGTCGAAAGATTACTCGACTGCTCCACTCGGTGCGGATTGCCGCAAGGCGTGTATCACGCGCGAAGGTATAGTGCAGCGTATCGTCCTGTATGACCATCTGCGGTCCATATTCTTCGGCGTCGTCATGAGTTGGGTCTGTGCCAAGGGCGTATTCCACTAAGTTGGAAAGACCGTCATTATCCGCATCAAAGGTTTTGGCGGCAATCGGCAGTTCCTCTTGTCCGGTGAAATACCACTCCTGCCAAGCCGTCCAGTTCACGGCAAGCCAAGGGAAGAGAGCAGCATACCAACGCTCGGCCAGGTGGAGATCGCCCGCTTGATTGGGGTGCACCCAGTCCACTGTATGCGTGCCTGGCAGCTCTGGGCTGCTGACCCAGCCTGGCGCATGGGCCACATTGATTACGGGCGAGGCTTCTGTAGCTTCTTCTAGCGCCAAAGCGGCAAAAGCGCTTCGATAGGCAGGGAAGGGGTTCCACTCCTGAAATGGATCGCCCAAAAGAATGATGACGTTTGGGTTGTCGGCGCGCAGTGTATTTATGATGCCTCGAATGTCTTCTTTTGTTTTGTTTGCGCTTTGAGTATGGCTGAGCCCATCTGAATTATCGCGCGACCAATCATTGGTGCCCAGTAAGATAAGGGCAATATCGGGCGTGTAGCCGGCGAGCCAGCTCGGCAAGCTGTCGCGTATGGCATCGGCCCGCCATCCCCAGTGGCCTTCATGGTCTAGGTCGAAGGGGATACCGTTGTAGGGCGCCCAGTTCGGGCTCCCATTAAAGCCCACCTTCAGCGAGCCCACGAAATCAAAATCCACTCCCGCATCTATTAAGATTTTCCAGAGCGGGTAGCGATAGCTATAGGTAGGGTCGCTACCCCCGCGGCCCTGTGTTATCGAGTCTCCTATTGGAGCAATCCTAATAGGCTCCGCCGCCAATCTGGGCAGTATGAATACGGACGCTAGAATTGCGGACACGGTTAAGATTTTTCGGGGTAGGGGCATGGGGTAACAGTGTATTTGAAAATGGATACATAAAAGGGCAACGCCCACTCTATGCCTGCTTTGCCTTCAACGCCTTCAATTCTGCCTCAAGCGCGTCAATCCGTTTCACGTATTCCGGCAGGCGCCGTTTGTGTGCTTCTATGCGGTAGTATTCCTTAAAGTCGTATGCTGGTGAATCGCTCACGAAACTCTTGGGCGGCAAGTCTTTGCTCACGCCCGATTGGCCCCCCACCATCGTTTGGTCGCCGATATGGATATGGCCTGCGGCTGCGCTCTGGCCACCCATTACCACGTAGTTGCCCAGCGTGGTGCTACCGGAAATCCCCGTCTGTGCGGCTATCAGGCAGTGGCGGCCTACCTCCACATTGTGCGCGAGCTGCACTAGATTATCTATCTTGCTGCCAGAGCGGATGCGCGTCTTGGCAAAGCGCGCGCGGTCTATGGCCGTGTTCGCTCCAATTTCCACATCATCCTCAATTTCCACATTTCCAATTTGCGGCACTTTGTGGTGTACGCCACCCGCGGTTTCGTAGCCAAAGCCATCGCTCCCTACCACTACCCCTGCATGGATGCGCACGCGGTTTCCCAGAATGGTATCATGATAAAGCGTCACGCGCGGGAAGATAAGGCAGTCTTCCCCTATTTTCGAGCGCAGCCCCACATACACATGGGCCGTTAGTACAGTGCGCTCTCCTATAGTCACGCCACTCTCCACAACGCAAAACGGCCCAACGGTAGCCGTTGCGGCTATCCGTGCATCAGGCGCAATGACTGCCGTCGGGTGGATTCCCGCTGCAGGGGAGGGGAGTAGCTTCTTTTCAAGATGCCCGCATACCTGCGCCAAGGCCAGCGAGGGGTTCTTTACATATAGAAATACCTGTCCCTCTTGCGGGCCTTCTGGAAAATCCTCTGGCACAAGAATAACTGATGCCTTCGATATGCCTACTTGCTTGCGGTATTTAGTATTCCCAAGAAAAGACAACTCCCCCGCCTTCGCTGTCTCCAGAGAAGCAATCCCCGTTATCATCTCGGGCATAGCGCCCACGACACGGGCCTGTGGCAGCAAGGATAGTAAGGTAGAGCTCGGTAACATAAGTGAGGAATGTAGATTAGAAAATCGTGGCAGATTGCGTTTTTTACTTTAGCCGATGCCAATACTGGGGCAAAGAAAAATCCCGTATCTTTGTGGGATACGGGATTTTTAAGGTTAAATTTGCGGCGTCTTAGCTGTTAGGCTTGTCTTTGTTCAGTTCCTTCAGGACCGCCTCTGTAATGTCTAGGGAGGCATCGGCATACAGCACGGGGGGCACGCCTGAGTTGATGATGTCGGAAGTGTCAAACACCAGCGTGGCATTCATTCCTTTGCCTACCGTGATGACGACCTTCTTGATCTCCTCGATCATCTCATTGCGGAAGGCCTGCTGGCGCTGCTGGAGCTGCCCGGCGGTATCCCGCTGCCAGCTTTGGAATTCCGATTCCTTCTGGCGGATATTCTGTTCCATCGAGCGGAGGCGGGCCTGTATATCGGTCTTCGCTTGGTCAGAGAGGGCTGGGTTCTGCAAATCCTCAGCTACCTTGTTTCGCTCTTCCACGAGCTTGCGGCCTTCTTCAATGAAGGACTCAGACTGAGTTTGCGCGGTTTCCACGGCGCTTTGTATCTTCTTGGCGCCTTCCTGCGCTTTGTAGTAGCCGTCATAGACTTTGTCCATGGCGACGGTGACTATCTTGATGTTCTGGGCTTGCAGCGTAAGGGCCGCGAAGCATGCGAACATGGCAGCGATGATTGCTTTATTCATAGGGTTCTAATTAGAGACTGTTTTGTTGCAGTGGTTGTTTACGAAATAGTTATGACAAACAATTTAGAAGCGTGTGCCAAAGGAAAAATTGAACTGGCCTCCTCGATCACTATCGAAAGACTGGTTGTCGCCTAGGTCATACACGCGGCCCGTGATGGGAATACCATAGTCGAGGCGCAGCGGATTGCCCAGCACAAGGAGGCGTATGCCGATACCCCAGTTGTCGTGATAGAAGGA
>CAZHQD010000040.1:0-3252 GCA_964533835.1 uncultured Puniceicoccaceae bacterium | reverse complement strand
ATCTCAATATTCTCCAAGCGATAGGAGAGCTGTCCGTCCACCAGCTCGAAGAGTCGCTTGCGCAGGTACACTTCGATACCCGTTCTGATTTCCGTGTAGTAGTCAGAATTATACTCGGATTCGCGGCGGTAGATTTCCGTTCCGAGGGCGAGGCGTCGCTCCAGGAACCACGGCTCTTCAAAGGCGATCACCACTTCATTTGAGCGCGAGCCTACCGATGCACGGAAACGGAACTTCTGGCCGTCCCCTTGGAAGAATGAGCGGTAGTTGAACAGGTCGAAATTCCCTTGGTTCAACTCGAAAAACACCACCGCGTTTTCCAGTGAGCTAAACCCTGCCCCAAACTGGAATTGCCCTGTGCGTCCTTCTTGCACGGACACCTTAAGATCACGACGTCCGGGAATGTTAGTGGACTCAGGCGTTAGCGATACATTGTCAAAGAAGCGCGTATTCTTTAGGCGTTGCTCGCTGTTCTTCATCCACACCGTGTTAAAGGTCTGCCCTGGGGCCAGCGCCAGCTCGCGGAGAATGACTATGCTCTTGGTCTTTGTGTTGCCTTCAATACGAATGGATTCCACCAAGTATTTTTCCTTCTCTTCGATCACGTAGTTTACGTCGATGTCGCCCGTTTGCAGGTTGGGTTTGCGCTCTGCACGTATATCTGCGTCCAGATACCCTGCGGCTCCGTGGAAGTCACGTAGTGTTTCCAAGTCTTTGTCCAGCTTTTCAGGGGAGAATACATCGCCAGGCAAGAGGCGCAGTACCCGCATCAGCAGGGAGGTTTCGTAGATTTTATTCCCTTCAATGCTAATTCTGCCCATTCTGTAGAGCCGTCCTTCATCCACGCGGATGGTAATCACAATCGTTTTCTCCGTAGGGTAATCTAAAGACACATTGGATTCACTGATGGCCACGTCCAGATAGCCGTTGTTTTGGTAAAAGGTGCGCAGCTTATCAAGGTCTTCCTGGAACTTCGTTTCGTCAAAGCGGCCCGAACCCGTCAGCCAGGAGAGCCACCAGCGGCGGCGCGTGTCTATTTCCTTGCGCAGAGTGCGCTGGGAAAAGGCCTGATTGCCTATAAAGTCCACCCGCTTGATCTTCAGCCGAGTGCCTTCCACAATGCGGTAGGATACCGTGGCCAGTCCCGTCGCCGTATCCCGCTGGATATCGTAGTCCACTGAGGAGCGTGTGAACCCCTTCTCGCGGTAGTATTTCAGGATTTCGTCGCGATCCTTGCGGATGCTTCGTTCGTCTAGAGACATCCCTGCCCGCACCTCTGTTTTGCTCCGCAGGCGGCGGTCGCTATATTTATCGTTCCCATCAAAAGTGATTTCCTGGATACGGTATTTCGGCTGTACCACAAATACCAGGCGCACATCCCCTCCTGTGAGAGGCTCAGTACGCACTTCGATAAAGTCAAAAAGCCCTGTCTGGTAGAGTGAGCGCACTGAGCGGTCCACCAGCGTCTGGCTGTAGGGTAGGCCTGGCCTCACCTGTATATGGCTTTGGATCGCCTCCAGGGAGACGTTCTGCAAGCTGATAAACTCCACATCCACCGAGCGGATGATGGTATTCTGCGCGGGCGCGGTGGCAGCAGTTGTGGCCGCGGTCTGCGCACTCAGCATCGCTGGATACCCGGTTAAGAGAAGACAGATTGAGATGAAAGCAAAGCGGAACCAGCTAAGCCGGCGATCAGGTGTGTGTGGCATAATTTTCAAACCGGGTGATATCTTTGAGAAAAGCTAAAGTTATTTCTCCTACAGGCCCATTGCGCTGCTTGGCAATACTTAACTGTCGGGGCAGCGGGCCTTTGGGGGGTTCATCGGTCGCCTGATCTTTGTCTTTATCCTTCTTTCGGTAGAGCATCAGTACCACGTCCGCATCCTGCTCTATAGAGCCCGATTCCCGCAAATCAGAGATGCGCGGGGAGCGGTTCTCTTTCTCAGATTCACGGTTTAGCTGGCAGAGTACGATCACGGGTATCTTAAACTCCTTGGCCATCGCCTTGATCCCGCGGGAGATTTCCGCCACCTGCTGCTCACGGGGCACCCGTGGGTCAGTCGGTGCAATCAACTGCAAATAGTCTATGATTATTAGCCCAAGCGGCGCCTGTGCGTGGAGCCGCCTTGCCTTGGCCCGCATTTCCAGGATAGTGGTCGTGCTAGAGTCATCTATCAGCAGGGGCGCAGCCTTTAGTTCCTTGGCAGCGGAGGTTATCCGCCGCATCTCCTCTTGATTTATCCAGCCGCCGCGCACCTTTTCCCCTTCCACTCGGGCGCGCGAGCATAGCATACGCATGGCAAGACTCTCCGCGCTCATTTCCAGAGAGAAAAACACCGTGCGGTAGCTCGGGAGCCCCTGTTTTGGCAATATAGCTGTCTCCGCAAATGCCAGCGCCAGCGCCGTCTTCCCCACCGAGGGGCGCGCTGCCAGCACGATCATTTCCGTCTTCTGGAAGCCAAATGTCATCTGGTCCAGATCGGTGAACCCGCTCGGTACCCCACTCAACTGCCCCTTGCGCTGCAAGAGCGTCTGTATCGTCTGTACCGCTGCGTCAAACGCCACTGCTGCGGGCTGCGCCGTATCGCGGATACGATCCTGGCTTATGGAGAAAAGCTCCTGCTCCACCTGATCCACAAAGGAGTCCAGCTCCTCATGCTGCGTATGGCACCGCTCCACCACGCTTGTGCAGGTAGATATCATCCGCCTAAGCAGGTGCTTCTCCTTTACAATCCCCAGATAGTGCCGCGCGAAAACCGTCGTCTCCAGCCTGCTCGTCAACCGGGAGATGGCCATATCCCCCCCGATATATTCCAGCAGGGATTTCCCTCCCTCAGGATCATGCAGTCGCCCACCCAGTGTGCTCACCGTGCGCCCCATCAGCTTATCCGCCAGCACCACCTCATCCACCACGGAGTTCTCATTGTATAGGTCCAGCAACACCTGAAAGATGATCTTGTGCGCGGGCTTGTAAAACGACTCAGGCACGATCTTCTCCTCCACGCACAGCGTGAGCGTCTCCCGCCCCCCATCAATAATACAACACCCCAGCAACCCCTCCTCCGCATCCAGATTATACGGTGGCTCCCGCGCAGGCAGCGCACCACCCGCAGCACCAAGCCCAGGCAGGACTCCTGTGGCATTCGGCGGGGCACTCTTCTTGCGGCGTTCAGCAGGCATCAGCTAAAGGTATTTCAGATTTGGCATTGGCAGTGCAAGACCCATGAATTCATTCACGGCAAACAAAGCGAA
>CAZHQD010000039.1:0-22027 GCA_964533835.1 uncultured Puniceicoccaceae bacterium | reverse complement strand
TTCTTGCGATAGGGTTGGTAGATGGTGTGTATCTTCATGGCCATTTTACTCTGCCAGACTGAGTCGCCAATCATAGATCTAAGTGTCCTAACTCTCCGTTTTTATATCCCCCAATTAAGGCACAGTTAAGGCAAAATGCTTAATTATGATAGAGTCCAGTAGGGTCTGGGTGATTTTCCTGTCGCAAGGTAAGTCTATGAATATAGGTAACTTACGTGCAATCAATGGGTTGCCAAAATAAATATGGCGGAGAGAGAGGGATTCGAACCCTCGATACGCCTTTTGGACGTATACCGGTTTAGCAAACCAGCGCCTTCGGCCACTCGGCCATCTCTCCAATTGAGAAGTTAAAGATGGGTAAAGATTGTGGAATTGGCAATCTTTAATCTGCGTGTGTTTTAGTGTTTTTTGGGGGAGGAGTCGGTGGATTTTAGGGCGGGGTCGATAACGGCTTCTACGCCTTCTATTTCGGCGATGCCCATGGGGAGGATTTTGCCTTTGAGGACGGAGTGAACGAAGTAGATCGTGGCTATGAGTGCTGGGATAAAGAGGATGATTTGGAGGAGGTAGATGCTGGAGAAGTCGGTCTTGCCTTTGACGGGGGCCTGGATGTTTTGCGAATACCACACGGCCCAGTTTGCGCCGAGGTTGGCCATGAAAAAGCCGATTATTCCGCGGTAAATGCCCGAGCCCGCGATGATGGTGCCTAGCTGCATGCGGGGGATGTACTCGAAGATCATGGGGCCGACGACTATGCCCACAAGGGTGCCTGTCGTGCTGCCTACCTGGCCGAAGAACATCCAAAGGGTGATGGAGGGGGTTTGGTCTTCTGACCAGTAGTGAATGATGAGGTAGAGGCAGATGGTAAAGGACATGTCCTTTACGATGGCGATGAGGGAGACCCATGCTTTCATGTGGACGCGGTTGGAGCGTCTGAGGATCATTTCTACGATAATCACCAGGTAGCCTGTGGTGGCCATGGCAATGAGGGTATTCATCAGGAAGCATTGCCAGAGGCTGGGTAGCTCCATTCTGTCTTGGGGTGCAAAGTAGAGAAAGATGCGGATCGCAATGTAAAGTATGCTTGATGCGGCAAGGAAAATGGCCAGGCAGGTTTTGGTGCCGAGCTGGGGCTTTCTGTCGGTATACCATCCTGCGAATGGAGTCATGAGGAATATGGAGATGAGCATGGGCGGGAGGCCCATGAGCGCCATGTTGGCCTTGGAGTAGCCGAATTGGTCGGTCAGCATAACGTTGACGAGTTGCTGCCAAACGAGACCTGTCATGCTTGGAATAACAAGGACGATATAAAAGGGGTATGCGTTTTTGGCGAGGAAGACGTCTTTGAAAAAGTTAGTGATGTAGCGAACTATGTTGACTTCGCTGAGGCGCATGTTGGGGAAGCGGTCTCCTTTGACTTCTTTGACGCAGAAAACAAGGACGAATCCTGTGATTAAAAAGAGGAGGCTGCTGAGGTAGTAGACGGCGTGTTCGCCTTTGACGAGGTGGCCTTCGTAGCCTGGTATCCAGGAGAAGATGGCGAAGGTTTCGTCGTAAACGGGCCAGAAAACTTGAAAGAAGAGGAGGCTGCTGAGGTTGATGACTACGTTGCGCATGGCCCAAAAGCGGCCACGCTGCTTGGGGGGGACGCATTCGAGGAAGAGGGGCTCCAGGGGGGCGGTGAAATCGTAGAGTGAGGTATAGGTGACGACTACAATGATGAGAAAGGTGAACTCTCCGATGTAGGGGATGCCGAGGGGGCCGAGGATGCCGTTAATGGCGGTTGTTATTTGTGGGGCGAAGGGCACGCAGCCCATGCCGATGGCGCCTGCTATCCAAGAGATCAGGACGAAAGGTTTTCTGCGCCCCATTTTTGTCCAGATGATGTCGCTGAGGTAGTTAACAAAGGGCCCCAGCATGATAATGATGGCGAGGCTGGTAATGAACTGATAAACGCGTGGGTCGTCGTTATAGCCTTTTAAGGTGTAAGTGAGGGCGGTTCCTCCGGAAAAGATGTGAAAGCCAAAGGTGAACCAAATGAGGCAGAGCAAGACGACAGACATCCAAGGGGCGTGCTTTAGGCCAGTCTTGAGGGGTCTGTGAATGGCAAAGCCCGTTGGTTCCTCTGTATCAGGCGAGGTAGGCGTATCTTCGTTTGGGGTTATGGGATTAGACATCTAGGGATGAATTGGGGCTACCGGGAAAGGGCCAAACTTTACAATTTGATAGGCTCTAAATTGTAAAAGACAACCACGGAATGGCCGAAACAAAGCAGACTGTGCTTTGGATACGACAGCTAGCGCACGGGTAGGTAACCAGTCACCTTAGAAAAAAAGTGAAGCCGTTGAGTTTTACTTTCCTAATCAGCGGTGCCCTAAGCAATCTTGGGGAACTTAGTCCACTTTGCCTTATTTTTGGCAGAGGCCACAGTGGTCTCAATGAAGGCCATGCCAAGGAGGGCATCACGGACGCTCGGGAAGTCAGCTTCTTCGGGCTTAGCGCCTGAGACGTCTGCCGCAATGGCCTTGGCTGCTTCTTTGTAGATGTTGGCAAAGGCTTCCAGGAAGGCTTCGGGGTGGCCAGCGGGTAAGCGGGTGAACTTGTTGGCAACAAGGTTATAGGCGTGGCCCGGCTTGCGGATTTCCACGGGGCGGTCGGGATACTTTACGATGAGTATGTTTGGCTCGGGCTGGTGCCATTCGAGGCTAGCCTTGGTGCCATACACACGGATGTGAGGGCCGTTTTCTTCACCGGCGGAAATTTGCGAGGCGTAGATGATGCCGCGAGGGGCGGGGAGCTTATCGTCGTAGGGGTTGCGGTAGTGGACGAGGATGTTGCCGTCGTCTTCGAGAGGGCGTCCTGGGACGAAGGTGGTGAAATCGGCACAGAGTTCGGCAATTTCGAGCCCAGTGATGTAGCGGGCGAGGTGCTCGGCATGGGTACCGATGTCGCCAATGCAGCAACTGGCGCCAGCGCGCTTGGGGTCGGTGCGCCACTTAGCTTGCTTCTGGCCATCGGATTCGAGTTGGCGAAGGAGCCAGCCTTGGGGATACTCGGCCACGACCTTGAGGATGCGACCAAGGTGACCCGTGCGGACGAGCTCACGAGCTTCTTTGACCATTGGGTAGCCGCTGTAATTGTGGGTGAGCGCGTATACTTTGCCTGTCTTTTTAACGAGGGCGGCAATTTTTTTGGCTTCTGCGAGATCGAAGGTGGCAGGCTTATCGGAGACTACGTTGATGCCTGCTTTGAGGAAGGTTTCGACGACGGGAAAATGGAGGTGGTTTGGGGTAACGACGGAGACAAAGTCCACCCGCTCACCGATGGGGAGCTTAGCCTCGGCCTTGGCCATATCCTGGAAGGTGGGGTAGACCCTGTTTTCGGCGATATGCCAGTTGCGAGCGGCGGCTTTAGATTTCTCGAAGTCGCTAGAGAAACAGCCAGCCACGAGCTCAATCTGGCCGTCGATATTGGCAGCCATTCGGTGGACGTTTCCGATGAAGGCGCCAGGACCGCCGCCAATCATGCCCATTTTAAGTTTGCGATTTAGCATAGTGTGTAGGGGAAGAGAGGAAAGAGAGGGAAGAGGTTCACCACAGAGGCTCAGAGGCGCACAGAGGGGTTAGTTAGATTCTATTGTTTAGTGTAGTCGGGAGTGAGTATGAAGCGTTTGATGCCGTCTTTCATTATGGGAACGTTGAAATTGAGAATGAGGCCGTGTTCAATTTTAGAGAGGCGAAGGTAGGTGAGAATTTGGGCTTCATGGATTTTGTCAATTTTCTCCACTGCTTTTATTTCAAGAATTAAGCGACTTTCTACGAGGAAATCTAAGCGGTAGTTTACATTCAAAGGAATACCTTTGTAGCTCACAGGCAGCTCTTTTTCCTTTTCAAAAATGATATTGTTTTCATTTAGTTCGTGAAGTAGTGCCGATTGGTATGCCGACTCCAAAAGACCGGGCCCCAATTCTCTATGAATAGCGATACAACATGAAATGATATTTCTCGTTAGAGAATTAATATCTCCTCTGTGCATCTCTGTTTCTCAGTGGTGAGATTATTTTGACTTACTTTTGCTTTTCTTTGTCGAATGCAGCGTCGAAAGCGACGTTGCTGGGTTGGAAGTCGAGGTTGCGGGTGAATTGGCAGCTTTCTTTGGCACCGTGGAGGCGGTCCATGCCGCAGTCTTCCCATTCGACACTGAGGGGGCCGCTGTATTTGATGCGATTAAGGGCGCGGATGATTTCCTCGAAATCGATCTCGCCACGGCCTACGCTGCGGAAGTCCCAGCCGCGGCGGTGATCGCCGAAGTTGAGGTGGGAGGCAAGGATGCCGCTGCGCCCGTCGAGCGTGCGTATAGCATCTTTCATGTGCACGTGGTAGATGCGGTGGGGGAAGGTGTTGATAAACTCAACAGGATCTACGAATTGCCAATGAAGATGGCTTGGGTCAAAATTGAAGCCGAAGGTTTCGCGACATTCGAGGGCATTGAGGGCGCGCTCGGCAGTGTAGATATCGAAGGCGATTTCGGTGGGGTGGACTTCGAGGGCGAATTTGACCTTACATTTATCAAACTCATCCAGGATGGGGTGCCAAAGGCGCGCGAAATCCTTATAGCCCTGTTCGAGCATTTCGGGTGGAACAGGAGGGAAGGAGTAGAGGAGGTGCCAAATAGAGGAACCCGTGAAGCCGTTTACGACGGAGACCCCCATGTTTTTCGCAGCGCGTGCGGTGGCTTTCATGGCCTCAATGGCCCAGGCGCGTTTCTTTTCTGGATTACCAGCGCAGTCAGCAGGGGCAAAGGCGTCACTGCGGGCATCGTTATTTAGGTCGCAAACAAGCTGGCCCGCAAGGTGGTTAGAAATGGAGAAGCATTCGAGCTTGTTGTCTTTGAGGGTCTTGCGTTTTTGACGGCAGTAATCTTTGTCTTTTGCCGCTTTGAAAACATCGAGGTGGTCTCCCCAGCAGGCTATTTCAATGCCATCGTAACCAAGTTTGCGCGCGGTGGCGCACATTTTTGAGAAAGGTAAATCGGCCCACTGGCCAGTGAAGAGCGTTACAGGGCGTGCCATAAGAATAACAGAGATTTGAGGTTAGCGAAATAGAGACCTCAGTAGATTGAAAACCGACGAATAACTTTGCAAACAAATCGTGAAGACAAATGCGCTACTGCCCTGACTGATTAATTTGTGATAAGGAGGAGGCGGAAGAAGCCTTCGCGGCCCTTGGTGGCATCGGGCCAGAGAGACCAATTGTCTGAAGCGGTCAGCTCTCCCAGAGAAGCCCATGACTGGAGGTCGGGTGACCACTCGAGACGGTAGATACCGCCAGCTTTGCCTCGCCAGTAGAGCTGGTAGCCACTGGCTTCCCAACGAATTTGGAGAGTGCCTGGTACGGGCGCCGCCTGGTTGAGAACGCCTACGGCGTCGAGGTCGAAGCCAGCCGAGCCGATGGTGGGGTGTGGGTCGTAGATGGGGTTACCAAAGGAATCGAGCTGGGAGCCATTACCGATAATGTCCACGATGCGGACGAAGCGTACGGCATCGAAGTCGAGCAGAACGCTATCGGGATGAGTGCGGAGGAGATTGAGATCGAAAGGAGTGCCAAATCCTATGCGGTGTTTGCCAGCTAGACCGCTAAGGTTGGTAGGGTCAACGCCGTTGGCAGCATTCGGGAATGCGCCTACTTTAGCAGGGGTGAGGGAGTGGTTAGAGAAACGAAGGAAGTGGATACCATCAGACGAGACTTCTACAAAGGCGAGCTCAAGGAAGTAATTATTGAACGAGTTCTCAAAGACGGCAAAGTCAGGGCCATCGCCATCGCGAATGGGAAGAGAGAAGCCAAGAGTGACAGTGCCTGAATCGCCAAGGGATACGATGTGGAAGGTATCGCGCTCGGTATCGGTTGTGGCTGGGCCAAGAGCGAACTGGGGTGTTTTGAAGTTATCGGAGACCTCCGCGCCGTATTCTATGACGTGAATGAAGGCTGCCCATGCGAGGATACGCGAGTCGGTCGCTGGGATGGCGTCGGAGCCTTCAATGCCAGCGGCAGGAGGGTAGGGGCCAGCCAGAAGCGAGAAGCTATTAAGTAAAAAGCCGAGGAAGATGCAGGGAAAAAATTTATGCATAGCTAGAAGAGGAAGCGGGCACCAACTCTGGCAATGCGGCCATTGCCAGGATACCAGAGATCGAGGAATTTCAGAGAGGCGTAATGCCTATCAAAGAGGTTGTCCACCTGGAGGTAAACTTCCCAGGATGAATTGATTGACCAGCGGGCGTGCAGCTCGTGAAGAGCATAGGGAGGGAGCCGAGAATAGGTGTTGCTGAAATCTTCGCCATCTATCGCCTTTGTCTGATAGAGCATAGACCAGCCAAGGGTAAATCGTGGATGGAGCCGCCAGTCTGTGCCAAAAGTCAGGTAGTGAGCGGGCACAAGAGGGATTGCGCCGCCAAGGTGGTTTTGAGTCGCAATCCAGCGCCATGAGCCGTGAAAAGTAAGGGAATGAAATTCGTAGGAGCTATTGAATTCTATGCCAAACCGTTCGGTATTGGGTAGGTTGGTATTTAGGCCGCCGCCAGTAAGAGAGCGATCAAAGTAGATTTCTCCCTCCATGCGGGTAAAAAAGAGAGAAAGCTCGGAAGAAAAGGCCTCCCGACGGTAGCCGCTACCAAGCTCGAAATTCCAACCCTCTTCGGGCTCAAGGGAAAAATTGAATGGCATTTCCAGATCGTAGCCCTGATAGGCAGCAACTTCGTCTACGGCAGGGATACGGAAGAGACGGTCGGCACGTGCCCAGAAGCGCAGGAATTTGTTTAAGTGATAAAGGAGGCCGAGATTTGCGGCCAAGCCATCGGAACGCTTTGAACCATCGAAGGGGGTGATATTTGGGTTGGGTATGACTGGAAAGTAGTCAGCGCCCAGATAGTTGGTTTCCCAACGAAGACCGAAGGAAAGGGAGAGGCTTTCAGTCAGTGCCGTTTCCGTGAATAGAAAGGGAGCTAGGGAATCTCTGGATAGGTTCGCGACGGCAAAAGGAGTCTGCTGGCTATCAAGCTGGGTGAAGTCCAATTGCTCCGTATTGAAATCGAGGCCAAGGATACCCTTGGCTATGCCCCATTGCCATTGGTAATGAGGGCTGAGGCTCACAGTGAGCAGCTCATTGTGGGCATTGGCTCCGCCGAGCTCCCACTGTAAATCACGGTAGTGGAGACCAGAGGCAAGTAGGAGCTTGTGGGATTCGTTGAATGAAAAGGAAAGACTGGCGTTGAGGGTTGCGGTTTCGTCTTGGCTATAGCCGCCCAGCCCTTCGAGCGCTTGGCGTGGATTCGCGAGGAAGGCATCTATCAGTAGTGGGCCAGGAACTTCGTAGGCAGAGTCGGTGGCGTAGGCGCTAATGGCCCATTCAAAAGGAGTCTTTTTTGCTTGGGATGAGGCGAGGCTGAAGAAGAGGGAATCGGCAGACCAAGCGGAGTGATCACGCCAGCCATCTGAACGGCGAGAATCCGCACCAGCTGAAACGGAAAGATTGTCTGCTCCTGCGCTGAGAGTGGCGCGCCCACCCCTAAGACCAGATTCTCCTATGTAGCCATCAAGCATACCTGCCAGCCCATCGGCTTGCTTGCGGGTCGTGATTTTTATGACACCGCCCACGGCATTGTTGCCGTAGAGGGCAGTCCACGGGCCTTTAAGAACTTCGATGGACTCTATGGCTCCAACAGGAATTTGCAGCCAATTGACGGCGCCCATATCCGGGCGATTAACACGATGCCCATCCACCAGTACGAGAACACGCTGACTGCCGTTTGTGAAACCGCGCATACTGACTTCGGCATTGCCGGGATTGCCTGTGGGTGAGCGCAACTCGACATTCAGGCCACGGCTAAGTAACTCAGTTACATCGGCAGCCGCGATAGAGGAGATAGAGGCGCTATCCAGAAAGCCAACGGTGGCAGGGATTTCTTCGCGAAGCTGCTCCATACGGTTCGCAGAGACCAGCATGGAAGGCAGGTCCACCACGATTTCTTGCGCTCTGGCAGGAAGTGCCCGAGAGCATAGGAGCAGAAGCGTAAAAGCTCCAAGCCGTAGGTGCTCAGCCATGAGCTAGCGCTTTCTCCGCAGAACCAAGAAGAGGGCGCTGGCTCCGAAGAGAGCGGCATAGAATGAGGGTTCAGGGACTATGGTTAGGTTGTCCATAGCGAAATAGGCGGGCGTATTCATACCGAAACGGCCTGTGTCCGAAGAGGTCAGAGAGAAACGCAGCTCATCAACGGTGCCGAGCTCGGAGAGATCGACCCAGCTCCAGTCAGTAAGGATGTAGTCGTCTGCCGCTTTATCGGAGGTGAAGTCTGCGAGATAAAAGGTGAGGGCATTGACGCGATTGCCTAACAAATAGCCTTGGATAGAAAGTCTGAAGAAGTCGGGGTCGGCCCCGTCCAGACCGCCGAATTTTTTGGAGAAATCATCTCCATTTTGCATGGAGAGGGCAGCGTAAGTAGTATTGGTTACGTAGAAGCCGCCGAAAGTAACAGGCTCTTGAACGCTGAGGCTCGCGAACTCATTGACGTAGGCAACGGCATACGTGCCTTTACCGCTAAAGTCTGTGCCTGTAATGGCGGCATACTGGTTAAAGAAGCCCGGGGTTTCGGTGTCATTCACGCGGGAATAGGCGAAGCCATCCCATGAGGTAAATTCGCCGAAATCGGTGAAGTTGTTACGAAAGAGAACTCCCGCGTCAATAAAGCCACCAGCACTGTCTGAGCCGTTGTAATAATCCTGATCAACAGGAAAAGGGAGGCCATCAAGCGTGGCTACCTGGACAGCAGAGAGACCTAGAGGCGCAAGGCCAATAGAGATGGCGAGAAAGAATGAAGAAAGCGGATAAGTCATACGGGTTGGTAAAGTGAGTTAATGGCAGTGAGTTGACAAGAAAATTATTGGCAGTAATTTGCCAATAAGAGAAGCTTGCTTAAGGAAGTATAAAATCTGTTGATGAAGAAATGAGCAGAGCGCAGAAAATAACGGTTTATTTAATCGGAGTGGTCCTAGGGATAATGCTTTTGAAGCTTATGCCAAAGCCGCAAAAGGAAGAGAGTGCGCACCCATGGCATGAGCAAACGGCTCCGATCGGGACATATCCGATGGTATTCACGGACGACTATGGCAGAACGGTGAAGCTGGAGAAACAACCGAGGCACCTGATATCGCTGGCACCAAGCGTAACGGATACGCTTTTTGCTATGGGGATGGGGGACCACCTGATGGGGCTGACGGATTGGTGTGTGGTACCCGAGGGAGGGCGGCAAACGGTGCGCATCGGAAATCTGGATACGCCGAACGGGGAACTAATCGCCACGTTGCCCGTGGATTTGATAATTGGATCCAACCTGACACCGCAAAGGGTCTATGAGACAATCGGGACAGAAAAAAAGCCCGCCATCATGTTGGATTTTGAGAGCTACGAGGCTTTTCTAGCAAGTGTGAACAAGCTTGGGAGAATACTGGGAGTGCCGAAGTATTCTCTAAAGCTTACCAATGATCTGGAGGCACGCCGGCAGGCGGTACTGGAGCGTATAAGTGGGAAAGAAGGAAGGACGCCAAACGTGCTCTTTCTCTATGATATGGAGAATCTCTACAGTGCGGGCAAGGGCTCTTGGCCAGGCGACTTTATTGAGATGCTTGGTGCCAATAATCTAGCCTCGCAAGCACCTTCTGCATGGCCGCAGCTATCCAGGGAATACGTATTGGCAACGCCGATTGATGTGATTGTGTATGCCGGCAGCAAGCCAATGGGACGTAACGCCAACGAAACGGCAACGAAGAGCGATGTGCCTGCATTTATGCAACAGGTAATCAACAGCAAGGGCGCCCGCCTAGCGGTATTGCCAGATGGCCTGTTTACAGTGCCAGGGCCGAAAATGCTGGACGCACTGGAAGCAATGGAGAAAGCAATCTACCCGTAGAGGTAGCGCCCGCTACCAAGATGGCGTATCGTTATTGCGTTTATACTCCGCGATCTCTTCTTCGGTAGGCCAAGGTGTGGGCTCCCAGCCAACTTCTTGGGTGACCTTAGAGTAGTCGCAAAGAGAAGTGAGCTTCTCGCGCTCCACGCGGAGGGGCACATTGCTGTAATATTTGTCGTAAAGCTCCAGGGCTGTGCGACGGTAGAGCATCGGGACAGGGCAGGCAGGAAGGTATATGCGAAAGCCAGAGAGGTTTTCTGCTTGGCATACGTGCTTCACGAGACGGCCACCATCCTCGTGGGTCATGAAAAGGAGGGCTTCATCTCCCGTAGTGCCATGCCTGCGGTGCCAGTGATCCACATCTTTCCCATCAAGGTAATAGGCGAGGCGGAGGTAGCTGCCTACGAGGCCCGGGAACCGGATGGAGATTGTGCTGAGATTTTTAAATTTCGCGTAGTAGGCGAGGAGTTGCTCGCAAGCGACTTTGCTGAGGGCGTAGGAGTTGCCAGGGTTGGCAGGTGTATCGGAATCCAGAGGGAGGTAAGCCAACTGGCTGGGAGGCTCCACGCCCAGAGGACGGCGGCCAGATATAGCCTGAATGGAGCTGGCAAAGATGAGGCGCTTGGCACCGCAATCAGCAGCGGCTTGGAAAACATTGACGTTCATCTGGCAGTTCTCGCCATAAACGCGCTGGGGATCGCCATAGTGCTCATTGGTGTGATTGGCGAGGTGTACGATTTGGTCAATACCATCGCAAAGCTGATAACAGGCCTCCCTGTTGAGGAGATTGGCGACGGTGATTTTGACCGGACTCTCCGCTTTAGGAAAGAGGTCAGCAGCACGAACATCGTGGCCCGCTTCGTGAAGGAACTTAACAACTTGGCTACCAAGCCTACCGGCGGCACCGGTGACTAGAATTTTCATAGATGAACTTAATGCTTAATGACCCGCAAAAAGGGCCGATTGAGTAAATGGTACAAAAGTCCAACAAAGTCAGAAGCGCATTACGAGAGAAAATTGCAGGGGAGTGGCGCAAAACTGATGAGTAAAAATACTTATAAAATTCATAGCTAAATATACCGAATAAAACTGGGCATGGATATGACGTAAGAGTGAGTTATGCACCTTAATTTTAACCTGAACCCGATTACTACAATGCCTGCCTATCGCATACTACTTGTGGAGGATAACGACTATCTGAGGACAGCATTAGCAAAAATGCTAGAGCAAGCGGGATACATAGTGAGCGAGGCTGAGAATGGCGAAGTGGCTTTGGATATACTTGCGCTGGGGCATTTTGACCTTGTGGTGACGGATTTGCTGATGCCTGAGAAGGAAGGAATCGAGACAATCACAGCCATCAGACGGCAAAGCCCAGGGATGCCTATAATTGCTATTTCTGGCGGGGGGTGCCTAGAGCCTCAGGCATATTTAGAGGCAGCGGTGGAGTTTGGAGCGGATATGGCACTAGCAAAGCCCTTTGGAAAAGAGCCATTCCTGGAGGCTATTGCCAAAACGATTGAAAGCCACCTGCCGAAGGCTGCGGGCGCCAACTAGAAAGAGTATGCTAAGCGCCAGGCCGCTGGAACCCGCGGTTGCGCTTCTTTTTTACGGGTGCACGATCTTCGAGTATGGGAGTCCAGTTATAGGGGAAATCAGGGAGTTTTTTACGCTCAATACGCTGCTTGATGAAGCGCTCAATGGCAGCGACGAATTCAACTTCTGTGGCTGTGAAGAGAGTCACGGCATCACCATCACGTTTGGCGCGGCCCGTTCTGCCGATACGGTGGACATAGTCTTCGGGATGCTGGGGGACGTCATAATTTATGACGTGAGTAATGCCAGAGATGTCTATGCCTCGGGCCACAATATCGGTGGCGACGAGGATTTCGCATTTGCCCGACTTGAAGTCATTGAGGGCTTGCTCGCGCTCTTTTTGAGAACGGTCAGCGTGCAGGACGGCGACAGGAGCGTGGCCATGGTTTTCAAGCCAACGTGAAACGATGTCTGCACCAATCTTCATGCGGGTGAAGATGAGGACGCTCTTGTAGTCTAGATGCTCTAAGAGCGCACGGAGGAGGTCGAACTTTTGGCGTTCGTCAACAGGGTAAAGGGCATGGCTGATGGTCTCCGCAGGGGAAGCGCCGCCGCCAACCTTTATTTCAACGGGATTGCGCAAGAAGACTTGGGCAAGAGAAACAATTTCGGGAGGGAGGGTGGCAGAAAAGAGGAGACTTTGGCGGTCTTTGGGGCAGAAGGAAACAATCTTGCGGACTGCGGGCATAAAGCCCATGTCCAGCATGCGGTCAGCCTCATCAAGCACAAGAGTGTCAACGGATTTTAAGCTTAGTGAACGCTGCTCGACCAAATCCATGAGACGGCCAGGAGTGGCGATGATGATATCTGCGCCTTGGTTGAGTTGCTGGCGCTGAAGACCATAGCCTACTCCACCATAGAGGAGAGCGGCCTTTACGTTTAGGTATTTCGCATACCGATTGAACGCCTCGAAAACTTGAGTCGCAAGCTCGCGAGTGGGCTCAAGAATGAGGACTACCGGACGGGGAATTTCTCTATGACCATGATCGCGGTGACCGCCTGATTGGGGGTGGGCAGGCCGCTGGCTGCGATGTTGAGGCTGGTGACGCGGCCTGTCACCTTGTTGCCTTTGGCGAGGATGGTCGTACTGCCGAGGTTGTGAATCGCGAGACGCTTCAGAGGAAGAAGCGTTATCCTCGGATGAATGGGCTTGGTCCTGGCGAGCCGTCTGATCCTGCCCAGGACCGCGCCTTCTTCTTGGGCGCTTGCGGCGTTTTTTGTCTCCGCCTTCAGCACCGGGCTGGGCGGAATTATCTCCAGCAGGTTCGGAAAGAGAGTATCCCTCTTCGCCATCGGCCGCCATGGGAATGGCGCGGGAGGGTGAGTCACCAGAAGATTCGGGCACAGCGGAGGCATCAGGATCACGCTGTGCGAGCTCTGCGACTTTTTTAAGGTGTAGTTTTGCCAGTATGGGCAAGAGAAAGGCGGCAGTCTTGCCAGTGCCAGTTTGGGAACCGCCGATTAGGTCGTGCCCAGCTAGAAGCTGCGGGATGGCCTGAGCCTGTATGGGAGTGGGATACTCGTAGCCACAATCCGTGAGAGCACGCAGGACAGGCTCGGGAAGGCCGAGGTCCGCAAACCTAATTTTAGGAGAATCCTCAGCGGGTGAATCCGCGGAGGGGACATTTTGACTATCATCATTCATTGCAAACGATCTTGATTAGGGAGAGGCGATCTGGTTCGCGTAGTGAAGAGTGGCGCACTGCATCGGCGCCACCGTAGGGATGAATCCGTCCCCCCAGATCGCTTGGCTTGAGTCGGATAGAGCGCAAAATTAATTAAGCTTATCTGACTAAGGACGTAGGAAAGCCACTTTGGTAAAACAAAGCAAGTGGATAGGATACGAAAGAGAGCATTTTAGTTGCTCGGTGAAGCCGAACGGATTTGTTGAAAGGATATGGCCACCACAAGTTTATATAGGGGGAGGCTGGCACCTACGCCGACAGGGCACTTGCACCTCGGGCACGCGCATACATTTTGGATAGCCTATGAGAGGGCAATTCAAGGAACCGGGCACTTGATATTGCGAGTGGATGACATAGACAAGGCACGGTGCCGAGACGAATACACACGGGATGCCATAGAGGATATGCAGTGGTTTGGGATTGATTGGAATGAGGGGCCAGAAAGGGATGGCGGGTATGGGCCGTATGTGCAATCGGAGAGGATGCATTTTTACCTGCACGCGTGGAAGCAGCTTGCCGACGTGGGAGCGATTTATCCATCGCCCCATTCAAGGAAGGATGTGGAGACGGCCCTGAGTGCGCCACACGCTGGGGAAAACAGTGAGCCGGTATTCCCAAAAGAACTAAGGCCTGCACGAGGCACGTGGAAAATCCCAGAGGGCCCTGAAGGCGTGAATTGGCGTTTTCGGGTAAGGGATGGAGAGATCATCTCGTTTGTGGATAAGAATTATGGCGAAGTGAGCTTTAAGGCAGGTGTGGATTTTGGAGACTTCCTAGTGTGGCGTCGCGATGGGTTTCCAAGCTATGAGCTAGCCTGCGCAGTGGATGACCATGCCATGCTCATCACTGAGGTAGTAAGGGGCGCCGATTTGCTGCTTTCTACAGCTAGGCAGCTTCTGCTATACCGCACACTCGGATGGGCGACACCCGATTTTTATCACTGCCCGCTCGTGAGAGATGGAGAGGGAAAGCGGCTTGCCAAGCGAGATTACAGTTTGTCGCTAAGAGTATTGCGTGAGCAGGGATACAAGCCAGAGCAGCTCAGAGAGGGATGGATGGGCATGAATGTGAGCCCGTTCTAGAAACAAAGGAGCGAGAAGCAGAGGCAGGACTTCAAATGCTTACAGGCGAAGCGAAGCTAAGCGGGGAAGGTCCCCGTGCGTTTTTCGATGGCCCAGCGGTAGATATCGAGATACTTTTCGGCACTAAGATCCCAACTGAAATCGCGCTCCATTCCATTGATTTGCATTTGGCGGTAAGCGTCGCGATCTTGAGTGAAAAGGAAGTAGGCGCGCCAGAGGGCCTGCTTAAGGGAGTCGGTATCGGGGTGGTCGAAGAGGAAGCCAGTGGAGTTTGCAATCCCTGTGGAGAAGTCGGAAACGGTATCTTTTAGGCCGCCTGTTGCTCTGGCAACGGGAGGTGTGCCGTAGGCCATCGCATAGAGCTGGCCAAGGCCGCAAGGCTCAAAACGGCTTGGCATGACAAAGAAATCGGCACCCGCATAAATGAGGTGAGCGAGTCCTTCATCGAAGCCATACCAGAGGGCAATTTTTTCAGGGTGGCGCGAGTAGAGATGGCGGTAGGCTTCTTCGAGATTGCGGTCTCCACTGCCGAGGATGACAAGCTGGCTATTGCTGTGCGAAAGGAGGTCGTCAGCGGCGCCGACTAGGAGATCAAGACCCTTTTGCTCGAAGAGACGGGAGACAACACCAAACACAGGCATGGCAAGATCATGCTTTAACCTGAGCCGTTCCCGAAGCTCTTTGCGGGAAACATCTTTAGCTTCTACGCAGCTACTATTAAAGGGGGAAGGGAGTAGTGGGTCTTTTGCAGGATTCCAGACCGTGGTATCAATACCATTGAGGATGCCGACCAGATCGCCTGCGCGAAAGCGGAGAAGGTCTTCGAGGCCGCAACCGCCAGGGCTGCTCTTGATTTCCTCAGCATAGCCCGGGCTCACGGTAGTTATTTTCGTGGCGTGGTAGAGGCCACCCTTAAGCATATTGAGAGAGCCCATGCTCTCGAGATTATCCGGGGTGTTGAGCCATTCAGGAAGGCGTGCCCATGCCAGCAAGTCCGTCTTGGCATATCCCTGGTGCTGAAGGTTATGGATGGTGATGACGCTGGCAATTTTACCAAGGGGGCCTGTGCGCTCCGTGGTATTGAGATAGATTGGTGCGAGAGCGCTCGACCAGTCATGACAGTGAATAATATCTGGAATCCAGCTCAGCCACTCGCAGAGATCCAACCCAGCGCGACTGAGAAAGGCATACCTGTAGGGGTTATCTTCATGAGGGCCCCATGGGCCATCGTAAACATCATGACGATTAAAGAAATTATTGTATTCGAGAAAGTAATGACGGACGCCCGAACCGCCTAATTCACGGTGTTCCCAAACTTTGGCAAATTGATTCTGTTCGCCGATTTTAATCTCAAGAGGCGCAGAATGACCGAGCCACCCTTGGCCAGTGCGACGCACTTTGGAATACAGGGGGCACAGAACGCGGACATCGTGACCGAGCGCGGCAAGCGCTTTGGGGAGCGCACCTACCACATCGGCCAGCCCCCCGACTTTTACGTAGGGGGCCACCTCGGCTGAAATCATGAGTATCCTCATGCGGTTTCAGGCATTGGAGCGCCGGGGCCTTGAGCGCCGTTGCTGTTTTGACCTGCATCGGGGCCTCTGGGGCCTGAGCGCGGGTCGTCGTATTCCAGTTTGAAATTGAAGATAGGGAGTAGGATGGCCAATCCGACAAAAGTGAATACCATGACGGCGTAACCAGTAATATCGTGGACTTTGCCGTTGATTGACTCTGAGCCGTAATTGAAGGCCCAAACTGTGAGAAAAAGACTGCGGAACAAATTACCCAATACAGCCAATCCCATGGAGGCAGCGATGAGGAGCGGTTTTTTCCACCATTCTTTAATAAAGAGCGCGGAGACAAAGGCACCTGCAAAGAGACAAGCAGTAAGGGAGCGTATGCCAGAGCAAGCTTCCTCCACGCCGACCATTTCACCATTGGGCATTATAAGGACGCTGCCTTCTCTGATAAGTGGGTAGCCCGCAACTTCAAAGACATTGAAGACAACGAAGGCCACTTTATTCATGAGAAAGGTGGAAATCATTTTTTCCAGAGCGCTAAATGTGGGTGCACTAAGCATCCAAATCAGAGCCGGAAAAAGAAAGAGCATGACGATAGACCAGCGACTTGTGGATGGAGTTTGGCTGCCAGAAACGTCTTTATCCGTAAAAATCCAAACGAAGCCAAGGATGGACCCTGCGAGACCAGCGGCGATAAACATGCTGGCAGTAGGCGAGGGGCCTTCGGCAGCACGATAGACGGCGCCAAAAAGGAAAAATACAAGACTGCCCAGCGTCATGGGCCAAAAAACAAGATGGCCTAAGGCGCGAAGAGCCGAGCTTTCTTTAGCAGGTGGAGGCGGGGAGAGACTATCTGCCGTAGAAGAAGGGGTGTCTGGCTGACCTTTTTTCTTTTTTGGGGGAACGGGGATGCCGAAGTGGGAGGCGATTTGAGGGAGCCTATCTTCCAGAATGAAATAAATGAAGAAAGGAACGAAAAAGCCAAAAAGGTAGTCGGGACGCAAGAGCCACCAGTGTTGCTGGTCGTAAATCACAAATCCCACCATAGCGAGCAACACAAAGGCGGCTATGCGAACTTCAAAAGGTAGACGGGAAAAGACACTCGTGTTGGGACTCTGCATAAGCGCGGATATATCGGTAGAGTTTTGTTTGTAGAGGGAATCGGGGCAAGATTTTATCACAGGTTATCGGAAAGTATGTTGTTCGATGAAGAATTACTCGCAGGCACCACTTCCTTGTTGAAATTCGATAGAGTGATGAAATGCTGAGACAACGACGATGGCAGTAACACTTACGATACTCGGGAGCAGTAGCAGCGGGAATGCCGCGCTACTAACGACTCCACGGTGTCGTGTGTTGATAGACGCAGGGTTTTCGGGAAGAAAGCTTGGTGAACTGCTGGAGGCCACGGGCACAAGGCTGGAGGATATAGATGCGGTTTTCCTAACGCATGAACACAATGATCACTGCGCAGGGGTATCTGGACTATCTAAGTTGCCGAAATTAAGGTTTTTCTCAAACCACGGAACAGCGGCTTCACTTAAAGGTTGCCTAAAAAGGGAAGTGAAGTGGCAGGTGTTTGAAACGGGGAGCACATTTACTTTTGCAGATCTTGAGGTTACCTCATTCTCCATACCACATGACAGCACGGAGCCAGTGGGCTTTTTGTTTTCGCATGGTGGAGGCGACGACCTCTTTTCGCCATCGCGGAGACTGGCATGGGTTACGGATTTGGGCTACGTACCCAATCTAGTTCGGGAGCGCGTGAAGGCCGCTGATGTGCTGGTGCTTGAGGCTAATCACGATCTAGAGATGCTGGACAGAGACACTAAACGCCCGCATTCCGTGAAGCAACGGATAAGGGGACGGCATGGGCATCTCTCAAATGAAGCGGCAGCGACATTTGTGAAGGAGGCAACCAAGCAAGACAACGTGCGCTGGAGAGAGATACTGCTGGCTCATTTGAGCAGAGATTGCAATGAGGTAGAGCGCGTGGAGGCGGCTTTTGGGGATCCTCTGGCAAGGCCTCGAAATACGCGAATCAGGGTGCTCGACCCAACTGCGGGACCGATGGCGCCAATTACAGTGGGTGGCTGGTAAGCAAAGGTGCTAGCCCGCCTTTGCACGTTCTTGCATTTTCTGTATATCGTCGAGCATTTGCTCCAACTTGGCTTCGCGTTCCTGCTGCTCCATAGTAAGCTCCATGACGCGCTGCTCGGATTCCATAACGTAGTTTTCGCGCTCATCGAGCCCTTTCTTGCGTTCTTCGAGTTCTTTTTCGAGGGAGCGTAGTTTGGTGAGCTTAGCGTCGAGATTCTTTTCGTCGTCCTTCAACTCTTTAATTCGAGCTTCTAATCGCTCAACCTCCTTCTCTTTGTTGATAATGAAGGCTTCTCTCTGAACGAGAAGGGATTCTTTCTGGCTGAATGCGGCAATTTTGGCTTCGACTTCAGAGCGTGCGACGCGGAGGTCTTTTTCTCTTTCTGCGATTTCGGCCTCCTTTTCCTTAACCATTTTGGCTTTAACTTCGACCTCTGCACGCTCTTGGACGAGGGCTAGATCGAAACCTGCAGTAGTGCCAGCAGGGGTAATAGGTGCACCACTGGCAGCTGCCTGTATGCGGCCCGCAGGGGTTTGAAGTTGAGCTTCCTTTTCACTGAGCTCTTTGGCCCAGCGATGGAAGTAGGAAAAGACATCGTAGCTGGCCAGTTTGCCAGGATGAGGGCAGCCAGGACAGGGAACATAGAACGCAACAATAGTGGACTTTGGAGCCAAGCGGTCCATGTCCATAAGCGTGCGAACATCCTCACGAGGACCTATGCCAAAGGCCTGCCAAGTACCGCTGGCATCTCCGTAGATACCCAGATAGTGATAGCCAGCCGTGGTGTAGGCTTCAAATAGAGCTTCACGGTCGTCGGCAGCAACTAATTCCAACAGCTGAGATAAGGTGATTTCGGTGGCCATGCCGGCAGGATATCAGGCAATTCTTGGGTACATAATAATGAATAACAGGCTTAGGCTATCCAGCAAGCGCTAAAAAGACGCTAGGGGAAAGCACTAGGCTGCAACAGTGGACTTTGCGGCGAGCCTTAGGTTATTGATGATTGTATCGGTTGGCTCGATGTCAGCAAGTTTTAGGCCGAGGAGAGCAGCTCCAAAAACGGCAGGAAGTTCGGGAGAAACGAGGCTGCCGTTGGGAAGGTAGCGACTAAGAGCGGAAGCAAGCGGTTTGAGAAAGGCGTCGCCCGCCTTTACCAGGCCGCCATTGACTATGACCGGTATACGGGCACCAAAGTTGAGACGACGAGCGGCAGACGAGGCGAGGTCTGCCAGCTCTTCCGCACCGCGATCAATAATTGAGGCAGCAACAGCATCTCCAGAGGCGGCGGCAGAGAATACCATAGGAGCGAGCTTGGAGACCCACTCGCGTGGTAGCGGGTTTTTGTAGAAATTTACAGGTAGCTCATCAGGAGTTTCCTGACCCCATTCACGGTTAATTACATCAGTAAGAATGGTCTCGGGACCGCGATGGTCAGCAGCGCGAGCAACAGCACGGATGGCTTCCATCCCCATCCAGCAAGTGCTGCCACCATCGTCAATAAGCCATCCCCAGCCGCCAACGCGGGCAGAATTTCCCTTGGAATCGCGGGCATAGGCGGCAGAACCTGTACCAGCGACGAGGACGACACCCTCTTTCCCCAGCAAACCACCTTCGTGGGCAATACGGAGATCGTGGTCGCAGAGGACTTTATCCTGAGCTGCCAAACGGAGTGGGGTCAGGTATTGGCGGTATGATTCTTGTTCAATAGGCAAGCGGAGACCAGCAAGGCCGAGGAATGCGGCGGTAGCGGGCCGCGGCTCAAGACCCGCGGCGTGCCAAACTTTTACGGAGAGATCGCTTAGGACATTTCTTGCTTCCTGCCAGCCAGCAGCCTTGGGGTTGGCTGGGCCTCCTTCGCAGTGACCGAGGAGTTTGCCCGCACTGTCAATCAATACTGCGCGGCAGCTAGTACCGCCGCCGTCAACTCCGAGAATGAAGGTATCCATGTGCTAAAGAAAAGAGCGCAATGAGACGGCTGCAATTGGAAAATGGGAATGAGGCATATATTCGGATTGACCAGAGGGGCTGTGGTGTTTGGCATTGCGATCTGCTCAACTAACAATGTTACGCCTAAGCACACGACAAAAAGTATCCATAGCAAGTGCAGCCTACAAGTGTGTACACACTGCGCGCGCGCTGGTAGGGAAAAAAGACAAAGGGATATTTCGCAGGGGTGGATTGAATTGGGAGCTTGATCTGGCTGAAGGTGTGGACTTGAGCATCTACTTGTTAGGCAAATTTGAGCCTGATTTGGTAGCTGCATACGCAAAGCTAATCAAGCCTGGTCAAGTTGTTCTGGATATAGGAGCTAATATCGGCGCACATACTTTGCATTTTGCTCGTTTAGTGGGAGAAGAGGGTAGGGTATTTGCTTTTGAGGCAACCGAATATGGGGTAAAGAAACTGCAGAGAAACCTAGAATTGAACCCAGAGCTAAAGGAGCGTGTAGTGATTTGCCATGCACTGCTAACGGATGGGAAGTCCGACGAGATGCCCACAGAGATTTATGCAAGCTGGCCAATAGGGGGTGAGGTGAAGAGCGAATCGCTGCACCTTGGTCAGAAGAAGGACTTGGGGAATGTGCAGAAGATCAGCCTCACGGAGTTATTAAGACGCATTGGGGTAGAACGCATAGATTTTGTGAAGCTGGATGTGGATGGCAACGAGTTGCCAATCCTTGTGGGGGGAGTGGACGCACTCGTGAAGCAAAAGCCAAAGATGGTCATAGAACTATCGCCACACAGCCATGATGAACATGATTCAACACAGTTCGAGAGACTTGTAGACCTACTTGGAAGGAATATGGGCTACAAATGGACTACACTTGGTGGCGGAACGCTCCCACAAGACGCCAAGGGGTTGAGGAAGTATATACCCTACGGCGGAAGTATAAACGCGCTGGCTGTGTGAGTCTGCTAATCTAGTTTTACATCCACTAATTCGCTGATGCGGGAGTCTGCGTTGGAATTGAATTTAAAGTCATCAAGATGGTGGAGGATGAACGCGGGGTCGAGGAGCTTATGCTGGACAACTTGCTTACCGAAGCTAGTGGTGCGCTGAACAGTTTCTAGAACGATAATTTTCTCAAAACGGCCACTGTCGAGATACTCTTTGATTTTTGCCTTATTCTCATTGGCATAGTCAATGTTAATGCCTGACTTGCGCATTAGTATGGGGAGTTGGACAGAAGGGGATATGAACAGGACTTTTTCATCTCCATAGGACTCAATGATTTTTGCCCACCATTGTTCTTGATGACCTGTGTAGAGGGTCTTATTCCAGCGGTTTTTGCTGATGGCGGGCAGGGTACAGGTGATTGTAATCGAGGCAATTACGGCACCTGCGAAATAAGCGATGTATTTAGAAGTATTTTTGAGGATGAATACTGTGAAGAAAAGAATTCCGAAAAATTGGAGTGGCAGACTGAAACGGCTTACGGTGGAGTCCCTCCAATCGCCCCAATAGAGGAGCATATACACACTGAAGGTAAGAAAGAGTCCGAGGCTAATCAGAAAAGTCGGT
The DNA here is from genome assembly GCA_964533835.1 of uncultured Puniceicoccaceae bacterium. Taxonomy (GTDB): domain Bacteria; phylum Verrucomicrobiota; class Verrucomicrobiia; order Opitutales; family Oceanipulchritudinaceae; genus CAZHQD01. The sequence continues at coordinate 563 of CAZHQD010000039.1, read as the reverse complement.
GCGAGCTGACTAATCGTCGGCTTTGGTAGCTTTTTTCTGAAGATTAACCAAAGAGCCACGGCTACAAAGCCGAGAAAACTGCCCATGAAGAGGAGGGAATTATTGTAGATGCCTGACGTGTCAGTCAGATAGGCAAAGGCGTTGCTGAGGTTAGTGGGAACGTATTTCAAAGCGAAGAAGCCAGTGCCATCAGCAGGGTTGCCTTCGTCGAAATAGCTGCGAGAACCAAAGAACTGGACGGCAACAGGAGCTAAAAGCAAAAAGAAGCTCAAAGGCCAGAAGTGGTATTTTTGGAGAAGGTATTGGCGCTTGATTATGAGCGCTATCCCAAGAGGGATGAGGTAGAGGACTGATTCTGCGCGGCACTGTGCCAATAATACTCCTGAGAGTATACTAAGCGAGAGATTGGCAGAGTTAGGATTTTCAATAAATCTGGAGAGGCCAATAAAAAGGAGAAAAATTAGAAAGAGATTTAGCATATCATACCCACCTGAGCCTGCAGAGTGGCTTAAAACAGGGATAGTGGCCAAACTGATCGCTAGCAGGATTGTTTTTAGGCGCCC
>CAZHQD010000038.1:3167-22054 GCA_964533835.1 uncultured Puniceicoccaceae bacterium | reverse complement strand
ATAGTGCGCTTGCTGTGCGTGATTACAACGAACTGCGAATAGGCTTGGAACTTCTTCACCATGTCGCAGAAGCGGCCAATGTTCGCATCGTCCAGCGGCGCGTCAATTTCGTCTAAGACGCAGAGCGGGCTGGGCTTCACCATATAAATGGCAAAGAGCAGCGCCACGGCAGTCATAGTTTTTTGGCCGCCTGAGAGCAGCCCCAGATTGCGCAGGCGAGTGCCTGGCGGGCGGGCGGTTATCTCAATGCCACTCTCCAGCACGTCCTCGTTGTCAATCAATTGGAGATCAGCAGATCCGCCGCCAAAGAGAGTTTCAAAGGTGTAGGAGAAGTTTTTGCGGATTTGCTCAAAGGTTTCGCGGAAGAGCTTTTGGGAGGTCTGGTTTATCTCGTCTATCGCGGCCACTAGTTTTTCCTTGGAGCGCCAGAGGTCGTCACTCTGTGCCTTCAAAAACGCATGGTGCTCGCGAAGCTCTTTATATTCCTCAATAGCGCTTAGATTTACGGGGCCAATGGCGTTTAGGCGGGAGCGCAGGTTTTTCGCCTCATCTTGAAGCTGAGCCCAGTCTGGCTCCGTTACGTTCTCCAGATCCGTCGCACTTGGTTCAGGGCGCTCTGTGGGGGCAGTTTCCTCGGCGGGAGCGGAGTCGTCTTCTTCTATTTCTACGCGAATGCGCTCAGGCAGCTCGTCTCCCGCCATCCAAAGTTCGCGCCGCCAGTCGATCTCCCCGATTTCTACCTGGTATTCACGAGTGATATTTTGCGAAAGAAAATCTCGTTCAGCCTGCAAGCGGGTCTGCCTCAGCTCTCGCTGATTAAGCTCCGCGCTATCCTTATCCACAGACTCGCGCACTCCGCTTAGAGAGCCTTCAATCTCCTTTATCTGCTCTTGTGCCGCAGCCAGATCGGCCTTGCGGGATTCCAGTGTTTGTAGCGTGAGGGTTATTCGGGAGCCCAGCTCATCCGCTCGCTCGCGCTGGGTCTTTGCCTGAGCTCTGAGTTGGCCTATTTGCTCACGCAAATTATCGATTTCCTGTAAACGCCTTGTGCGGGTAATGGATACCTCCTGCTTCTGGCGCTCAAGGTCCACGATGCCTTTGTCTATGATGGCTAGCTTCTGCCGCTTCTCGGAAATTTCGAGGCGCACCTCATTAAAGCGTTCCCGTTGGGCATCCCGCTCGTCTCGGAGGCGAGTCACCTCGGTTTCAGCGGCGGAGAGCGCGCCTCGCAGCTCCTCCAGTTTACTTTCACCAAGAGCTAGATCGGCCTTGGCTTTTTCGAGGCGTTGCTCGGAGTCTGCTTTGCCTTTATCCAGCCCTATCAAATCGTTCTTTCTTTGCGTGGCGCGCATCCGAAGCTGATCCAGAGCCAGCCGCGCCGATTTCTCCTGTGTGCGGAGGGTTGTAGCCTCTTGCGCTACCTCGCTGGCGCGCTTTCGCTTTTCCTCCACCATACGGCCAGCGGCATCCAGTGCGTCCTGCGCCAATTGCGCTTTCACCCTCAGCTCCGCGATTTCCTCCTGATGCTGCTTTTGCTCCTTTTTGAGCTTTTTGATTTCATTGCCACGCTGGAGAAAGCTGGATTGCTGCCCGCTTTTCGCCGCACGACCGCAGTAAATAAGGCCACGCCTGTCCACCAGCTCTCCAGCATTGGTAGCCACGAGAGTAAATTCAAAATCGGGCCGCTCTTCCCAGAATGCCAGGAACTCACTCAAGCTTGACGCAAAAAAGCACCCGCTGAGGAGATTCGAGACTAGCCCCGAGAGCTTTTCATCCTCAGTAGTTACGCAGCTTGTTGCCTCCGTGAGCCAAGAGGGCAAATCGGTGTAAATCCGTGGCGCGCGCCCAGGGGCAGGCACTTGCAGGCACACACGCCCCAGTCGTTTGGTATCCAGCTCAGAGGCTACTGGTTTGGCCAGCGCCATATCCTCAAGAGCTATGGCGTCTAGGGCTGCGCCGAGCAAGGTTTCCAATGCGGCGGTTTGCGAAGGGTCTTCCACGCGAAGGTGCTTCGCGATTACTTTGTAGGCATCGGCGGGTAGGGTAGAGCCAAGCTGGCCCTTCAAGATCGCCTTCGCTCCTTCGCCAAACCCTTCCAGCTTTTCCTGTAGCTGCTCAAGCACGCCAATCTGCGCGCCCACCCGTGCCAACTCTCTATCCACCTTCTGGATGTCGGCCTGAACTAACCTAAAGTTTTCCCGAGCTTTAAGCTCTGCCGCTTGAGCTTCCTTAATGGCTGTTTCCGACTGGGAGCGCTCCTGCTCGCGGAGCGCGAAAGTGGCCACAATCTGGCCCAAAGCCTCGTCTTGCGCCTGCTCTTCATTCGTTAGCCGCTGAAGCTCTTCGGTCAGGTTAGCATGGCGCACTTGGTAGGTTTTCAGGTCCACTTCCAGTGTAGTGCAGTTGGAGCGTAGCCGTGTCAGGCTGCTTTCCTGCATCAGTATGGCCTGTTTCTTGTTATGCAGGGTGGCTTCTACCGTGGTCAAAAGGCGCTGCACCTCGTCCAGCGCTTTTTGTCTCTCTCTGAAAATATCGTCGGAATCGCCGAAGAGTTTGAGCTGCTCTTGCCGCGTCATGGCCTCACCTGCGGCCCGTGCCTCCAGCTCCTGCTTGCGGTGTTCCAGTTGGTTTATTTCCTCGCGGATTTGCTCTATACGCTTCTCTTGGTCTGCGGCCCGCACTTCGTTCATCTGAGCCTGGCTTTGAGCGGTTTCCTTTTCGCTCCGAAGGGCGTAGATGGCCTGCTGCGCCTCATTCAGCTCCGTATTTATGGCGTTTTGCCGTTCCCGTGCTGCGCTCAGGCGTGCTTCTCCTGTTTCCAGCTTCTCCTTTTGAGTTTGGATCCGCGCGCGGAGGATTGCTGCCTCCGTCTCCAGTTTGCGGAGCTCTTCGCGCTGCCGCTTGTTTTCGTGTGCTGCCCAGCAGAGATCAAGGTGCGTAAGCCTGTGCTTGATTCGCTTGTAGCGCAGGGCTTTGGCTGCCTGTCGCTTTAGGGTGCCGCTCTGCCGCGCTACCTCCTCCATCACATCGGTCACCCGTGCGAGATTGGTATCCACCAGCGCCAGTTTGCTGAGGGCTTCCCGCCGCTGTGCCTTGTATTTGGAGATGCCCGCCGCTTCCTCAAAGATCAGTCGCCGCTCCGCAGGGTTTGAGGAGATTACCTTGTCTATCTGCCCCTGAAGCATGAAGGAGTAGCTTACCGTGCCTATCCCCGTATCCAAAAACAGCCGCTGCAAGTCCCGCAGGCGGCTTACCTTGCCATTTATGTAGTAGTCACTGCCCCCACCGCGCGTGACACGCCGCGCGACTTCCACTTCCTTAAAATCGGTGCCTAGCTGCTTTTCGCAATCCGTGAAAAGCAGGGAGACCTCACAGAGGCCCAGCGGCTTGCGGTTCGTAGTTCCCTGGAAAATCACATCTTCCATGCTGCCCGCGCGCAGGCTTTTGCTGCTCTGCTCCCCCAATACCCAGCGAATCGCATCGGCTATGTTCGACTTTCCGCAGCCATTCGGACCTACGACCGCGATCATGCCCGGGCCAAACACCAGCTTGGTCGGCTCGGCAAAGCTCTTAAAGCCATTGATGCGGAGTTCCTTTAGATACATAGGGGACAGCGATCAGATAACGATGCAGAATGGCAGGGTTAAATCAAAGCACAACAAAAACACAAAAAACGCCTCACCTGTCCAGTAGCTTTTGCACAAGGTGCATCTACGGCCATCAAGTCGTTTTTGCATAAGCTTACGCCCATACTATGGTTGGGGCGTTTGCCCACCGCTACCATGCCCCTTCTTTATACCAATCAATCTCGTAAATGGAGGAGTCTTCGTTGTTCACGCGTGTAAGCCTGCGGTAGTCCTCGCTTGCCGTCCATGGGTCGGCCTCCATGGGGAAAGGATGCTTGAAACTGGACAGCCGCTTACGCAAGCGTTCACGCATATCAGCCAAGACAGCCGCATGCTCAGCCCGCTTAGGCGAGCCATTGGTGTGCAGGAGGTTTCGCTGTTCCTGTGGGTCCTTTTCTAGGTCGTAGAGCTGGTCGGCGTCCCAGTAGTGTGGGTAGAGGTGCATGGGGTAATCACCGCCGAAGTCTCGCACTTGGCGGTAGGCGCCTGCCGTGCGGCCTTCCTTCATCGCTTTGAGTTCATTTGCGCGGTGCCGAAACGCCACATATTTCCACCGCCGTGTTCGCACCGCTCGGCAACGCCCCAGTTCGAAATAAAGCTCTTCCTCCTCTGGCGCTGACTCTCGGCCCGTAAGCGCCCCAGACCTGTCTCGCCCATCTATCCCGACGGGCGCGGTAATTCCTGCCAGCGAACAGAGAGTGGGAAGGAAGTCCACGTTTTGCAGAAGGGAGTCGCATACGCCACCCGCCTGTAGCTTTTCAGGCCATCGGATAAAGAAGGGGATATGAGTACCCCCTTGGTAGCAGGTGAATTTCCCATTCCGAGTGCCAGGGCCGTGGTCTGTGGAGTAAATAACAATCGTATTGTCCGCAAGGCCGAGCGCTTCGAGTTGCCTCAAGACGGCCCCAATCGCGTCGTCCATCCATGCGGCTCCTGCCACTAGGTGGTTTTTGGGATCATAGCCTGCGGCCCGAATGCGGTGGAAAATGCTAGTGCGCGGGGCCTGCACTTTGGGGGCTTCGTCCAGAAACCCCCACTCTGTTTCGAGGCCGCTTGTTTCCATAGAGGTAGTGTGATGCGGCCCGTGCTGTGTAGTGAAGCCAAAGTGCAAAGCAAATGGCTTCTCCGCAGATGCGGCAGCTTGCAAGAAGCGGAGCGCGTGATCCGTCTGCCACTCAAGATTGTGAAACTGCAGGGCGCGCAGCGGTCTTGCGTCGGTATTGTCCCATGAGAGGCCATCGGCATAGTCAAAGCCCAGCTTTTGGAAATAAGCCTGCATAGCGGCGTAATCGGCCTTGAGCTTGGAAGCGGTTTCTGGCGCACAAGGGTCTTCATCGGGAGCGTAGGTGTTGCCCGCCAATGCTTGCCGCGAACCGCCAATATGGTATTTCCCCACTACGCCCGTGTGGTAGCCTGCTGCTTGAAAGACGCTCCCGAAATTGGCCTCGCCAGGCAGAATTTCGTTTTCAAAACCAAGGTCATAGTGCCTATCCGTGGGGTGCCTCTTTATGAAACGCGGCGTCTCAGAGCGGCCAGGATATTTCCCCGTGAAATAGCCGTAGCGACTGGGCGTGCAAATGGGGGAGCACGTGTGGAAGCCCGTGCAGCAAATGCCCTCGCGGGCTAGTCCGTCTATGTACGGAGTAACGCGCGGCCCCCCCGTGTGGCCAAGCATATCGAACCCCGTATCGTCGGAGATAAACCAGAGAATGTTGGGACGCTTCATGGTACTCATAGGGCCAGCATAGTGGAATGGAAGTCGCAGTGGGGAAACTTTATTTGCTAATCCCGTTAAATACAGGCTGCAGCCACAATCGCCGCGCAAAGTGATTCCCACTCTGCTCCCGAGCCGAGTGGGAAACGCTGGTTGACCTCCAGCTCAATGCCTGCGTATAGGCGATCTTCAAAGAATGTGCGAAGTAACGTAGTGAGACCATCATCGGTGCCCTTGTAGGGCTGGTTGTCATGGATGGCAATGCCTGCGGGCAGTCGGGATTGGAGGGCAGCTCTCCACTGAGAAGCAATGGCTATTTCAAACTGGCGGGCGGGGTCGAAGAGGATACCGATATCCGTAGGCCGTTTCTGCCCATCCCAGATAGGGGTAAAGCTATGGATAGAGAGGTGCACCACGGGTGTCCCCGCATGGCAATACTTCTCTACCGCCTCGTGCACCGCCAAGCGATAGGGCGAATAATAGAGAGACATGAGCTTTGCCCGTTCTGCTACGGGCAGCTCCCGCGTGTATTCCGACCATACCGCCGGATTTTCTGGCGAACGATTCAAATCTACCACCAAACGGGATACCCCGCCCAAGAAACACTGTGCCCCGAGCGCTCCCGCCAGTCGCTCCGCCAGCTCCAACGCCCCCGCATCCCATCCGCGATGGCTCTCCAAGACATCCTGCGGTATGCCCAGCCGCTCCCTATAACCAAGGGGCACGAAGTTCGTTGCGTGTTCGCAGGTGATGAGGATAGCAGGCATAGCGCACTCTTCCTTACACGGGATACAGCTTCTTTACTATCGCTTCAGCCTGCGACAAAGAGGATTCGGGCACAAATATCGCAAACTTAGACCCCGCAGGAAACATCCACAAATAGAGCTGCAATGGTCTGTTGGGATCCTCAAGCGCAGAGTGGTCAGCCTCTATTTCAAAAGGGATACCCTCGGCCTCAAAGACCGCCAAAACCTGCTTGGCGTCTGAGGGATCAAAAATGCCTACCTCGTGCAATAGCTCTTCTGAGGACATAACTCATCAATACCCACAAACACGCCCCTCTCAACCCCAATTCACCTTTTTTGGGGTTCCCGCCCGCCCCATTTTGAGTAAAGTCACACTGAATCAATGAACCTTCCCGTCTCCCAGTTTCATACAAATAACGTTACTCAATCAATAACCAGTCATTTTCATTTACCGACCAAAACCATCGACCAGATTCACCAATTCCACCAAACCATAGCCACTCTTTATCCGTACCTGCCCATAGCCACGGATAAATAGCATCAACTGCCCATAGCCAACCAATTTTTGTATCCCAAATCCACAATCCCTCCTGCAAGGAGTTTGCCGTCCAAAGCCATGATTGATGCGACGCGCTCCATACCCAAGGATATGAGCCTATCCACAACCAACCCAATCTGGTCGAATGAGCCCAACCGTCAGAGTGTAAGCTCGCAGCAGCATCAATCGCTTTCGCATCACTAGGTAGGTTGATTTCAACAATATTCAGCGTTTGGCTTTGTGGGTCGAAATAGTCGAGAATACCGACAATTACTCGGTTGTGGGGGTCTTCAACTATGAAAACAACTTCGCCAGAGTCCGCCTTTGCGTAGGGATAAACCAACTCAGATATGTTAGTCCATGTAAGCCCGTCATCTGCCGACCACGCAAGGGCTGGCCCATTTCCACCAGCAAGAACAAAATTCCGATTATGCGTCGGAAAGCAAAAAGCGGATGCGTCAAAAAAAGTATTCGGCACATAGGCAAACTCTGTCGCGCGATTATTTCCTCGCATTATACCCAATTCAAGTCCCAGAAAAAAGGTGCCCGTTGAAGGATTTCTTGTAATTTCATGTAATTGCGGACCTGAACTTCCACCTTCGATTTCAAAATCGCCGTTGGTAGTGCTGAGTAAAATCTCGGGCTCAGATGCCCATGAGATCGAATCGTCACCAAGCACCCCTCTCCACACCTCGGTTAAATCAAATATATTTCCCTCACCACCCCAAAGGACAACACCGTCCGCCACTAGAAACTCTGTTCCAAGCCCACGATTCATAGAAAACGGGAATCCGTCAAGAGGCTCCCACCTTACGCTTTCTGTATCAAAATACATCAGGTTCACACTTTCGCCAGGATTTGCATAAATGGTTCCCCTGTCTTTAAAGACGTTATCTCTTGGCAATATCATGGATAACTTGTCTGAATTATCAGATAAGGGTAACATGAATTGGCTATGCAACGCTTCCCAACTCTCAATGCTCTCGCTTGTAAAATAAAATTCAGATGCATCTGGAATCCACGGAGCTGACAGTAAGCGCTCTTTTCTTACAAAGAGAGATTCACCCGCAAGTGAGAGCCGCACGGGAAATGTATCAGAACGCCCCACTGTGATGGCCCTCAACGTTGGGTTGTCTGGATAACCTTCTACTTTTACAAGCGTCGATCTTGGGAGGAGCAACAGGGGCTCGTCTTTCCACCAGAATAATGAGTAGCGATCTCCAGAGCCACCGCCCAAGTAGATCGGCAAGTCTTCTACCCTAAGCATCAATCTGCCGAGTTCGGGAGATGGCAACCCGTTTAAGGTGTGAATAAAAAAAAAGAAAAAGGGTAAGAGTGTGGAGATTCTCATTGTTAGTAAGCCCGCTCTGGCATCACGGCACAGAGCGGGCAAGCTGGTGTTATTTATTGATGAATGTTACTCTTGGTAAATAACCAAAGAAGGGGGGCCGCCAGAGGGCGGATAATGGAAGAATGTAAGAAATGGAGTGTCTGCTTGCAACAGATACCAGTCTTGAATCGAGTCTATCCAGAACCAAGGGTAGAATCCGACTGGATCCGACCAAATCCAACTATTCATCGGTGTCATATATACCCACTGCCCTGTGTAGGGCAGGTCACTATTCTGCCACTCGCCTAAGGAATGGAAAGGGTAAAACCAGCCATTCATGAAGAGTAGCAAGTTGGCTGCCCCGCCTAGACTGCCTGAGATTTTGTTAGCGGAGGCGGTGGAAACAATGTGATCTCTTATTTGCACATGAGATGAACCAGGATAAATCTGCAACAACCTAGCGGCAACGCCCGCAACATGAGGGGCAGCCATCGAAGTGCCAGAAAAAGTTGCTGTGGCAGTATCATTAGCGATACCTGCCGAAAGAACATCGCTACCAGGTGCCCATATATCCACAGGTGATCCAAAATTAGAAAAAGCGGAGCGCTTGTCATCCTTATCAACTGACCCAACGGTTATTACCTGTGGAAATGCTGCTGGATAGTGAGGTTTGATGTCCAGATTTGAGAACGAGTTTCCTGCTGCACAGACAACAACCACGCCATCCGCTATCAGGTTATCTATTGCGTCTTCGAATCCGACTGGGTCATCATAACGAGGATTTGTTGGTGCCCAACCAAAACTCATATTGGCAACGGCCAGCTCTGATGAGTTATGATGTGTAATAATCCATTCGATGGCCTCTATCACATCACTAGCTATAATATATCCATCTTCAGTTACTCGAACTGGATGGATCGTTGCGGCCTTTGCCACTCCGTGAGTGGTGCCAGCGATTGTGGCTGCAACATGGGTACCATGGCCATTTGTATCAGTTGTCGAACCACCAACTACATAAAACCCTGCTCCCATTCTGCCTGTAAAATCAACGTGTGTACCACGCACTCCCGAGTCGATAACATATACATGTACACCTTCACCACGCCGAGCATACCTGTATACGTTTTCATCAGGCGCACCCATGAGACGATCATTTCGCTCATCAATACGATCCAGCCCCCATAAGCCAACTGGCAAGTTGGTTTGGTTATAAGACAGAGTAAGCACAGCATCTCGCTCTACAGCCTTAATCTCTGGAGATTCTAGTAGCTTTTCAACTTGCTCCACGGTCAAGCGGGCAGCAAATCCAGATATTGCCACATCCCATGTGTAATAAAGCTCTCCCCCAACACTGGAAACGACTTGTTTGGCATGTTCAGTCAGAGTGGCTCCTGAGGAATGAACTCTTTGTGCAGGTGTTGTATCAGTCTTCTGAAACGCGTATGGGAATGCCTCCTCGGTGAAAGTGACTATATAGGAATCAGAAACTGCTTTGAGGTTTTCCGAAATCGCTACTTCCATCAACTGCTTAGTAGTTGCTCTTTGCAGCGGTGAAGGCGTCACACGGCCTGTCCTCTTTGATCTCAAATGGGAAGGTGGTTCAGGTAAATGAGAGAGTTCTAAAGGAAACAGTTTGGCCCGTGTCTCGGCGATAGCAGAAAGGTCAGCCTCAGATGGTTCAAACGATACGTCAGTCAGTGAATAATTAGCAGCACCTGCACTCTTAGCATCAGCCCATCCAATTTGAGGCGGATGCTTAGGAATATAATTTGGAGGGGGGGGGGGTGGAAGAAGCCTCAAATTGAGACAACGAGATAACCAACAGTGATATGTATGACTTTATCGCATTCATGGACTTTTATTCTCAAGAAAAATTAACGTTATTTCAAGTTTAAAAAGTAACCGTAACAAAAAATTAACGCAGTAAGGATTTGTACTAATGTAAGATTAACGATTCTTATTAATTATATTATTTTCGTTTAGATGCAGCGTCTCATTGTAAATTGCTTTAGAACACTGACTTATGATAGCGAGGAGCACATGAAAGGACGCAAATAAGCATCCTGTCTCAGTTTTATAATTTATAATTTTGAATTTATAATTTCAGAAACTTCTTCATACTTACTTCTTCCTTTCCCCCGCCTCTCCCACCGCCTTCCTCAGCCGCTCCCTGCACTCGGGGCTCATCTCCGCGATGGGCAGCGCCTCCATCTGCTCGGCATACGTGGGAGCTGCTTTGTGGATGGCCTCAAGCTGGTTCTGGTAGTGCAGGCACACACAGCACAGCTTGTAGTGGATCTCCAGCCCAAGCTTTGTCCAGAAGGGCAACGGCTCCTCCATCCGACGCGACGCCAGCACCACCGCCTTATCGCACGCGGGAGTTAGCTTCCAGAGTGTTTTTGCGCAGCTATTTTCTATGGTTTGCCAGAGGGCCATTTGAGGTGTGGACTCGAAGCGTTGAGTGTTGTTTCTACAGGTTAGTCTCAGAAAGCGCGGGAAAATTACATGGCAAATGGGCAGGTACTAGTTGCTGCTTTTCTCGTCGCGGCGCACCCAGTTTTCTTCGAGGCATTTGCGCATGGCGAGGCGTGCGCGGTGAAGGATTACCCAGAGATTGTTTGGGGTTATGTTGAGGGTTTCGCAGATGGTGTCGGTCTCCAGCTCGTCCACTTCACGCATTTGAAAGACTTGGGCTACATTGCGCGGGAGGAGGCTGGTGCAGTGGTGGAAAGCGCGCCAAAACTCCTCGCGGTCGAGCCCGCGGCCAGGCTTTTCGCTCCAGTCAAGCGGGACGCTTTCGGGCTTCCAGCCGCCTGGCCACTCGCCGTCATGGGTGAAGAGGTCTTTCTCTTCTTTCTCGAAGAAGGCCTCCTCGCTGTAGTTGGTCACTCGGGAGTGCTTTCGGAAGTGGTCATAGACTTTGTTCTTAAGGATGCTGGCAAGCCAACTGCGCTCACTGCTTCTGCCCGCGAATGAGGTTCGCTTGCGCAAGGCGGCGAGGAACGTCTCCTGCACCATATCCTCGGCTAGCGCAGGATCACGGACGCGAGTCATGGCAAAGCGGTAGAGGTAATCGCCATACAGCTCCACCCAGTCCTTGGGGTCTGTTTGTGCGGCGATAGTGGCATTCGGTGCAGTCATACAGGAGAAGGCAAAAGCATTTACATACCCAGAGCAGCAGAAACCGACATTTCTACCTGCTTGACGCAAAATAAACCCATCCCCTGTAAAAAGGCAATCCCACCAGCTGCACAATTTCACATCTCCTTAATGAGTCGTGTCAGATAGAGACCCTGAGCCAAATCCGCCACCAGCAATTTGTGCAGTCTGTATTTGATTTATAATTCTTAATTCTTAATTTATTTGCATGCCTTCAGCCAGCGCGACTGCCTTGAGCATCCCCTTGGCCTTATTCACGGTTTCCATGTATTCGGACGTTGGCACAGAGTCCGCCACCAAGCCTGCGCCCGACTGGACGTAGAGAGACCCGTTCTGCAGCAGGGCGGTGCGAATGCAGATTGCGGAGTCCAGATTGCCATCGTAGCTGAAATACGTCAGGGCGCCTGCGTAGGGGCCACGCTTTTCTTTCTCCATTTCTGAGATGATTTGCATGGCGCGGATCTTTGGCGCACCGGAGACGGTTCCCGCTGGGAAGGTCGCGCGCATCAGGTCGTAGGCATTTTTACCCGCGGCCATTTCCCCCTCCACTTGAGAGACGATATGCATCACGTGGGAATAGCGCTCTATGATCATATACTCGGGCACCTTTACACTGCCGTAGGTACAAACACGCCCCAGATCATTGCGGGCGAGGTCCACAAGCATCAGGTGCTCGGCGCGCTCCTTTTCGTCGGCGAGGAGATCGGTGGCGTTGGCAGCGTCTTCTGCGGCGTTGGCGCCGCGTGCTCTGGTGCCTGCGATAGGCCTGATGATGGCCTTGTTCTCAGTGAGCTTTACATGGACTTCGGGCGAGGCGCCCACAAGGGCAAACTCGCCCACATCGTAGAGGAACATGTAGGGGGAGGGGTTCACCACGCGGAGGGCGCGGTAGAGCTCCAGCGGGGATTTATCGAAGCGGCGTTCGAAGCGCTGGGCGGCCACTACCTGGATGATATCCCCCGCGCGCACATATTCCTTGCAGTCTTCCACCATGGTCTCGAAGCGTTCGCGGGTGAAGTTCCCCGCCGGTGGCTCCAGGGCTTTATCGTTTACCACGCCGAGGGGCACGGTGGGCACGGCGCGCCCTTTCTCCAACACACTTGCGAGCTGCCTCAGCGTGGCCAGTGCCGCATCGTAAGCAGCGGAGGCGTCTGTCTCGATATGGGCATTGTGGAGGAGGCGGAGCGTCTGGCGGGCGCGGTCAAAGATTACCAGCGTATCGGCAATCAGGAAGTGCAGCGTGGGGAAGCCCAGCACATCCCGCGCGGCGGGCTTTACGGTCGGCTCTATGGAGTGGATATACTCGTAGCTCACGCAGCCTACGGCGCCACCTACAAAGCTCGGCATACCCTCCATCTTTACGGGCTTAAACTGGGCCATCTCGTCCTCTATGATGCGGAGCGGGTCCTTGGGCGTGGCCACGGTGGTCTGCTTTCCACCGCGCTCAGTGATGAGGGTTTCCGTAGGCCCCACCTTGAAGATTTTGCGTGGCTGGTAGCCGATGAATGAATAGCGATTCACCACCGCTCCGCCCTCGATGGACTCTAGCAGGAAGGCGGGCCCGCCCTGCGCGTGGAGCTTGGCATACACGGAGACGGGGGTCTCAAAATCCGCCATCAGCTCGGTGGTCACGGGTATGAGGTTCCCCTGTTTGGCGAGGGTTAAAAAGGTGTTTTTATCTGGAAAGAAATGCATAAAGAAAAATGGAAAAATGAGAGAAAGGGTAATGCTACAAACACAACTAGCGCATACCACGGCGCCGTGAAACACAAATTAGGCTCATTTTTTTGTTTCAGCTGCTTAAGCCAAAAGCAGCATCGCATTTCATGGCGGACTACCGCCACCAACCATTTTGCAATAGCCCAGCCGCGCCGCCAGAGATTGCCTCTGCCATCGGCGCTTTACGCTCCTCAATACTGAGAATCACGCATTCCATGCCCGTTACCCCAACCGAATCACCCCCTGCCTGTCAAACCATTTTGCCGCGTGCGGGCAGGCAGCGGGCAGTTTCTCTTGAAGTATTTGCTTTCCTGCGCTCATAATGCTCCCAACCATGAAAGTCACCACCCAGACCATTCGTAGCCTAAAGCACAAGCGCCCCATCGTAGCCCTCACCGCCTACGATACCATCACCGCTACGCTGGCCGACCGCGCGGGGGTGGACCTCCTCCTCGTGGGCGATAGCGTGGGCACGACCGTCTTGGGCTTCGACACCACAATCCCCGTAACGCTGGACATGATGGTGCACCACGCCGCCGCCGTATCCCGCGCAAAGACGGATGCCCTCGTCGTGGCCGACTTGCCTTTCAAAGAGGGGCGTCACTCCCCCGATCGCCTCCTGGACACATGCGCACGCCTCATGCAGGAGGGCGGCGCCCAGGCCGTGAAGCTGGAGGGTGGGCAAAACATCGCGCCCTCCGTAGCGCGCCTCGTACTGGCGGGCATCCCTGTGCTCGGGCACATCGGTCTGCTCCCACAGCGCTATTTCGCCCTCGGCGGCTACCGCAAATTCGGCAAAGACGAGGCCGAGCGCGATAAGCTCCTCGCCGATGCCCGCGCTCTCGAAGCCGCTGGCGCCTTTGCCATCATCGGCGAGCTGATAGATGCCGATTGGGCCAGGCACCTCACCGAGCAGCTCTCCATCCCCTTCATCGGCATAGGCTGCGGCCCCCATTGCGACGGCCAAATCCTCGTCTCCACCGACGTCCTCGGCCTCACCCTCGGCAAATACCCCTCCTTCGCCAAAAAATACGCCGACCTCGGCGCCGCCGTCCAATCCGCCATCACCGCCTACGCCGAAGAAGTAAAATCACGCTCCTTCCCCGAAGAACCCAAAAAAGTAGAGTAGGGCAAGGAAAGTTTAAGGCAAAATGATGAATGAGTAATGAAGTGTTTGAGCTATTACGTTAGTTATATATCAAGTTTTAAAATTTTAAATACTTTGAAATCAATAGTTTAGGATTTTTGTGGTTATTCATATAATTCATGGTGAGTAAATAAGGGCGAAAAAAGATCGAAAAGTGGTCTGAAAGAGAACGGCAAATTTCGGATTGCGGATTTCTCGGTTGGGAGTGTGGTTCAGTAGCAAAAATTTGAGTGGTTGAATCGTGCATTTTTTTTACGTTAGTTCTGTGTGTGGTTTGAGATTTTTTATTGTCTATAAACAAGGGGTTTAGCGTAGATGTGCGTTATGGAAATTTTTTTGTGGGCGAAAAGAGGGCGAAAATGGATCGAAAAGAGGGTGTTTTTGAATTGGCTGCTATATCGTAACATGGACTCGGCAAAATTTTAGTGTTTGTTGCATGGTTGAAGGTTTTGGCTAGAGGTAAATCAAAATTCTACGTTTGTTTTGGTTTTAGAATATTTATTCTCTGGTAATAAGAGAACTACAAATTGGATGGTTACTTTTTTAAAGCGAAAGGATAAATGTTTAAGGTTCAAAGTTGGAGGTGGAAACGAAACGAGTCTCGAAATATAATGAATTGAGTCTCGAAAGGTAATGTTTTGAGTCTTGTTTGGGATTCCTGTGTATATGCTGAAATTTTCGGTCATAGATTTGTGTGGGTGTCTGGTAATGTACGGGCAACCTTAGTTTGACTAGTAGAAGGCTATACGGGAATCAGTGAGGCAGGGATCACGGTTGGCTAGTGGGCAAGTTTTTGCGGCGGCACCTGCTAACGAGACGGTTTCCCATCTTCAAGGCAGAGGCCAAATCATGGAGTGAGTTTGTGTGTGAGAAGTAGGGTAAGACTAAATGTAGGTGAACTTATGTCCAGATTAATCTCTCAGATTGACAGCGTTTAGGGTGTAGCTACCCTCACTAGTAAATGAGTCAGTCGCATTTCAAACTGTATCGTGGAATCATTGATTCGTACTTTGGGGAGAGGTGAAAGCGCAGATGCTCAAACAGGGCAGGTGTGGTTTAATTTTTTTGGATAACTGGAAATTATTAAAAATATTATAAATAACTAATATATGGCAAAATATTCACAAATAGAATGGACACACCATACATTTAATCCTTGGTGGGGGTGTACAAAGGTTTCCCCAGCGTGCCAACATTGCTATGCTGAATTATGGGCAAAGCGTATGGGGAAAAATGTGTGGGGTAAAAATGCGCCTAGACGATTCTTCACAGATAATCACTGGCGAGAACCGCTGGTTTGGAATGAGGATGCAAAGGCAGCAGGAGTTAGGGAGCGTGTGTTTTGTGCAAGCATGGCAGATGTATTTGAAGATCGAGCAGAATTGAATTCGCATCGTCTGCGACTTTGGAAATTAATCGATTCCACGCCGTGGTTGGATTGGCTACTTCTTACTAAACGTCCAGAAAATATAAATAAGATGGTTCCTTGGAGAAAAGATTGGCCTAGTAATGTTTGGCTGGGAACTACAATTGAAGATCAATTTTGGGCTGAGCAACGACTTCCATTACTTCTTAGCATACCTTCATCAGTCAGATTTCTTTCTTGTGAACCACTATTAGGCCCCATAGACCTGTCACCATGGGTAAATTCTCCGAGTTTACAACCGATTGATTGGGTAATTGCTGGCGGTGAGAGTGGTCCCAAAGCTCGTCCTATGCACCCAGACTGGGCTATGCAACTACTACAACAATGTAATGATTATTCTATCCCGTTTCATTTTAAACAATGGGGTCACTGGGTACCTGTTGAAATCGCTGGAAACAATGGGAATAATAAGTTAGTAAGTTTTGCTTCACATCGTTCAGTGGAGATGATACGTTTGCCAAAGAAGGAGGCTGGTAGAATTCTTTCTGGAACCACTTGGAATGGATTGCCACAAATTGTGAGTTGTTATGAAAAAACCTGATTTCGATCACTACAAACAACGTGAACAAGCCTATGTTAAGCATTGCTTACTGGCTGATTATTTGGTAGATTGGGGATATAAGGTTGGCACAAAGTGGGAATCGATAGTATACATTGATGGATTCGCAGGTCCATGGGGAGTTACAGCCAAAGATTGTACCGACTCTTCGTTTGGTATAGCAACAGAAGCTCTTTCTGAAATTAAAAAAGGACAGGAAAGTAAAGGTAAAATCATTCGAACGTATGCGATCTTAGTTGAAAAAAACCCTCTTGCTTTTGATAAATTAAATAAATTTGTAATAAGCAAGAACGAAGAAAAAAACACGAATATTTTTGCACTAAAAGGAGATTTTATATCAAATATTTTTAAAATTCAAAATATATTGAATGATATTGGTGGTAATATATTTAGGTTTATATTACTAGATCCAAAGGGGTGGAAAGATATTCCCATGAGTGATATACAACCACTAGTTTCTGACAGAAGCTGTGAAGTCTTAATTACACTAATGACTAGAGATATAAACAGATTTTTAGAAGCTACAGACCGAGCTGACAGCTACGAGGCACTTTTTGGGCGAACAGGAGTTCTTGAAAAAATACTCGAAAAACCTTCAGGCAATGGTGAAAGAGTTGAACAGACAGTACGAGAATATTGTAAAAGTTTAAAATTATTATGCAAGTTTAATTATGTCTCTCAAGCTGTAATTTTGGAACCAACTGCTGAAGCAATACGATACTTTCTTATTTATGCTACTAATCATCATCGAGGCATCGAAGTTTTTAAAAAAGCAGAGACTCATGCAGCTCGTTATCAGGATCAAGCTAGAGCTGGAGCGAAAGCACGCATTACGGGACAATGTGAGCTCTTTCAGGATGCTGAATCATTAAGGACGACAATTGTGGAAGATCTTCGAAGGAAATATTTAGAGAGGACTAAATGTAAAATTTATAATTGTTTAAAAGAAGCCAAAGCTAACGGTGTATTATATAGAGAATTGTTTTGTGAGGCTATGGCATTTCCACTTGTTACCAAGCAGGATTTGGACTCAATTCTCGACAATCCGAATTTTAAGACAAGGTTGGAACTTAAGGAAAAACGCAGCAAAAAACCTTCACTTGATTGTAATGATTACATCTATGCAATAAATCAATGAGTTATTACATATAACATCGGACCAATACCAAGCATTTAAGGTAAATTCTAGTATTAAATTAATTTTCTGGTATATTTACTGCAACTATATGTGGAGTAAGGGTAGTAGAAGGGTCATGAATTTTGGATTTTATTGCGGCCAAGGATTGTAATGCATTTTGTATCGCGGTCTCGTCTATTACCGAGCTGAGGGGGATGAGATTTGTGACATCCTGGGAGTCAACACCGATGACATTTACATAAAGACTACCCTTCAAGTATCCCAGCTTTGCATTCAATCCTATTAATGCGAGTGAGCCAAGGTCTAGATTTGCTTTTGATGTCTTTAGGTCTGCCACCAGGCGCAAACCTACTCCCACGCGTCCATTTCCAAGGTATTTGCCATTTGCATCTGTAATTATTTCGTCGCGATACTTTATGTAGTCCATTACAACACGATATTCTCCTTTTTCAGCCGAAACACTTGCAGGGAGATAGCTAAGACCGAGCATTAAATCTCGCTTGTATGTGACTACCGATGCTGAATGATTTGGGAGTAGATTATTAATGTCGGATGATGTACGTCCTGGCCACGGTACCTCTGTGTATTCCCATCTTCCTGCTTCATTTAGCCCCTTTATATCTTGATAGGTACTCACATATACTGGATCGACTGGTCTGAAAGCATTTAGTGAGAATATTGTGTTATTGTTTACCGTCGATTCAGTGTCGATCTTCCCATTACCATCAACTTTGAATTTCAGCGAACTCAATCGATGTGATTCGGGATAAGTGGCGCAGCCAGTAGCAAAGGATAATGAGAGAAGTAATAACGCGTGGATGCGGATTTTATGATAGTATTTTTTCATATACTTATTTCGCGTTATGTATAGTGTGTATTGAGTTTCAGTTTACAATGTTATTTTCATTCCTAACAACTTTTTTCGATATACCGCAGTGAGCGACTGTATGACAATCTAACCATAGTTTTCATTTGTAGACAAATTTCTCTATAATGCCCCCCTTTCGCCACATCTACCCTCACAAAAGACTTTGACTTGCCTGCCACACTTTCCCATTCTCTTCCCTTTTACCCAATCATGAAGAACAGCCAAAGCAACTCCACGGCCCCCGCTCCAGATAAGAACAAGCCTACGCTGGCACATGCCACGGTGGAGGCGGGAGACGCACTGCCGCCCGACTCCGAGTTCGACGAGAAGTTTATGGATTTCTGGAAGAAGAATGGGGTGCTCATATTTGGGGCGATAGCGGCGATAGGGTTGGGTGTGGTGTGCTATCAGGCGTTTGGCCTTATTCAGGAATACCGCAAGCAGGCGGTGGCCACGGAGTTTTCCGCGGATCAGTCCACGAGCGGGCTGAATGCCTTTGTCGCAAAATACCCTGAGCACCCGCTTACGGGGTTGGCTTTGTTGCGGCTGGGGCACGAGGACTTTGAAAATGAGAAGTTTGCCGAGGCTGCTGAGAAATACCAGCGCGCGATTGGCCTTATCGAGGATGCCGCGCTAGTGCAGCGGGCCACCATCGGGCAGGGCGTGGCACTTATCCGCGTAGGCCAGGTAGATGCTGGCATCGGTGTCTTGAAGGCGCTGGCGGAAAATCCCTCGGGCTTCCAGAGCACACGCGCAGAGGCCGCCTACAATGTGGCTGTGGCCTACTGGGAAAAGCAAAACTTTGCCGAGATGGACAAGGCTATCAAGCAAATCGAGGGCATGGAGCAATCGGGTGTGTGGGCCTTCCGCGCAAGCCAGCTCCGCAGCCGAGTTCCAGAGCTTAGCCGCATCGAGGG
>CAZHQD010000038.1:0-3067 GCA_964533835.1 uncultured Puniceicoccaceae bacterium | reverse complement strand
AGTCAAAGACTACAGTCTTGTTCGCGTAGGCTAGCACACGGTTTTCCAGATGCCAGCGCACGGCTTGGGCGAGAACGGTTTTCTCCAGGTCTTTCCCCTTGCGGACGAGGTCTTCCACGTCGTCTCGGTGGTTCACGGGAGTGACGGCTTGCTGGATGATGGGGCCATCGTCTAAGACAGGAGTCACGTAGTGCGCGGTGGCTCCGATGATTTTTACGCCTCGCTTGTGGGCTTGGTGGTAGGGCTTGGCACCCGCAAAAGCTGGCAAAAAGCTGTGGTGGATGTTGATTACAGGGCGGCCAATTTTATCGAGGAAGTCCGCGCTGAGCACTTGCATGTAGCGGGCGAGGACGACTAGCTCTATGCCGTCGGCCTTTAGGAGCTCCAGCGCAGTGGCCTCCGCTTGCTGCTTTGTGGCGGCAGTCACTGGCACGGTGTAGTAGGTGAGGCCGTGGTATTCGGCGTCGCGGCGGAGGTCGTCGTGATTGGAGAATACGCAGCGGAGATCGCACGGGAGCTCTCCCGATTTCCAGCGCAGGACAAGGTCGTGAAAGCAATGCTCCTGCTTGGAGACAAAGAGGGCCACGCGGGGGCGGTCGCTAGCACGGGCGATGCGGGAGTGCATGCCTAGAGAGTCGCTGAACTTACGAAAGGCGGCCATCTCCATCGCGCTGTCTGCCGATCCTGGCTGCCACTCCACGCGCTGGAAGAAGACCCCCTGATCCTCGTCGCGGTGCTGATCGGCATGGATGATGTTGCCGCCACGCTCAAAAATCCATCCTGCCACTTTGGCCACAAGCCCCTTTTGGTCGGGGCCGTGCAAGAGTGCGATTAGTGTGCTCATCGGGAATGGAGAAGAACGATGGGTGTGTGGCCGATCCGCCGAGGGCCTACTTCTTTATCTTTTTGTGGTAGGCTTGGATGGGCTTCACCGTCACGGGCTTTTTCAGCATGGATTGGAGGGCCATTGCAGCCATACGGGCAGCGGCCAGCGTAGTCATAATAGAGACACCATGCTTCACGGCATCAGCGCGGATGACGTTCTCATTCTGCCGCGGGATCATGCCCTGCGGGGTGTTGATGATCATCTGTATCTGGCCGTTCTTGATAAGGTCCACAATGTGCGGGCGGCCTTCGTGTATCTTATACACGGTCTTCACATCTACCCCGTTTTCGCGAAGGTGGCGCGCGGTGCCACCCGTGGAGACGATCGTGAAGCCCAGGCCGATCAGGCGGCGCGCGATATCCACTGCCAGAGGCTTGTCGCTGTCTTTCACGGAGAGGAAGACATTGCCTGAGCGCGGGATAGGCGGCTGAGCGGCCATCTGAGTCTTGGCAAAGGCAAGCCCTAGGTCCTCGTCTATGCCCATTACTTCGCCCGTGGAGCGCATTTCTGGGGTGAGTGCGATGGGTGCTCCGGGAAACTTCACAAATGGGAATACGCTCTCTTTGACCGTCCAGAAATCAGGAGTCTTTTCCTTGGTAAACCCAAGGTCGGCGAGCTTTTCACCCGCCATGCAGCGGGCAGCAAGCTTGGCCAGGGGCACACCGATGGCCTTGGAGGTAAAGGGCACCGTGCGGGAGGCGCGGGGATTCACTTCAAGCACGTAGAGATCGCCACCCTTGATGGCAAACTGCACGTTCATGAGCCCCACTACGTTGAGCGCGCGGGCGAGGGCATGGGTGGCATCGCGCACGTCGTCGAGCATCTTGCGGCCCAGAGTGTGCGGAGGCAGTACCATCGCGGCATCACCACTGTGCACTCCGGCAAATTCGATATGCTCCAGCATACCGCCGATGATTACGCGCTCGCCATCGCTAATGGCGTCCACATCCAGCTCAATGGCGTCTTCGAGGAACTTGTCGATAAGCACGGGCTTGCCTGGAGCGACATCAAAGACGTCTTTGATCACTTTCAGCAATTCTTCCCGATCATAAATGATAAACATCCCGCGCCCGCCGAGGACGAATGAGGGGCGGACGAGGACGGGGTAGCCGATATTGTCGGCCTCTTCGATAGCAGCAGCCTCGCTCATGGCGATGGCGTTCACGGGCTGCTTGAGACCCAGCTTTTCGAGGATCGCTTTGAAGAGCTTACGGTCTTCTGCGGTGTCTATCATCTCAGGCGGAGTGCCTAGGATGTTCACACCGTTGGCCTTCAGCTCGCTGGCGAGGTTGAGCGGGGTTTGCCCGCCAAACTGCACAATGGCGCCCCAGCACTTCTCTTGATGATAGACTTCCAGCACGTCTTCCAGCGTAAGCGGCTCGAAGTAGAGGCGGTCGCTGGTGTCGTAGTCCGTGGATACAGTCTCTGGGTTGGAGTTGATCATCAGCGTCTCAAACCCTGCCTCGCGGAGGGCGAAGCTGGCGTGCACGCAGCAGTAGTCAAATTCGATGCCTTGGCCTATACGGTTGGGCCCGCCGCCCACAATCATCACCTTCTTACGATCGCTGGGGATGATCTCGTTTTCATCGCCGTAGGTAGAATAGTAGTAGGGCGTAAACGCCTTAAACTCTGCGGCGCAGGTATCCACAAGGCGATAAACGGTCTTGATGCCCATGGACTCGCGGAGCGCTTTTACCTTTTTCGGCTCGCTCTTGGTGAGGTACGCAATCTGGGTATCGGTAAAGCCCATGTGCTTGGCCTTCTTGAGCAGATCGGCGTCGGGTGCGCTGCCCGCTTTGCCAAGGGATTCCAGGTGCCGCTCCATTTCGTATAGCTCGTGGAGCTGGCGGAGGAACCACGGGTCTATCTTGGTAAGCTCGTGCACCTCGGCTAGGCTCATACCCGCGCGGAAGGCGTAGCGTATATAGAAGGGGCGCTGGGCATTGGGCCGTGAGAGGAATGGGCGGATACGGTCAACGTCCGTGACTTCGTCGCCCCCGAATTTGCCACCGCCACCGAAGCCGCGCGCACCGATTTCGAGTGAGCGTAGGGCCTTTTGGAAACTCTCCTTAAAAGTGCGCCCGATGGCCATTACCTCGCCTACCGATTTCATGGCGGAGGTCAGTGTGTCGTCGGCCCCTACAAATTTTTCAAAAGCGAAACGGGGAATCTTGGTGACCA
>CAZHQD010000037.1:1493-22160 GCA_964533835.1 uncultured Puniceicoccaceae bacterium | reverse complement strand
GTTTCATGTAACTACCGCCCTCGTAGTTTGTCATAAATAACAAATGGTAAGCAACACAACTGACACCACCCCAAGAAAGGCTAATTATGACGCCTTAGGCCCTCTGCTGGTCTATGCGTTCATGCTGATTTCTTTTTTGCCTGCATTGCTCTGGCTAGTGCAGAAAACTTGGCAACAAAGCCAGCTCCTAAACGCTTTCGGGGTGTTGGTTGTCGCTATTGTTCTTGTGGTTATGCCCCACAAGGGCGTTCGACTAAACTGGTCTTTGCGTAACCTTAATTGGACTCCCTCTGCGCGATTCACCTTATTGGGAGCGTTCGGGATGCTGGCAGCATATTATTTCGTTCCGAATTCACCGCTGCTTCTTTTCTCTCTTTGCCTTACCCTGCTCTCTCTCGGACTTTACCTCTTTGGAGATAGCCACAAGCGCACCATTTTTTCTGTTGGAGCAGTTTTTTTTGTTTTTACACTCACTCCGCTATTGGCGCCCAAATTGGATTGGTGGCTACGCGGTGTAGCAGGCACCTACAGTATGAATGCGCTGGCGCTCTTAGGCGATAAGTCCCAACTTGGTTTACATAATGGCCCCGAAGGCCCAATGCTCATATTAGTTAACGAAGGTCGCCCCTTTCATGTTGCTCCGGAATGCAACGGATTCAGCCTGCTTACTTCTTCGCTTCTCCTCTCACTCCTTTTGGCCCTGTTAAGGAAAGATAGTAAACTGGATCGTCTGCTGATTGTTCTATCCAGTGTTGTTCTGGCCCTCCTGGCAAATGTCGCCAGAATCTTGGTCATTATTAAATTGGCACCGCACGTTGGTAATCATTACGATGTAATGCACGAAGCAGTAGGCGTATTCTTCTTTTATCTATGCCTGGTCGCTGTTTGGTGGCTTGCCCGCAAACAATCTCCAGCTACGATAGCCAATCCAGTCTAGCCCATGCCGCAAAGCGAATCCCAATCATCTGCCCCACTGGCAGCATTCCTTTCTCCCTTTCAGCGTCGTATGATGGCTGGTGCCCTGAGTGCATTGGCTCTGGTAGTTTTGGTCGGGTTTGTTCTTACCTTATTCTGGGTAATGCGCCTTTTTGTGACCACATTCTCAGGCGTTCTATGGCCGCTTGCAGTTGCTGGAATAGCCGCGCTTATCCTTCGCCCCATGGTTCTTATTTTTGAGTCAAAACTGGGGCTCTCTCGTATTAAGAGCATCATTTTGCTCTATACAATCGGGGCACTTACTGTTTTTGGCCTGCTGACTTTAATTCTTCCCGTAGCCATTTCTCAGATTTTTGATTTCGCACAACAAGCGCCCGCATTGGTAGCCAATGCTCGAACATATATTGCTGCCAAGTCCCCCGAAGTAATCGACTTGCTAAAGCAATACCTCAGCGATGAAGCCATTAGTGAGCTGGGCACAAGCATCACACAAAGCATTCAGAGTTACGCATCCTTGGCCTTGCCGCGTGTGAGCACCTTAAAGGACTGGATAGCTTCGGCAGCAGGTCTAGCTACTGGTCTGGCTGTCATTCCCATCTACCTTTTCTTCTTTTTGATGTCCGACCGAGACCCCACTCACGACATCAAAAAAGAGCTCTCCTTTATCCGTGAAAGCTGGCGGGATGATATAACCTTTCTGATCCGCGAATTCGCAATGAGCGTAGTCTCCTTCTTCAGAGGGCAAATTATTATTGGCCTCATTATGGGCGTATTGCTGGCCACAGGCTTTACGGTCATCGGCTTACGCTTCGGACTTCTTCTAGGCCTGCTAATGGGTATTCTCAACATTGTCCCCTACCTCGGCACTATAATTGGGCTAGGATTGGCGCTCCCTATTGCATTCATACAAGACGATGGCGGCATAGTAATGGCTGGATTGGCCCTTCTGGTCTTCGTAATTGTTCAAGTAATCGAGGGCTACATCCTCACCCCAAAGATAATGGGCAAATCCACAGGACTCCACCCACTTACGATCATCATCGCCATATTCTTCTGGGGCGTCGCGCTCAACGGCTTGCTCGGTATGATTTTGGCCATTCCTTTAACTGCCTTTTTCGTAGTTCTGTGGAGACTGATTAGTCGCAAATATCTGACCAAAATCTCCAGCGAACTCCAACAGCCCGCTCCGCAATCACCCTCAATTTAGTGGTACCGAGGAGGGGACTTGAACCCCTACACCTTGCGGCACTAGAACCTGAATCTAGCGTGTCTGCCATTCCACCACCTCGGCATTGCGCGCCTACATCCTGTGTAGACTGCAGAAATTAACGGATATACTGGCGGATAGGGCTAGGTCAAGTGTAGGTTTTATAATTCGATCGGCATGATAGTCTCACTATGCCTCCTTCGTTCCCTTTCCTATCCCAAAAGCCTCAAACCCAATTTTTTTCAAGTCCGCCAAATCAGTTATATTCCTGCCGTCAAAGAGGAATGCTGGGCGCTTCATGCCCTCAAAAAGTCGACGATAATCCAATTGATTCATCCTGAAAGCATCCCACTCCGTGAGAATGAGCACTGCATACGCGTCTTTAGCTGCCTCATATGGGCTGCTAGCAACTTGCAGTTGCGGATTCGGTGTTCCGCAGGGCAGCTCAGATGCGATTCCTAGGTCAGCATAAACTTGCTTTGCCGTCACTTCGGGATCGTAAATAGAAAGATTTGCTTTTTCTTCCAATAAATCACGGCACACATAGATTGCTGCTGATTCACGTGTATCGTTAGTGTCCTTTTTAAATGCAAACCCCAGTACCGCTATTCGCTTCCCGGCCACGGTGTTAAACAACGTGCTCACAATGCGCCTGGAAAAACGCCGCTTTTGGTAATCATTCATGATAACTACCTGCTCCCAGTAAGCAGCAACTTCTGGCAAACCAAAATGCTCGCACAAATAAACCAAGTTCAGAATGTCTTTTTGAAAACAGGAACCACCAAACCCTACCGAGCTTCGCAGAAACTTTGGCCCTATGCGACTGTCCTGCCCTATAGCAAAGGCCACCTCATCTACATTGGCACCCGTAGCCTCACATAGTGCGGATATGGCGTTGATTGAAGATATGCGCTGTGCGAGAAAAGCATTTGCGGTCAGCTTGGAAAGCTCACTACTCCAAAGATTGGTTGTAATTATCTTAGATGCAGGAACCCACTGCCTGTAAATTGATGCCAGCTCGTTTACAGCTTGCTGGCCACTCTCAGTTGGCTCTCCCCCGATGAGCACCCTGTCTGGATTATCCAGATCCTGCATAGCTGTGCCCTCTGCCAGAAACTCTGGATTCGAAAGCACCTCAAAAGTAGCTTTGCCAGTATTGGCATCAAGTATTCGCTTTATAGATTCTGCCGTACGAACAGGTAGGGTCGATTTCTCAACCACTATCTTATGCCCTGTGCTTATCTCTGCTATCTGCCTCGCGCAACTCTCCACATACCGTAGATCGGCTGCGCGGCCAGCGCCGACTCCGTAGGTCTTGGTAGGAGTATTTACGCAAATAAAAATCATGTCCGCCTCGCGTATTCCCTTGGCGACATCAGTGGAAAAGTGAAGGTTACGCCCTCTGGCTTCTTTGACTACTTCGTCCAGCCCTGGCTCATATATCGGCAGGTCATCGCTATGCCATTGCTCGATTCGTGATTTGTTCAAATCGACTACGGTCACTTGTATCGAAGGACACTTCTGGGCAATTTTTGCCATCGTGGGTCCGCCTACATAACCTGCCCCTATACAACAAATGTTCTTTATCATGCTTTAGAGTTTTACGGGAGGATTAACAGTTGGTCTTTGTGCTGCAACCCTTTTGAAGTAGTTTAAATCACAATTGGCCCACAGGATTTATTGGTACCCATGGGAATATTGTCCCCATAACCATTGTCACGCCTCTATGTTTTGCATTTTACTTCATTTTCGTTTTGTTAAATTATGGCAAATACCTAAGTTACGACTTTCTCATGCAAAATTCGCTCTCTGGATTCCTAGACTGGACGACAGTAATGCCCCTTTTGGTAAGCATTGCTGGCGCCTTTTTGGTTGGATGGCTTATTTTGCGGAGGTTCATGAAGCTTGCTGAGGAAAAGCACCGCCAGGCTCTCGAAATGGCCCGCCTGGAGGCCCAAGTAGCTGCACGGGAAATTCGTAGTAGAGCGGATCTGGAAATTGAACGAAAAAAGAACGAGGTCGAAGCCGAATTCAACAAGCGAGAGTTGCAAATTAGTCTGCTGGAACAACAAAGCAAGGCCCAGCTTCAGACATTGGAAAAAGATAAATTAGCTTTTGATGAGCGCTCGAAAGCTCTCCATGAACAAGAGGAAAAACTTTCCAAACAGCTCTCTCAAATTAGTTCAGAAAAAATTTCGCTGGAATCGGAAAGGCAACTCTATCACGACCGCATACAGGAAATCAGCGGGCTTACCCGTGAGCAGGCTCAAGATGCCCTAAAAAAAGAAGTAGAGCGTAAGTGCGCCGACGAGCTTAGGCAGCTCAAGCAGGAAATCCTTACAACTGGTGAAGCCAACGTCAGAGATGAGGCGCGGCGCATCCTGATAGACTCCATGCAGCGGCTGGCTACCACGCCCATGCACGATATTACAGCCACCATCGTGCCAATTCCAAACGATGCCATGAAGGGGCGTCTCATCGGTCGTGAAGGCAGAAATATTAAGAGTTTCGAGTCAGCTACGGGAGTTACCCTCTTAATTGATGAAACCCCGGATAGCGTGCTGGTTTCCAGCTTCGATCCTGTCCGCCGCGAAGTCGCGAGAATTGCCCTCATTCAGCTGGTAAAGGATGGTCGCATCCACCCCGCCAGTATCGAAGAGGCAGTCATTCATGCCTCAGAACAAGTAAAGCAAAGCGTAATTGAGTTTGGCGAAGAAGCGCTCAGGAAAACTAGAATAAACAATGTTCACCCGGAGATTGTCTCGCTGTTGGGTAAGTTAAAATTCCGTCTTTCCAATAACCAAAACTCCCTCGACCACTCTATCGAAGTTGCCAACCTCTGCGCCCTGATTGCAGCAGAGCTCAAGCTGGACACCGAAATCGCTCGCAGGGCTGGCCTCTTCCACGACATAGGCAAATCAATCGAGGGTGAATATGAAGGCAGCCATGCCATAGCAGCAGCAAACCTTCTCAAGCGCCACGGCGAGGTCTGGCAAGTGGTAAATGCAGTTGCCGCACATCACGCTGAGGTTCCCGCCGAAAGCCCCTATGCTGGCATACTTGTGATCTGTGATGGCATCTCCGCGGTCAGACCGGGCGCCCGTAGCGAAAGTGTCGATAGCTACTTGCAGCGTGTTTCCTCGTTGGAAAGCTTGGCCAAGTCATTCCCTGGAGTCACTGAGTGCTACGCGATGCAAGCTGGTCGTGAAATCCGAGTCATTGTTTGCCCCGATAAATGTTCAGACGAAATTGCTAGCCAATTAGCCCGCGACTTACGAACCAGAATCGAAGAAGAAATGCAGTATCCTGGTAGCATCAAAATTACCGTGGTCCGCGAGCGTCGTTTTTCCGAAACTGCAAAATAGTTAGTCCCCAAGTCCTTAAGTATCTTTTTCATGCGTTATCTACCTCTGCCCCAGTTGCCGGTACATCCCTCAATCATTAGTCTTGGCGTTGCCGATTTTGGCGCTGCTGTGCCCACTGATCTGGCTTTTGCTCTAATGGATCGCTTCTATGATTGCGGTGGAAACTTCTTTGACACAGCTCATATCTACGCCGCTTGGATGAAAGATGGCTGGGGAGTAAGTGAAAAAACTCTGGGCGCGTGGATAAATTCACGAAAGGTAAGAGACAAGGTGGTTGTTTGCACCAAGGGCGCTCACCCAGAGTTGGGCAAGGCTGTGGCACGTTTATCTTCTTCCGATATTCGGCAAGACCTTACAGAGAGTTTGTCTCGCCTGAATACGCACTATGTGGACGTATATTTGCTTCATAGAGACAATCCCGACGTTCCTGTTCTAGACATCCTTCAGTCTCTTGAAGAACACAGGCGATCAGGTCTTATCCGGAATTATGGCTGCTCAAACTGGTCCGTATCGCGTCAAATTGAGGCTGCCACCACCGCCAAAAAGCACGGTCTTACTGGCTTTATTCTAAGCCAGGTTGGCTACAGTCTGGCCCAATCTTTTTTACCCGACAATACTGGTGTCCAATTCATGGACTCGGAAATGGAAGCCTTCCATGCGGAAAATAAGCTGCCGGTAATGGCATTTTCTTCACAGGCAAATGGCTTTTTCTCCGGTAAGTATTCTCGCGAGAATCCTTCGGGAGCTGATAACCGTCGCCCTCATATCGCTAAGCGTTACGGGCACGAAGCTAATTTTAAGACCTTGGATGCGGCAATCTCAATAGCAAAAGAGCGCTCCGTCAGCGCAAACCAGGTGGCGCTTGCATGGCTCATGCAGAGGCCTTTCCCCTGCTTCCCCATAGTGGGGCCAAAGTCGTTGGATCAGCTCAACGACAGCTTAGGTGCAGTCATTCTAAAACTTACAGATGCAGAGATGGCATCCCTACGCTAGAAGAGCCAGATTAGAGAACTCTGTATGCGGTGGCTGTCAGCGCTGTTGTCATTGAGGTAGTCAGTCTTTGTCCATCCATACTCGATTCCCCATTTGAGTGATGGGATAAAGGCATAATACAGAGTGCCCGTAATATTACGATTCATAGACCGCTGCTTGTCATTTAAATCCCCATCTTTGGGATTATCTACCCCCGCGAATAGATGAATTGCCACCTTTTCAGTTGTTTGCCACTGAAACTGAAAAAAACCACCTTGCGCCGCTATTGAGGTTCCCTTTAGCAAATTAACGCCCTGCCCTATTCCTCCTCCATAGCCATCCGTATTCTCGCCTGACCATATTCCTCCAATGACAATCAAGGTATCGGTTATCCCATAACGGAAGTTTAGCGTAACCATAGGTGTATCATAATTTGTATGGTCACCCGCTGCGTTTTCTATGGATTCCCTGCCCCAGTGCCCACCGGCAATGATTTCCAGTGGTCTGCCAAAGAGGGATTTTGCTTCCCATGATACTGCGCCGAATATGGTTGGAAAGCCCGCGTCTTTCCCGTCTTCATGGCCAAATAGATCGGCATCATCGGATACTGTGCGGCCTGCGCTTCCGATCACCGATATGCGATTGTTTGTGTTTTCCATTATAACTCGCTCCACAGCCAGTTGGGAACGCCTCGTCCAGAGTGCGCCCTGATTGGCCCCCAATGCGTAGTTGAGCATTTCTGGCTGTTCCAATTGCCAAGCGGTAATGGACTGCCCTGCCGTTACGAGCCAATCTTCATTTTCTAGCGTTATTTGTGCATACCTTACTCGGGGGACGAAGGAATTTTCAGAGCCACCTCCATAAAAATCTCCCTCTAGCCTACCGTCTATCTTCCACCCGCTAAATGTAGGCCCGGATATCTTTACACCTAGTCGGCTTTGCCGTGCGGTCATGTTAAATTCATCATCATTGCCGTTTTTCTTCGGTAGTGCGTAGCTATATATATTTCCGTTGCTACCCCGATGGGTGTCATAGGCAGCATCCAGTTTAACATATCCGTAGAACTGCATTGGGAACTTGCTCAAAAATGTAGTCTTAGGCGCTTCAGGTAGCGAAGGTGTCTTTGTTTCCACAGGCCTTGGAGGTTCTGCCTCGGCGGGCAAACTTACAGCCACTTGCTGGCTCTGCTGTGCTGCTGGAGACTCGACAATTTGCGCCTCCAATGCGCTTACTTTTTCACGCAGCTCATTAATTATTTGGTTCTGAGCCAGAACCATTTGGCGCAATTCATCCAGGGTTGCCGCTGCGTCGCCGTCTGTCGCTTGAAGCGCAGCAACATGAACCGTGAAAGCCAGTGTCAGCAGTAGAGTCCGTAGGTTTTTAGCCATTCGGTCAGGGAACCCCTTTATGACGCTACATGTCAACCCGATTGTTACGAAATGGTAACATTTGCCACAACCTTATGGGTATTATTATCTTTAGCATCAGCAGTCTCTGCATTTGCCAATCGGCCAGCTTTTCTATTGTAGTTCCATAAATGACAGAGCTTTTCGCGCAAACCATTTTGGGGAAAGGAGGGCCTATGATGTGGCCACTCCTCTTTATCGGTATTTTTGGCTTCTTCATCTTTCTGGAGCGCATTCTTTTTCTCCACAAAACTCAGATTCGTACAAATGACTTTCTGGAAGGGATCAAAAACTCCCTCCGCAAACGCAGACTGGTCGAAGCTGTCACTGTTTGCGAGGAAACCCCTGGCCCTGTGCCCCGTATTATCAAGGCGGCCCTCTTAAACCATGGTGCCTCTGAAGGGCAGTTGCGCTCCGCTGTTCAATCCGCTGCCATAGTTGAAGTGCCTACACTGGAACGCCGCATCGGCTCCATTGCCGCTCTTGGTAAGATCGCCCCGCTTCTCGGTCTGACAGGTACCGTGTTAGGCCTTTACACAACTTTGAGCAAGATGGACGCAGAAGGCGGGTATGCCACTCATGGTGTAGTAGCTGGTGGCTTCTCTGAAGCGCTTATCTCCACTATCGGCGGTCTTGTGCTGGCTGTTATGGCGTCATTAGCCCATCATTTCTTGAGCGGCCGTGTGCGCGCTCTTGTCCATGATATGGAATTCGCAGGTCACGAGATAATTCGATTTATGCTAAACGAGATGGAAAAGAATGGTGCAAACAAAGACCAACAACTCACCACCAATTCCAAGTAGCCAAGAGCATCTGTGGGCAGTCTCAAAGCCAGCCTATTTAAGCAACTCCTCGTTGGTGGCTAAGTTATAGAATATTCGCGGATTCCCCGTATCCTTCACGTAGTAAAGCCAGTTGGCTGAACTAACGCTATAAATAAAGGGGTAGTATGTTGCGGAGGTCCACCACCAATCTGAATCAGCAAACGAATAAACCCAAAAACCTTCTCCACCCCCAGGCAGCACACAGTAAAGCCAGCCATGCTGGAAATGGTAAACGAATGGGAATGGCTCTGCCCATATATAGCCCAGCCACTCGCCAAAGTGCAATCCGTCCACGGTTGGTGTAATGCTTGTAAAGAAAGTCTCCACCCCTAGTGACCTCTCCTCTGGCTGTATTCGATAGGTCCATGTCGGGTAATCCGATAAGAAGCCTTTTGTTGACGACATGAAACTTCCTGTTCTGCCATTGCCTGAAAAATCAATCGCGCTGTAGTCAAAACCCTCTGCTGCTAGCCAGCGTCCTGCAAGCCCTGTATGCGGTTCCAGTGTGAGTTCATTCAGCGATTGCGCTATTTCCTCTGTTGTAAGCACTCGATTCCATAGCCGTGCGTCGGCTATCTTCCCGTAGAAAGGCCGTCTTAGCCCATCCACTGTGCTATTGCCCAATCTCAGATTTCTGCTGAAGAAGATGTTCCCGGATGGATTTACAAAGCCGTTTCCACTGAGCCGAATCACGTTCAGTGGTGTTCCATTTAAGTGCATCTTTACTTCACCTGCTCCATTGTAGCTCACTGCAATATGCTGCCATTCTCCGAGAGTTACGACATTTGATGTGGAGGTAAACGCCGACTGCCCCGCACCAGTTTCCATGTAAAACACAAACGAGCGTCGGTTATATAGCCTACCACTAGGTTGATTGATAAAGAACGAAAAATAATCACCATCAAATATTCGCCCATAGCCTAAATCCAGGAAACTGCCCCAGTCCTCTGCGTAGATCCAAGCCTCCATCGTAAAATTGCCCGAAAGCAAATTGTCGTTAAATAAATCAATTGTAACCTGATGCTCATAACCTGAGAAGTAGGCCGCTCCATTAGATTCTGCCTCGAGTATGGTGATGTAACCCGTGGCAAGGCTTCCCTCATTTTCTGCGTTTCCTAGAGAGTAGTTAAATTGATCGCTTCCTGATACGCCGTCATAAGGGGTATAGCTGATAGTCCCATTTGCATTAACAAAAGCAGTTCCCTTCGTCGCATTGGATACGATTTTTATATTTGAGGCATTAATATCATTTAATGCCGGATTCAAAGCAGCCGTTTGCCCTGCCCTCACCACAAATCGATCATCATAGGCAACGGCTGTATTTACCGAGACGTCAATCGCCCTCCTTAGCGTTCCACCTTTTCCATCATGATAGAAGAGTGAGAGCGTCCTGGCATCGCGCACATCGTCTTTGGCTACAACCACGCTGCCGTCAGATTGGATTTCAGCAGCGCCACCGTTTAGCCACCTGGCATCTAAAAGTTTGACATTATCGCCGTTGCTGTCCTGCACAAAAGATGCCGTATCAACCTCGGCGGGAAGCGCCTCAATTGCGTAGCTGCTTGTGCTGGTGGCTGTCGGCCGGTTATTTGCCTGTGAGGCATTATACCCGTGCAGGATAAGCCGCCATCCCTGCAAGCGCCCATTGTCCGCATCCGTGTAAACATCACGCACCCTCAGCCTCCAATTGCCTTGCGGATTCTCGCCCCAATGGCGCACGGAAAGAAATGTCCATGTATTATATCGGTAATTAAATCCATTGTGAGGACGTATGAAGCGGCTGGTAATTCCCGTCGGCGAGATAAGCTCCAAATCCAAATCGCCCCACGCATTGTGGTCAGTGTTGAACACGAGTTGCACATGTTCCAGCGTGAACGAATCAGGTACATTTAGAGTCAGCTCGACGGTGTTGAAGCCAATCTGATTGGTAGCGTTTGAAATATATGTTTTTGGCGTAATTGCCTGTGGGACTAATGGCCACTCCCTGGCCAGTGCCACGGCAGCCCCGGCATCAATCACACCGAATCCATACTTTTCATCGTGCGTAAATCCAGCGCTGTTGGTGGCTCGAAATTCCCCACTTGTTTGTGGCATAAATGCCGTTCTGGCCAATATATGTTGCACGTCTCGCCACGTGAGCTCGGGCCTCGCCTGCAACATCAGAGCGGCCACACCGCTTACGACAGGGCATGAAGCCGATGTGCCGTTAAAATCAAAGGTAAAATCCTCCGTGCTGTATCCCGCGGAGCCCGTTCTATCGGCAGTTACAATCCCAAATTCCTCATCTCCGCTTGGCGCAGATACAAAGAGGCAAGATCCTCCCTCTGCATAGCCAATCGCCTCAAAATACCGATTCACTGCACCCACCGCTATCGTGTAGGGCGAGTTGTTTAGACCATCATAATCGGCTCTCGACCCTATATCCCCTGCATTGCCCGACGCAAAAACATAGATAGCCCCTTTCCCTTCTCTGCCACTTGCCGCCCCTTGCTTCAGCGCATTCGCGACAAGCGTGCCTGGGTCAATAAACACTATGTCTTCCCCTCCGCCATAACCCCAGCTGTTGTTATACACATGGTTAATATCCATCCGATGGTTGAGAGCGCCTACCACGTCGGCATCGTCTGGATCAGCAGATAGTAAGCGAAGATTGGTGACATTTGCTTCGTATGCCACACCCGCTCCTCCAAGCTGGTTGTTAGCCCGCCCCATCGCAATTCCTGCCACCGCTGTGCTATGCGTATCATCAGGAAGCGAAGCAGTAGGGCCAGCCCTGTTAAAATTAAAATCGTAACTCCCCTCAGCCAGATAAGTATCCCTGAATTCTGGATGCGTAGTCTCAAGCCCATCATCCACTATTGCGATAGTAACGCCCTTGCCGGTAATCCCACTTGCCCAGGCTGGGGCCACATTAATATCGTTGCCTAAAATCGGTCCGTTGCGTGGTTGATTTACCAGATGCCACTGCTTGAAAAAAAGGGGATCTCCAAACTCAGGCACTTCTATCCCTCGTTTGTGTACCTTCCTCGGAACCAGTGGATAGCTGGCAACTACCCTTGCGTCGCTCGCCATTAGCTTTTTCACCCGTTCCCTTTTCTGGGGCAAAGACAAGGCCTCGGCGCTTGGGCCGCTTGATAGTTTTGCCACATCATTTGATAAACTAAACAAATGCGTATTCTCAAGTGCCCCAAGAGGACCCAAATATTGAGCGCCCATATTGCATGCCATTTCGTAAGGATCGGCATCTGGCTTTAATTCTATCGCTATCCGTCTCCATTCTTCAGCAGACACGGTAGTGCTTACCAAAAATAGAAGCGAAAAAATATAAAGTAGGCGACAGAGCGACATGGGAATTTATTGTTACCTCAATACTATACGCAGATTCTAGCGAAAAAGACTCTTCAATTACATTTTTTGAGCACAAAGAAGGTGTAGCTCCAGTTCGCATCTTGGCTCTCTCGTTGTGACACCACCTCTGTGAAGTGCTCTCTCCAATCGGGGAAATAGGTATCCCCTTCCACTTCTGCATCAACAAGCGTTAAGTAAAGATAATCCGCCAGTGCCATTGCCTCCTCATAAATGCGCTGCCCTCCGCAGATCCATATTGGCATTCGCATTTGCTTTCCATGCGCCAGAGCCGTTTCGAGAGAGTCCGCCGTTGAGATATTGGCGCCATTGAAGCTTTTAGTCCTCGAAATGACGACATATTGCCTGTCCGTCCTCACTTCTTGCATGGCGCATAGTTCTTCCCAGCACACGCGCCCTAGAATGACCACCCCACCCTTCGTGGTCTCTAGAAAGTATTCCCAGTCCTCCCGTATGCTCCATGGCAACCGCCCACCCCTGCCGATTACCCTGTTGAGTGAACAGGCCACCATGATATTGATTTTGGGCGTTTCTAAGAAAATCTCGCTGTGATTTGCCATACGGCAAAAATCAGGAACATTGCTCTTAAGCGCAAGTCACTACGTAATATCTCTATCACTGTCACTTTACTAGGTTAAGTAGAATTCAACTATTTGCTTCAATCTAGTTTATGCGTTTCACCAACCAATCACACCTATGACAAAATCCATATCAAAAATAATCGCTTCGGCCTTGGCCGGATTGATCCTCACCAGCGCGGCAGCGCTTGCAGCTGTTGAAATTGGGGCTTCCGCTCCTGAGTTTACCCTCACGGACACAAACGGTAAATCCCACAATCTTTCTGACTTCAAGGGCAAGTTTGTTGTCTTGGAGTGGACAAATCACGCGTGCCCCTTCGTCGTTAAGCACTATGCCCCGGGCGCTATGCAGGCCCTCCAGAAAGATTACACCAGCAAGGGCGCAATCTGGCTAACTATCAGCTCCACCAATACTTCTCATCAAGATTACCAGACGCCCGCTCAAGCCAACGAATGGCTCAAAAAGCACAACGCCGCCAGCACAGCCATGCTTCTTGATGCCGATGGCAAAGTTGGCCGTGCCTACGATGCCAAAACAACTCCCCACATCTACATCATTAATCCCGAGGGCAAGCTGGTTTATCAAGGTGCTATCGACAGCATCCCATCTGCAAAGGCAGACGATGTTGCCAAGGCAGACAACTACGTAAAGCTGGCAATGGCTGAGCTAATGGAGGGCAAGTCCGTCTCCAAAGCCACCACTAAGCCCTACGGTTGCAGCGTTAAGTACAAATAAGTCTTTTTAGTTTTCTTAATCGCTTTAGCCCTGTTCTCAGTTCGAGAACAGGGTTTTTGCTTTTCCCGAAATCATTTTGTGTTCATTTGTAGTCGTTTGTCTGTGTCTTGCTCAAAACAGCGATTCGCTAATTCTCCAACACTCTATTCTCCAATCATTGAACACTTGGGAAACCTACTT
This sequence comes from uncultured Puniceicoccaceae bacterium, assembly GCA_964533835.1. Classification (GTDB taxonomy): domain Bacteria; phylum Verrucomicrobiota; class Verrucomicrobiia; order Opitutales; family Oceanipulchritudinaceae; genus CAZHQD01. The sequence continues at coordinate 8,590 of CAZHQD010000037.1, read as the reverse complement.
CACTCTCTTTCTCTGTGTTACAGCGCTTTATCTCTTTATCAAAGAAGTTATAAGCCCTGATCTCACGGCGATCGTCATTTTTGCCGCGCTATTGTTAGTGGCAGAGTTTAGCCATACAGAGCGTCTGCCCTCATCGGTTGACTTGCTGGCAGTTTTTGGAAACCCCGCGCCCATGACGGTTGCCGCTATGTTCGTTCTCAGTCGCGGCCTGGAAAAGAGCGGCGCCATGGAGAGCGTTGCCACCAAACTCAACTACTTTACGCGCTTCGGCTATGTGCCTTTTGTCTTCCTCCTTGTTTTGGTAACTGGCGCACTCAGTGCGTTTATCAACAACACACCTGTGGTCGTGGTCATGGTTCCAGTAGTTTTGGCGCTCGCCCGCTCCATGCAGATAGCCCCTTCAAAGCTGCTTATTCCTCTTTCCTTTGCCGCTGTAAGCGGCGGTGTCTGCACTCTTCTGGGAACAAGCACCAATCTGGTCATAAATGGAATGATGAAGGAAGCCAATATGCCCCAGATGCACCTCTTTGAGTTGGCATGGATTGGCGTTCCCATGTTGCTACTCACGGCCATCTACCTGGCTCTTGCAGGAAAACGACTTTTGCCCTCCAGAGAATCGCTCACCAGTATCCTCACGGAGGAGGAGCGTCGTGAATACCTTACAGAAGCATTTGTGCATCATGGCTCTCCTCTGGCAGGAAAATCCCTCACGGAATCAGGCCTTCTCAAGCAGCGTGGTCTCCGTGTTCTGGAAATTATTCGGGACGGTGTTGCGCTTACTGGAACCCTCAAAGACATTCCTCTCGTCGAGGGGGATCGCCTGGTATTGGCCGCCCGTCCTAGTGGAATTGCCAAAGTGCGTAGCACCCCTGGTATCGATCTGGCGGCAGAAGCCAATCTGGGGCTCGAAACCATTGCTGCCCACGAGGGTTGCATAGTCGAAGGTGTTATTGGCCCTAAGTCCTCGCTCGTTGGCTTTACATTGCAGCAAATAAACTTCCGCCAGCGTTTCCGCATGATTGTCATCGCCATTCATCGAAATGGCGTAAACCTCCGCGAGCAATCCCAGACCACCCCACTCCAATTCGGAGACATCCTCTTGATGATGGGCACGGAGAAAGCTCGAGATGAGCTTCGGAGTCGCGAAGATATTTTGCTCCTCGACCAACCCAATCGCCCCTCAAACAGTTTCAACCACAAGATTCCCTTGGTCATCGGGACGATTGCCGCAGTGGTTGCCCTTTCCGCATTTGAGGTAGTTGGCATTCACGTGGCCAGTATAATCGGTTGTGCATTCCTATTCATCACCAAGTGCCTAACCCCCAAAGAAGGCTATGATTCCATTGAATGGAGCATCCTGATCATTATTTGGGGTATGCTCGGACTGGGGCAGGCTATGGAAGTTTCTGGCGCTGCCCAATTAGTCGTTGATATGATCATGTCTGCTTCGTCGGCGATAGTCCCCGAGGCAATGAAGGCTATGGTCCTGCTTGCGCTCTTCTTCCTCATTACGACGGTAATGACAGAGTTTCTCTCCAATAATGCCGCCGCTGTCCTCATGTTCCCGTTGGCCCTGCGCATCTCGGAATCACTCGGCGTAGATAGTCGTCCTTTTATGATTGTTATCTGCATCGCGGCCAGCGCGGCATTTGCAACGCCCATCGGATACCAAACAAACACCTATGTTTACGGTATTGGTAACTACAAATTCTCCGACTTTTGCAAAATCGGCATCCCGCTAAACCTTCTCTACTTCATCGGTAGTATGATCATCATTCCGATGATTTGGCCGCTGCAGCAGGTAATACCATAATCGGTATCGCCTGCTCCGCCCTCAGATAAGCGGCTGCTAGCTCGTTAAGCTCCGCATCGGTTATACTGGCAAAGTCACTCACCATGCTTCGTGCCCAGTCCAATCGCTGAGGCGTCTCTGCGGCTGGTAAAAGGACCCTGTTTAGCCAGTATTGGTTATTCCGAACCTGCTCTTGCAGTGCGTTTAGCAAGGGCTTGATTGCCCGCTCTCTCTCATCTCCGCGCACCCCATTGATAGCAAGATCCTCTGCCAGCGTTTTTGTTATTTCAAGGATCTTCTCGGCGGTATCGGGTGAGCACATAATCATAGTCGTGGTATAGCCAAAATCTATGTAGGCCTCACTGGGCCGATTGTAGGCAAATGGACTGTAGGCTTCGCCGAGTTCTTCCCTTATCTTAACCCTCAGTCGATCACTCAAAACTTCTGCCAATACGCTCAGGCGGCGTGTCCGGCTGATATCCCAAATATCTTCCGTGGGCCAGTAGAGGTTGGCGAATGCACGTGGAATATCCGTCTGGACAGTAAAGATAGCCGGCTCAACGCTTGATGGCATGACTACATAGCGCAATTCGCTTTGCAGTGGCTTATCTTTCTCCCTTTTGCCGAGTGCACCAAAGGTTGATAGAATCTCGGGAATCACCTTGGCATTCTCAAAATTGCCGACTACCGCGAGCGTAAGCCGTGCCGATGCCAATGGCTTTTCCAGCCAAGCCCGTACCTCTCCCATGCTTCTGCTCAATGCCTCTTCTTTCGGCGGAAAGCCAAATCGGTGGTCGCCGTTCGCGAGATAGCGTGCCACCTCGTTTTGCAAGACACCCTGCGGATTTGTTGCCAGCTGTCCAAATAATTTCTCAAACTGCCTCTGTGCCACTCGGAGGCTCTCTTCTCGGTATCCGGGCGCAGTTAGGTAGGCGCACATTAGGTTAAGTTGTGCCCTAAAATCGGCTTCTGTTGTTTTGCCCACGAGCACAAACGCGTCCTCTCCCACGCTTAAGTTAACTCCCACATTCTTCCCCGCAAAGAGCCGTTCTAGTTCATCGATAGAATGCTCTTCCAATCCACCCTGAGTGAACACGCTCTCTGCTACCAGCGCGAGGCCCTGGGCATCTTTCGGCTCAGAAAGCCTTCCATATCCAAACCGGGCAGCCACATGTATCACACCAGATTCAAAATCGGTTGGCTTGAGAAATACGGTTATATTATTCGCCAAGTCGAGCCGAGTCACGCCCAAGTCCTCGTAAGAGATCTCCCCCACAATCTCCCCATCATCTCCAAACTCCTGATAGGCAAAGTCAGCTTGCTCGTTCACCTCCGCCTCTGTTACCGCCACAGCCTGGCTCGCTTTATAGGTAGCAACTATGCTGTCTGCCGTTGGCTCTTCGGCTCCCGTGAAATTGCCTGAAACATAAAGCGCAGGGCGTGGCTTCCAGACTTCCCTGAACGAGCTATTAACTATTTCAGGTGTAGCCTTGGCCAACGCTGCGTTTATCAATTCGAGGTCCGTTTCAGCCGCCGAGAAGACACTTCCGATTGAAATTGCCTCCACTAAACCGTCTGAAAGTTCGCGAGACTTTCGTGTTGGCGCCTCTCTCACGGCCTGTTCATAGGCATTGCGTAGCTTGGCGGCAGCCTCATTGATTTCGACTGGATGAAAGCCATATTCGAGCGCTTGTCTGAGCAATTGCTCCGCTGTGCCCAAAGCATCATCCCATTGCTCGGCTGTGGTAGTTAGCTCTACCCCTGCGTTGCGAACGTGGTGAAACCAATCGCCTACATAAGCCACACCGCGGCTGAAGGGCGCGTCTTCCTTTTTCGCCGCTATTTCCAGCCGTCGTGATAGCACTGCGAATCCCAGTTCTCGGAATAGCGCTGCTTCCCTGTTGGCAATCGTATCGGGTTTCCTCTCAATAGGAACCACTGTTTGTATGGATACCTGTGTGGCGCTTAGCTCTGGATCGCTGTGAATGCCGGCCACCAGCTCACGCTCAATCACTTTACCCATTTCAATTTCTGGCATCGCACTTTCCTTCTCTTGCCAATCGCCGAAATGCTCTTTCACCTTGGTTTCAAAGGTATCAGGTGCGAGGCTCCCCACTGCAACCAAGACAGTATTTCGTGGCGTGTACCACTTGCTGTAGTAATCCACAAATGCCTCTCTTGGCGCCGTCTTTATAACTTCTTCCAAGCCTATCGGCATACGCTGTGGTAGGCGTGATTCGGGCAACAAAAACAAAAACTCTGCTTCAAATGCCCTTGATTCTGCTGAATCTCGCGCGCTCTTTTCTGCCAGAATGACGCCTCGCTCTTTCTCCAGTTCTTCTTCACCCAGCAGCATCCTATCCGCATAGTCGCGCAGTAGCATGAAGCTATCCGTGAGAATAGCATCCGTCACTTCGGGCAGCTCCAATTTATAAACTGTCTCGTCAAAACTGGTATGGGCATTCGTATCCGCTCCAAATGCCATCCCGAGCCTCTGAAAATACTCCACCATCTCGTCAGCCGCAAAATGAGTCGTCCCGTTGAACGCCATGTGCTCAAGAAAATGCGCCAGCCCCCTTTGCTCCTCGCTTTCCTGCAACGAGCCACTGCGTACCAGCAGTCTTATGCTAAGCCTCCCTGGTGGCTCATTATTCGGCAACAGCGCGTAGTGCATTCCGTTGTCCAATTTCCCCCACACTATGCGGCTGTCTGGAGCTACATCACTATCACTATGTGGCCAATTCCAATTGGCATATGCAGCCTGCCATGTAAATAGGCATAAAGTTGTTAAAAATATTACCCGCAACGCAGTAGTTTTATTCATGTCTTTATTGAGTGGACATAGTTTTAACAAATTGGTTCGGACAGCAAGTCCCCTTCACTACCCTGCCAATTTAGCTGTCGCCTGCCGCTTCTTGCTTGCGCGCTACTTCCGCTCATTCATTTTCGAGCAATTATGCTAGTGGATATTCTTTTCCTCATTGTTGGCTTAGCGCTTCTCTACTTTGGCGGAGAGTGGCTTGTGCGTGGCAGTGCCTCCCTCGCTGCACGGCTCTCACTCAGCCCTCTCTTTATAGGCCTCACCGTGGTGGCCTTTGGCACGAGCGCCCCAGAGCTCACAGTTAGCATGCAGTCCGCTTTATCTGGATCGTCTGGCATCGCTCTAGGCAATGTGGTCGGCTCAAACATCTGCAATATCGCCCTGATCCTCGGTCTTGCCGCCGTTATCTTTCCCATAGGAATCCATAAGCAACTCATCAGGATAGAGATTCCTATCATGATTGTTGTCTCCTTCCTCCTCATCTATCTTATTTCTGATGGCTATCTTGGCCTAATAGACGGCATTGTCTTTGTGTTTTTGCTAATCACCTATGTGATTGTCGGCTTTTTCCTGGCCAAAAAGGCTGCCGTTGAAGCAGACGATACTATTGCCGTTACAAAGTCGGCTTGGCTAGATATTGGGCTCGTTCTTCTTGGCCTAGTCTTGCTGATAGGTGGTGGTAAATTATTGGTCGATGGTGCAGTTAGTATTGCCCGCTTTGCTGGCCTGAGCGAAGCCGTGATCGGCCTTACCATCGTCGCTGTAGGCACCAGTCTCCCGGAGCTTTCCACCAGCATTATTGCCGCGCTCAAAAAGCGCCCTGACATCGCCGTTGGAAACGTCGTCGGCTCCAATATTTTCAACATCCTTTGCATTCTTGGTATCTGCTCAATCGTCAAGCCCATAGAGTCTGCTGGCTTTAATTGGGTAGATTTCGCGATGATGGCGTTCATGGCCGTCGTTTTGCTGCCTCTAGCCTTTACGGGCATGAAAATCTCGCGCTTGGAAGGAGCTGTCCTGCTGGCTGCCTATGCCAGCTACAGTGTATGGCTCTTTTTGGGTGCCTAACTCGCCACAAGTACTGGGGCAGTGTCGCCCTCAATCCACTCAAATGGCAGGTCTTGGTATATAGGCTCCTTCGGTATCCCAAATTCACGATGCCTTATCAGCCGATCACAAAGATCGACTGCTGTGCTCGCATACCGATCAGTGATCTCCAGCACCCCAGTAACCCTCATTTTCTCAATCTTGTCGGCCTTTGTATGCAGTGCTATCAACGCTACTTCCTCTGGTACCTTGACCCCAAGTTCCAATAGAAAGTAGAGCTGGTATTGGCCAAAACACAGCACTGCGTCGGGCCTGTAGAGAAGATACCATTTCTTAAACGCATCCCCATCATTATGCAGCCCTAAGAATGGTGGCACCTCAATCGGCGTTCCGGTAGTGTGATGGCAAGACAACACAGCGCCCAATCGCAAATGGTCGTCCTCCAAGTCGTCGGCGTGAAAGTTTATCGCACAGCCAATTCGCTTATACCCTCTCCTCTTTAACTCTTTCCACGCATACGCCGTGCTCGCAAATACACTGCCCCGCACCCTGTGAAACGGGTGCTTATATCGGTGTATCCCCGCTGCCACTACGGCAAAATGCTCCCAGTCAAGCTCTCTCAGTCCCGTCGTCCGCGATGATGGCCCAATAACTATTCCAATACACCCTCTGGCGTGCAGTATGCGCGTGAGCGCATCTCCTGAGTAACCAGTATTGCCCAAATCCAAATGCTCTGCGCGATACCCCAAGCTCTCCGCATGTTTCTTGAATGCTTCAAACCCTGTCCAATTGAGCGTCTGCTTTTTCGCAGGTCCCAAATTGGTCAGGTAAATCATCAGTGCGTCCTTGTTAGGGCCTGGGCTATGAAAATGCTTAGACGCCAGCGAACTTAGAATTGGGTTCGGCCGATAACCCATTTCCGTTGCCTTCTGCCGTACGCGCTCCTGCGTTTCTTTAGATACTGTCCCAACCCCACGCAGTGCCATGCTGGCTGCCGCCACGGATACGCCGCATTTATCAGCCACTTGCCTCAGGGTCACCTTTGCCATTAACGGATTTATGCCCGTCAAAGGCACAATCAGTCAACACAATCCCGCTCGCTTCTGAGTCTCTACAGCTCTTCAACAAGCACCATGTGTGTGCTTCCATCAATCGTCAGAAGCAGCCTCTTTGCGCCCTCAGGTGTCTTTTCAGGTGTAGTCGCGCTGGCGGTGGCTGTCACGGGTGCCGGAGCTGCGGGCTTACTGGCTGTGGGCACGGAAACAGTCACACTTTCCTGCACAGGCTTTGCGGGTGCGCTCTTCGCCTTCATGTATTTGTCCACCTCCTGCGGGAACATCGCGTAGATTACGCAGTATTCGTCCGTAGTCGGATACCCTTTGGCGGCCAATTCCTTCCGCAAATTCTCCATGTTTGGCTTTTGCAGGTCCGCAGGAC
>CAZHQD010000037.1:0-1393 GCA_964533835.1 uncultured Puniceicoccaceae bacterium | reverse complement strand
GCGGCCAATTCCTTCCGCAAATTCTCCATGTTTGGCTTTTGCAGGTCCGCAGGACGGCAGGTAATCGGGTCCTTCCCGCTCTTCTCCGCCGCCAGTTTCTGTACTTCCTTGTCCACTGGGGCGGGCGCTTGCCCGTAATATCCCAGCGCAATATCCATCGCCTGCGGCGAAAAGTTTTTCCAGCGGCCAAACTTCACATTCAGCATCGCCTGCACTCCCACAATCTGCGATGTCGGCGTGACCAGCGGTATCCAGCCCAACGCCTTGCGCACCACAGGTATCTCCGCAAACACTTCCTCAAAGCGGTCCTCCATCTTCTGCTCTTTGAGCTGCGTGCGGAAGTTCGATAGCATGCCCCCGGGCACTTGGTAGCGCAGAGCATCCGAGTCCACCACCTCATTGATATGGCTCGTGAACGCCTTTAGCTCTCCATACACCTTCTCAAAATGCGTGCGCAATCTACCCAGCCGCGCCATATCATACGTAGGCTTGCGGGGGTGGTTTTCCAGATGTGCCAGCATACGAATAACGTCTGGCTGCGCCGTACCGTTAGCAAATGGCGTGATGGAAGTATCCACCGCATCCACTCCCGCATCAATCGCCGCGCAATAAGCTGCTGTGGCCAATCCTGCAGTGTCATGCGTGTGAAACACCACAGGTACCTTAATATTCTTCTTCCATCCCCTGATAATTTCCGCCGCTATATATGGGGGCACCAATCCAGCCATATCCTTGAGGCAAATCGAGTCGCAGCCCATCGCCGCCATCTCAACACCCTGCTTGATAAAGCTCTCAATCGTATGCACGGGACTCGTCGTATAGCAAACCACCCCCTGTGCGTGCTTCCCTGCCTTTTTGGCTGCCTTTACGGCAGTGGCAATATTCCGCAAATCATTCAGCGCGTCGAAAATACGGAAGATATCCATCCCGTGCTTGGCCGAGCACTGTACAAAAGCCTCCACCACATCATCCGGGAAGTTCGCGTATTGCACAATATTCTGCCCGCGCAGAAGCATCATATGCGACGTCTTCGGCGTCTTCTTCTTGATGGCATCCAGGCGATCAAACGGAAACTCTCCCAGGAATCGCAGCCCGGAGTCAATCGTCGCCCCACCCCATGTCTCAAGCGCCCCAAAACCCAGTGCATCCAAATCCTCCAGCGCGGGAAGCATCTGGGCTGTAGTCATGCGAGTCGCCGCTAAGGACTGATGCCCGTCGCGCAGCACATTATTATTAAAGACTACAGGTGTCGTATTGCTCATGATCACGTTTCTTTAGAGGTGGTTTCTGAACAGGGAGCCGCGCCACGCACAGTGAAGCAACTCCCCTTTATGAGTAAACAATTCTGCAACCGTTTCCCCTAATGTCAATAAGTTTTACGAATAGTAAAACA
>CAZHQD010000036.1:16364-22170 GCA_964533835.1 uncultured Puniceicoccaceae bacterium | reverse complement strand
TATGCAAGCAATCTGAAAGGCGTCACACGCGGGACCGTCTTCGATGTGGCCAAGCAACTCGGCATTCCTGTTGTGGAGACAAACATGACGCGTTACGATGTGTGGGTCGCTGATGAGTGCTTCCTCACTGGAACAGCTGCTGAAGTTATTCCAGTAATCGAGTGCGACGGGCGTGTAATTGGAAATGGCCAACCAGGGCCTACAACTGCCCGTATTCTCGAAGCATTCCACAAGATTGTTTCGCAGGACGGCACGATGATCTAATTTTTGCCTTCTCTGCCGGTCATTTAGGTGACCGGCAGAGTTTTTTTATCTTCTCATCTTCTCAGGTGCTTTATAGCAATAGGTGAACGCTATTCAGTTCACCGATTAAAGCTATGCCGATTCTCATTCGTTACCTTATAGGCTCTGTTTTTGGAGCCAGTTTTGCGGGGGTAGCGCTTTTTGTGTTCGTTCTTCTGACAGGAAATGTCCTGAAAGACATAGCAGGATTGCTGGCAGCAAATCGGCTCAACTGGTCGCTCTTTGGCGATTTGCTTATGTTGCTCATACCGTATGCAATCGCTTTCGCCCTGCCCATGGGATTGCTGATTGGCATATTGCTAACGATGGGCCGCCTTTCATCACAGAAAGAGATCGTGGCTATGCAGTCGGCAGGAGTCTCACTATGGCGTATATGCTTCGCCGTTTTAACAGTATCCGTAATCGGAGCGGGCTTTAGCTGGTATGTAAACCATGAGCAGGCACCTAGCGCTCGCGGCCGTTATCGGGCTATCTTGGGCGATTTGGTGCGCTTGGATCCACTGCAATACATTCAGGCGCGTACTTTTGTTAAAGATTTTCCTGGTTTCGTGATTTACGTGGGCGATAGAGAAGGTGGCGCCCTCAAAGATTTCTGGCTGTGGGTACTCGATTCTGAGCAGCGCCCCGTAAACTTCCTTCGGGCAGAGCAAGCGAGCCTTGAATATTTACCAGAGGAGGAGGCATTTTTGCTCTCCCTACGCAATGGTATCGCTGAGCAGCGCAATCCAGATACGGCAGATAATTTCACTACTGTTCGCCCCAATTTGGTCTTTAAGGAGTGGTCCTTCAAACTGCCCATCGGCAATGCATTCGGCAAGCGCACGCTCAACTATAATCCCGCCCGCATTTCTTCGAGTGAATTGCGGGCCCGTATTGAAGCAGCCGATGAGCGCACAGGCCCCGCTGAGCGCTCGGAAATTCGCTACCAATTGCAAAAACGCCATGCTCAGGCGGTAGGAGTTATTGCACTGGGTTTTCTGGCTTTTCCACTTGGAATCATTACCCGAAGGACCGAGACCTACGCCAATTTGGGCATAGCCCTATTATTGGCATTTTCATACTATTTGCTGGGAATAATCGTCGATTGGCAACGCGCTTACCCTGAACGCCATCCAGAACTTCTGGTATGGTTGCCCAATCTATTTGCTTTTGCCCTAGGGCTTTGGCTTATGCGGCGGCTAAACTCTGGCAAGTAGCACCGCTCTATTTCACCCTCGACGAATGCGTTTTCGGCTATTAGGCCATTAACCATGCCTATTAGCCACGCACTGCGTCATCATAGTTTCGGCGAGCCCGCCTCTGTCCTCCAATTAGAGACGATAGAGCATCCCGAGCCTGCAAGTAGGCAAGTCCTTGTTAAGATGCTTTTGGCTGTCATAAATCCGTCAGATTTTGGGCAACTTAACGGCAGCTATGGCAAACTGAGAACGCTACCGGCAGTAGCGGGGAGAGAAGGAGTAGGGGAGATTGTGGCAATAGGCCCGAATGTATCGGAGTTTAAGGTGGGAGACAGGGTGCGCTTCCCAGAACAGGCAGGCTCTTGGCAAACATTTGCCGTGGCAAATGTCGATGAATTGATTGGCGTGCCTGCTGATGTGCCGCTGGAAATGGCAGCCATGGCGTGGATAAATCCGCCAACCGCATGGAGACTGCTTCGTGATTCGCATCTCGGCCTAGGAGACTGGGTAATCCAAAACGCAGCCAATTCCGCAGTGGGCCTATTTGTGATCCAGCTCGCTAAACACCTCGGCTTACACACCGTAAATGTGGTCCGCCGTGAAGAGCTGCTATCCCCCTTAAAGAAGCTAGGCGGCGATGTTGTGGTTTTAGACAACGATGACTACCCAAAGAAAATTAAAGAACTTACAGGAGGCTCCATAATTCGACTGGGCCTTAATTCCATAGGCGGTGAGAGCGGAATTCGCCTCATTAAGTCCCTTGGTGAAGGCGGGCGCATGGTAACATTTGGCGGGATGGCTTTTGAGCCTGTGCGGTGGCCAACCCGATACTTAATCTTTAACGATATATCATGCACTGGCTTTTGGATGGATCGCTGGCTGCGTCTCCATTCAAAGCAACGTGCTCAAATAATGTTTGATAAGCTTTTTAAGCTGATGAGCGAGGGCCATGTGTTTGCCCCTGTTGAGGCCACTTATCCGCTTTCTAAGTTCAAAGAGGCCATCGCCCATGCCCAACAACCCAAGCTGGGCAAGGTGCTGCTCCGCGGGAGTGTGGACTAGTCGGCATGGAACAGGGATTGCCACAGCTTTCAAAAGAAGAACTCGTCACGATGGGCGGCTGGGATGTCTATCGTGAGGCTGTACAGCTTGCGGCGCTTGGAGCGATTCAAAGCCATCAATGGGAATACCCCTGGCTGAGCGGGCTAATCCGCCTTGGTGGAAGAGAGTTTCGTCCAAGAATCAGCCTGAAGAGCGTTAAGTTTGTTGAGTCTAAATGTGCGTGCTCGCTTGGGAGGCAAGGATGCGTTTGCGCGCATACCGTTGCGCTGTGTCTTACTGCATGTGGGCAAGGAAAAGCGCTGGAAGATGTGGCAAAAAAGACGAGCCCCGCACCCGTCTCTCGCTCATCTCCATCAATACAAACAACCGCAACTAAGGTCGCGCCTCAAAGCAATACCTCTTTGCAAATAGACGGCTCACCCAATTTTCTAGCTATCACACCATTACCGAAATCGGACTCACGAAGTGCGGAGCTTTTAGAGCTGGTGAAAAATGAAGGATTCATCGTGGAACCCTCCAACGGCAAGTGGTGGCTGCGCGACAGGCATAAGACGTTGTCCTTCTTGGCGCGTTACCGCGAACACTTAGAAAGCCGATTCGCAGCAAAATGGTCACAGAACTTCCTCGATCGTACCAAGGGGTTACTAACGGCCACTGTAAAAAGCGCCATTGCCGACGAAAAAGATGGGCTCTCTGTTTCACTGGAAATTACAGCCGAAGGAGTGGATTCCGCGCAAATTGCCACCGCAGTTGCTGCTGGCCGCCACTATGCAGAATCCAATGGAAACGTAGTATTACTGCCACCGCAAAAGATGCAGGCTGTGGCTGAGGCGCAGCGCAAGTTGCTGGGATTGCACGGGAAGCCCCCGTCTGCTGTTGTAAGGCAACGAGTGTCGCGAGCAGCTATGGCAGAGTTAAAGGAGCTGTTAGAGCCAGTGTCCGATACCTGGCAAGCGCCACCGCAATGGGAAAAAAGAGCTGCTGCATTCAGGCAAGTAGCCGCCTTAACACCAGCGCCGTTGCCGGATGCTTTGGCGAATCAACTCCGTATTTATCAGCTTATTGGTGTGGCATGGCTATGGCATCTCTATCAGGAGAAGCTAGCAGGAATTTTGGCAGACGAAATGGGCCTTGGTAAGACTCTGCAAGCACTGTGTGTGCTCTCTTGTATTCGCAAGGTGAGCAGCGGCCCCATGCTGGTAGTTTGTCCAGCCTCACTGGTTGAAAATTGGCGCCGAGAGGCCTGTCGTTTTATCCCATCGCTAAACGTCTATACCCATCACGGAAGCAAAAGATTAGAGCTGGCAGCGGCCATCATGCAGTTTGATTTGGTAATCACCTCCTATGGAACGCTGGTGCGTGACGAAGAGGTGCTTCGCTCGATTGATTGGGCGGCAGTAGTAGCAGATGAAGCCCAGCAGGTAAAAAACCGCACTACCCAGCAAGCTCGTGCCTTGCGTGCTCTTCGCGCAAAAGGGCGCTTTGTTTTAACGGGTACCCCCGTCGAAAACAGCCTCGATGATTTGCGAAGTCTTTTTGAGTTTTTGCTACCAGGATGGCTTACGAAAATCCCATCATCGGTGGCTTCAACTGACAGGGCTTGGTATGATGAGCGGCATCGCAGCCAAGCAGCGCCGTATATCCTGCGACGCACCAAAACGCAGGTCGCGCCTGAACTTCCTGCCAAGCTTCTACAAACCCTTTATTGCGAACCTACCGATAAACAGACCTCCCTCTACAAGCGCATTCAGGAGCAAAGCGAACGTCATCTCATGGAGCTTTCCGCCAAGGGCGCAAGCGATGGCGTCCTTCGCAATGCTGCCCTCACTGAGTTGTTGCGCTTGCGGCAAGTTTGCGCAGAGCCGCGCCTCCTTGAAAACTCGCTGGAGGAAAAGGACTCGTCGAAGCTTGCAGCGCTGGAGGAGCTTTTAGATGAGGCCATACCTGCGGGCAGCCGCCTATTGGTTTTCTCTCAGTTCACTAGTGTTCTGGCCCATCTTCGTAGCTTTCTGGAATCCAGGGAGCTGCCCTATTGCTATCTTGATGGCTCTACGCAAAACAGGCAGGCCGAATGTGACCGCTTCAACAACTCACCCAGTATTCCCGTATTCCTAATTTCTCTCAAAGCGGGAGGCACAGGACTTAATCTCACGGGTGCGGATACCGTGGTTCATTACGATCCTTGGTGGAATCCTGCCGCGGAAGCACAGGCTACAGACCGCGCTCACCGAATTGGTCAAACCCGTACAGTAACGAGCATTAAACTCATACTCAGCGGCACGATTGAAGAGAAGGTTCTTTCCTTGCAGGCAGAAAAAGCAGCGCTGCTTGACGCGCTATTTGAAGGAAGCGCAACCGCTGCAGCGCGGCTCAGTTTGTCCGAACTGCAGCAGTTGCTCAAATAATCGTGGCTATTCCTTCTTGGCTTCTTCCTTTGGAGTCCAAGCGATTTTTGTCTCAAAGCGACCAGCCTTGAGCGCGATTGCCTTACTGCCATCTGGAAGCTGAAGGGAAGCGGTGGCATTAGGGGGCACCACACAGGCTACAGCCAGCGTATTCCCTTCAATGGACCATTCAATTGATGCCAAGCCGTAGCGCGTATCGAGGGATGCCTTGGCATGGGTCAGTCCGCCTCCAGGTTGCGGACGAAAGCGGATATGCTTGTACCCAGGCTGATCCGTGTCGAGATCAAGGCCAGCCACAGTATTGTATAGCCACTCTCCAACTGCGCCGTAAGCGTAGTGATTGAAGGAGTTCATTCCCGCGTCGCCAAAGCCTTTGTCCTTGGTGTAGCTGTTCCAGCGTTCCCACATAGTGGTGGCATCACCTTGGAGAATGGGATAAAACCATGCAGGATAAGTTTCCTGCATGAGGAGCTTGTAAGCCACATCAATCCGACCATAGCGGGTTAGCACAGGGCAGAGCAGGGGAGTGCCCACAAAGCCGGTAGATAGGTGATACCCACGCCCCTCAATGTCTGCCACGAGGTGTTCCAAGGCGATAGGTTTGAGATTTTCGGGGATAAGATCGAAGCCCAAAGCCATCAAGTAGGCAGTTTGTGTATGGCCCACGATTCGGCCACTTGGTGTAACAAACTCATGATTAAATGTCTTACATACGTCTTGGTACAAAGAAGCGTATTTCTCAGCATCTTCTTTTTTACCCAAAACTGCGGCTGCTTTGGAGAGCAGATTGCTGCTGTGTGCAAAGTAGGCAGTGGCCACCAGTTGCCAAGGTGTTCCCGATTTACCAGGGTCATTATT
>CAZHQD010000036.1:0-16264 GCA_964533835.1 uncultured Puniceicoccaceae bacterium | reverse complement strand
TGCCCCCAGCGGATATTGGATTGGAGCCGATTAAGCAAAGCATGCGAAGAAGCAAAGTTGCCAATATCAGGGCAATTGCTGTGGAGGACATCTGCCTCAACTGCATCTAGCCCAGGATTCGATTCAACGCCCGAGATTTCCACAAAGCGGAAGCCGTGAAAAGTAAAGGTAGGCTGCCATACCACTTCACCGTCCTTGGCAAAGGTGTAGTAATCGGTGACTTTCGCGCTGCGGAGGTTGGTTACATAAAGAGTGCCATCATCATTAAGCATTTCCGCATAGCGGAACTTTACGGTCTGACCAGCCTTGCCCTTAATTTTGAAGCGGACAATACCGACCATATTTTGCCCCACGTCATAAACATAAACGCCTGGTTGGGGCTCTTTGATGGTCAGCGGCTTCAGGGTTTCAATGACCCTTACAGGTGGCCCCTTATGCGCCGAGAGCACTGCCTTTTCAGGTTTTTCTTGTATATCCACATTTACCCAAGCTGCCGACTCCACGTAGGCAGCTGTGTCCCAAGCTCCAAGGTCAAGGCGTGCGTCATAAGTCTCGCCGTTATAGATGTCACTGGCAACGATTGGTCCAGTAGCTGTCTTCCAGCTATTGTCTGTGGCGATGATTTGCGTGGTGCCATCTTCAAATGTCACTTCCAGTTGAGCCAGAAGCGCCAATGTATCGCCCCATACAAAGTGAGTTTTTTCCCAACAGAGGTATCCTGCATACCAACCGTCTCCCAAAATAGCGCCCAGAAGATTATCACCGCTTTTTAGATGTTTAGTAACATCGTAAGTTACAGTAAAATGCCTGTGTGCATAACTAGACCAGCCTGGTGCGAACCAATCTGCAGACACTTTTTGCCCGTTTATGCGGGCTTCAAAAACGCCCTTACATGCTGCGTATAATCTCGCTTTTTTTATTGCCTTATTTGGCAAGACAAACGGCTTCCTTAGGTGCGGCGCTGGCTGAGACGTCTCTTTGCTGGCAGGCGCACGCCCTACCCATTGTGCCTTCCAGTCATCTTGAGTAAGAAGCCCAAGTTCGAAATGCGCAACCTCACTCCACGGAGATTCTACGCCTTCCGAATCCCAAATACGGACGCGCCAGTAGACTTCCTGACGCGCAGCCAGAGGGGTACCAGCCCATTCAATATCCAGCTGTACGTCGCTCTCCACCTTCTTTGAATCCCAAAGCAGGGAGCCTTTCTCAAGCGCTTCCGCAGATGCAGCGGCCTGAATGTGGTAAGCCTTTTGAGCGGTACCCGAGCGCGTGTCCGAGAGCTTCCAAGAGAGGCGGGGGTTGGTCTCATCCAATCCCAAGGGATTGCTGAGGAATTCACAGACGAGTTTTATAGGAGGATAACTA
This sequence comes from uncultured Puniceicoccaceae bacterium, assembly GCA_964533835.1. Classification (GTDB taxonomy): domain Bacteria; phylum Verrucomicrobiota; class Verrucomicrobiia; order Opitutales; family Oceanipulchritudinaceae; genus CAZHQD01. The sequence goes on along the minus strand of CAZHQD010000036.1, from coordinate 14,899 downwards.
TTCATTGGGTTTTCAGAGCAATAGGAGATTGCCAGCTTGGATAAGCAACAGAGCTATTTCAACAATTTAAGACTAAGTTGTGCTTTCTTTCTGAAACCACCTTCGAAGATTTGCGCAAGATGCATCCGTTTGGCCTCGCCCAACGTATATTTAATTGTGGACTCAAGCTCTGATAACCATAAACTAGTAATTACTATGCAACACGCTCCTACTTCTACATCATGTTTCAAGCTACCGTTGCTTTTTGTTGCTGTCTTGACCTCAATCTTTTCCATCTCTCATGGAGAAGACCCGATTGTGAATTTCGATAATTGGCCCAGCGTGGTCCTTGGAGCATCAGTCGGCTCCCCGAACCCGCGAGATGTCGTGATAACGGCAGACTTGACCTTTCCTTACATTGAAGGTGTGGACAAATGGGGTGAAGCTAAGCTCGTAGGTAATGGCATAATAGAGATTGCGCTCGATTTGGAGGGAAATTTTGGGCAGCTCCCAGCGGTAGAGGAAGTGCGCCACACCTATGTGATAAACCAAGACCCTAATACCGCCTATATCGCGCTTTATGATCCCACTGTAACACGCCAGCATCTGGACCTGGCGGATGGAGATTACACTGTGGTTTTCAAAATCAACGAGAGAATTCTTGCCAAGACAGAGTTTCGCTTAGGGGAAGATGATGGAGATGTACCCGCAAGGTTCGGCTATTTTATCCAATATGGAGCAGGTGTTCCCATAGCGGGCATTGTAGGTACTTTGACATTTACTTTGCCACCTGGATGCGAGCTGGACGAGGAATCCCTAGGTAACGATGATCTGGATATCAAAGGCTACATAGGCGATATGGTGGAGGTTCTGCCTGTAACCTACACCAGCTATGTGGTAATGGAATCCTTCCCAGAGCAGATTAGGATCAGCTATTCGATACAGGTGCCTGAAGTCCTGCACGATGGGCCAAGACCTGCATTTTACACGGTAAAAGTGAATCCCGATTCAATTACTTTCAATAACGGAGAAAACGCCGTAAGAAACGGCGTCGTTGGGAAGATAGCTGTTCCATGGGGTAACCCAAATGTTGGCATTGTAAAAGTTTCAGCGGAAGCACCAGACCTACTTGAAGCTCAAGAAGGACCTCAGTCGATTGTTGTGAGCTACTCACATGGCCTACCCATGGAAAGCCCGATTGACACCGCCACAATCGGGGATGACGACATCCTCGTTTATGGGTTTAAGGATAGGGCTCTTCATTATGCCCGTTTTGTGGAGTTTTTTCCTACTTTTGCTCCAGGAACTGTTATTGCTCGCTACGAGATCAATGGCAGCTCGGGCGAAGGCTGGTCTTCTGCCGACAACGGCGCCTACTCTATTCATTTGGCAACGGGTGGGGTGACAGATTCCAAGGGGAATAGCCTTCCGGCCAGACTTATTGGGGAGTTCGCAGTAAAAATCCGCACTAGCGAAGAACCGCCACCTGTAGCTCCTTCTGGCCCAATAGTGGTCGCAGAGGCGAGGCCACTTATGGCCACACCCACTGCTCCTGAGCGGGCTATCATTCCCTATACATTTCGCGTTTTGGCCATTGATATGAATGGTGTGAACATGGAGTCCCTTGAAACAATGGAAATCAGCGCCTATCGACATAATAACAGGCCTTGGGACACTATCTCTAAGGATAATACCGAAAATCTCTCTGCGCCCATTATAGCAACTATCCGCAATGTTACCCCGCTTATTCCAGAAGGGTGGTATGAGGGTCGAATCGATACCGTAGTACAGGCTGATTGTGAATTGATTGCCCCAGACGGCGTCTGGGATAGCAACGATAATGGACACTACCTCCTCAAACTCAAGGGCGGCCAAGTGGCCAACTTGTTGGGACAAACCCATAGCGGGGGCGTAATTGGCTACTTCTCTGTGCTTATCTATGGTCCAATCGCAGATGCCGAGATATTAGAGGATGGCTGGTGCCTATCGCCCACGCTAGGCTTTTTTAGCGAGAAGACATTCCCTTGGTTTGCACATCCTGATCATGGCTGGTGGTATGCGGCCAGCGGAATGAATAACGATGCCAGCGTGCAAACCATGACTGGTGATTGGTTCTATGATTTGGCTATGGAAAACTGGCTTTACAACGAGGCGGATTGGTATCCATTCCTCTATTCTGCCGAATTCAATAGTTGGCTCTACTATTTTGAGGGGTCGCGCGCGCCGCGCTATTTCTACCAATTTGGAGAAGAGAAGATGCTCGAGGTAGGAGAATAGCTCAGCCACGCCCTTTGCGGCTTGCCTATACCGTGATGCTTTGGCCATTTAATGGCCATGCATTCGGCAAGTGCTTTCTTCCATGACGAACCCGAAGTAGTGGCTATTCGCGCTTCAGTTGGCCCGTGCCCGCTTTACGAACGATCTCGGTGCAAGGCCTTGGTATTCGATTTGGATGGCACACTTGTGGATAACTTCGATGCCATCCATGCAGCGGCAGCGCATGCCATGTCTGCCTTGGGCGTAGAGCCAGCCAGCTATGAAACCGTCAGGCGCACCGTAGGTGGCTCCATCGTTGTGACGATGGAGCGCTTAGTAGGGCTCGATTTGCGTGACCAAGCTATACAGCTCTTCAAGGATCACATGAATGCTAACTGGCAGCATGGATTAAGACTGCTTCCCGGTGCGCTGGATCTGATTAAATGGGCACGTTCTGAAGGGCTCAAGACTGGGCTTTTAACAAATAAAAACAGTGCTTTAACGCACAAAATATGCCGTCACTTGGAGTTGGATGGTTTACTAGATGTCGTATCAGGGGAAGGAGATACTCCATGGCGCAAGCCACACCCTGGCTTCACTCAACACCATTTAGCCCACCTTAAACTGGAGTCTGCTGCGTGCTGCTTCATTGGTGATTCACCTTTCGACGCAGAAACGGCCCGTCTGGTAGCCATGCCTTATTTCCTGGTCGCTACAGGCAGCCATACTATAGCAGAACTTGGCTCCGAAAAAGGGTGTAGCGGCATTGCTAAAGACCTGCTCCAAGCCAAAACATGGCTATCAGGTAATACTTCAGCGAACTAAAGGCCCACTCAAAAGACTCCCCTACCTGCTTACCCAATCTGTGCCAGAGGGCTGCCCAGTTGCTTGATTAGGAACTCAATGTTGCGGCGCACGGATTCATCCTGCTCCATAATATTTTCCACTGTCTTGCAGGCATGGATTACCGTTCCATGGTCGCGGCCTCCGAACGCCTCGCCTATATCTTTGAGCGGCTGATTTGTGAGAAGACGGCTAAGGTACATGGCTACCTGACGAGGAAAGGCGATCTGATTAGGGCGCCTCTTGGAAAGCATGTCGGAGAGACGCAGCTCATAGTATTCACAGACCTTCTTTTGGATTTTCTCAATGGTGATCTGGTTGGCTTCCTCCTCTTGCAGAATATCGTGAATTAGACGCTCCACAGCGGAAAGGTCCAGCGTGCGCTTCGTAAGCGTGGAAGCCGAAGCGACTTTAATAAGGGCTCCTTCCATGCGGCGCACATTTTTCGTAATGCGCTGGGCAAGAAAGGTGAGAATATCGTTCGGAATAGTGAAATTGAGCGCGATGGCTTTTTTCCTCAAGATAGCGGTGCGTGTTTCCAGATCGGGCGCTTGGATATCAGTTACCATGCCCCACTGGAAACGGGAGACTAGGCGGGCCTCCAGCTTAGGAATCTCATTAGCCGGGCGGTCGCTTGAAAGGCAAATTTGCCGACCAGACTCAAAAAGCTCGTTGAACGTATGGAAAAACTCTTCCTGTGTGCGCTCCTTGCGCTCAAGAAATTGGATATCATCAATAAGCAGGATGTCCACGTCGCGGTATTTGCGACGAAACTTCAGGAGACTGTTCTCCTGGATAGCATGCATAAAATCATTGGTGAATTGCTCGCAGGACACATAGTGTACACGGGCATCAGGATCGCGCTTTAGAATGGCATGCGAAATGGCGTGCATGAGGTGAGTTTTGCCCAACCCAGTGTCCCCGTAGAGAAAGAGGGGATTGTAGGATTTTCCGGGAGCGCTACCTACGGCAAGACTTGCCGCATGGGCCAGCTCATTACTTGATCCCACAATAAAGTTTTCGAAGGTGTTTCGTGGATTTAGATTTGGATGGCGCTGGCGTTCTCCTGTTGACTGCATTCGGGCAGCAGGACGCACAGGCTCAGGTAGCGTTGCGCGTGGTGCAGGGGCTTCCGAGCCTTTCTCTTCCTCTATCTCGATTGATACCTCGATTATCCTGTCACTTTGGCGTGCCGCTTCTTCGCGAATGAGGTCTATGTAATTGTCTTCCAGCCAGATAGCTGCAAATGCATTGGGCGCGATTAGCACCATTGAGCCATCGTTCTCTTCTCGGCTGACTACAGGGGCGAACCATGTGTCGAAGAGTTCTTGCGGGAAACGCTTGCGGAACTCCGTTTTAACGGCAGACCATAGATTTTCTGTTACAACGGTGTTTGGCATGAGAAAGCGATTTTAGAAGTTCTATTCACAATGGAAATTAGCGAAAATTACGGAAAATTTACGGAGTTGTTTTGGGAGAATTTACTGTGCCAAATCCAGATGCACCTCGGGTGTACGAAGGGCTACCGTGGAGGCACGGACAATAAAAATGGTTATATAAGTTGCTATATTATAATGAGTTGCAAAATTATTACTGAAGCAGTGGCGGCGCATGGCAGTGCGTATTTGTTTGCGGCGAGTAGTGTTCAGTCGACAAGAGCAGCTTGTGAGGGGATAAGTAACTTAGCTTCTGCGTGGGTTTTCAAGAGGAACTTTTCCACAAGTTATTCACATAGGCTGTGAGCAACTAATTTGTCACAATGCCGTGTCTAACGATTAATACAACAAAACCCCTCAAAGTAGCGCAAAAATGCAATGTTGTGGATTATTAAGAACGGCTTCTATTGTAACAAAAGTGTTACATTTAAGGGCTATTACCTATAATTTTGCCCAAAAATATTTTTCCCTTGAGGCTATTTTTGGCTGAAATAACGCACGTTATTAATGCCATTTTTTTAGGAACCGACGACGCTCTGGATGGCAAGCAAAAAACGGAAAAATCGTGATAGAATGCGGGCAGCGCAAGGATCGACTTCGGTATTCATTAAAAGAATTTATAAATCGTTAGTTTCTTCGTATTTTGCAGTTTTTAGTTATCCTCAAACTTAAATGGCACCGACTCGATTCCCGTTACATTCAACTGGGCAGAAAAAAGGTGCCCAGATAGCGGATAGTCTGTCGGATTAGAGCCTGCAGTAGTGATGTAAAGGGTTTTGAGGTCAGGACCACCAAAAGCACAACAGGTGACATTCGGCGCGGGAACTGGAATAAAGGCTGTTTGCTGCCCGCTTGTGGGATTGAAACGTGCAACTCCGTGCCCTGCCCATAATCCTACCCAGAGCTGCCCCTCCGCATCAATGCACATGCCATCGGGCATCCCTTTGTGTGCAGTTAAATCGATCACGGAGCGTCGATTTGAGAGAACTCCAGTTTTTAGATCGTAGTCCAATGCATCTATTGTGCGGGTAGGTGTGTCTATGTAATAGAGCGTTCGGTGGTCGTTGCTAAATGCCAGGCCGTTCGAACAACGTAGACCAGTAAGCTGGGGATGAGTGGAAAGATTTGGGTCTATTCGGTAAAGAGTGCCTTGTGGGCCTCCGCCGGAAAGTGGCATTGTCCCCGCATAGATACGGCCATACGGGTCCGTCTTTCCATCATTAAAACGATTACCACTAGACTCAGCTTCAGGCCGGCAAAGGTACCGCTCAACACCCTGCCCAATTTTAATCAGGGCAATGCCGTCTTGGAGGCCCGCGATCAGCCTTGTGGGATCGGGCGTCAATGCGATGAAGCCCACCATCTTGTCCAATGGCTGAGACTGGATACCCCCGGTAGGAGTGAGCTGATGGATCGCTTTGCCTACGATGTCTATCCAGTGGAGCGTTCCTGTTCGGTGATCCCATAGAGGACCTTCTCCGAGCTGACATCTGGGGGACTGTGTTATGAGGGTTGCAGTAAATTCTTGCATAATTTGATGGGTTAGGTGCGTATGGCGCAGAGGGCCTGAAATTTAGTTCCAAAGTAGGCGGGATGCAGCAGCTCTCTCAACTGATTGGCTAGTTGGGGGCTTTTCAAAAGGGGAGGGAAGGCATCGGCTGCATAAGCCATAAAAAAGGCCTCCTGCCTGGTGGTCTCGATTTGATGAAAACCCTCGTTGGCCAGTATCTTTTCCAAAACATCCCAGTGGACATGACAAGTAAGGTCCTGCTCACCTGGTGAATCAAGCAGATTGCTATGCTGCCTGTGTTGAAAGTAAGCCCGTGCAGTTCCCTCAGGATAATTCTGCAAGAGATCCTGTATATCGTGCCCATAATCGAGGAACACCAAAACACCTTTCCACGGAATCTCGGCGATTCTTGAGAGCAACTGTTCCGCTCCAATTGGATAATCAAGTATGTAACCCGTAGATTGGACTGGGCAGATTTGATTTAACTTTTCACAAAGCGGAGTGATAACTTGAAGCTGAACTGGTGATAGTTTTCCACTTACCACCGTAACGCCCAATTCGCGCCACCCATCGTGCGTGAATATAAAGCGACCAAATGGTTGTGCATCCAGCAATTCATTGGAAAATACAAACGCTGGACTGGGTATGGATAAAGAGTCCCCTACGCGGATAGTGTGGCTGCTGGCAAAGTGATGGGCAGCATGCCGCATTATGCCGCCTTCAGGCTCAGCTCCTATTTCCACCAAATGCAGGCTCTCAAGAGGAATGTTGGCCGATAAGGTCTCAACCGCCTTAGTAACCAAAGCCGATAGTACGGGTGAGAAGTGGCCTGCGGTGTAGAAGTCAGTGCCAGAAGCTTTTCCAACACGCGCCCGCTTCTGGCAATAATAGCCATAGAGCGGATGGTAGAGCGCTTCGCGCGTAAAGACTTCGTAGGATATGGGCCCCGAATCCCTAATGCGCTCTACGAGGAGCTGTTCGAGAGCATTCATCTAAATCAGGAATGTCTAGATGGAGTGATCCATCGCGAGCGAAGGAGAATTGCCACGCACAGCGCCAACTATCTTTGCTGGCACCCCTGCAGCCGTCATATGAGCAGGCACGCTCTGCAAGACTACGCTACCTGCGCCGATCTTGGCGCATTCTCCTATCTCAATGTTGCCAAGTAACTTGGCTCCCGCCCCAATCAATACACCTCGACGTACCTTGGGGTGCCGATCACCTGTTTCTTTGCCCGTTCCTCCTAAGGTTACTTCGTGCAAGATAGAGACATCATCCTCAATCACCGCCGTTTCTCCCACTACAATACTCGTGGCATGATCCAGCAGTATGCCACTGCCTATGCGTGCAGCAGGATGAATATCAACGCCGAGTGCTTCTGAGATGATGCTTTGTAGGTATTGCGCGAGTTCAGTTCGCCCATTTCTCCAAAGCCAGTGAGCCATACGGTAGCCCGAAAGCGCTTGAAATCCCTTAAAATACAAAAAGGGATTCAAGTAAGTCTTGCAGGCGGGATCACGCTCCTTGACAGCCAGCAAATCGCGCCTGACTTGCTGCCCCAAATAAGGATCTGCTTGGAAGATTTCCAAAAAAAGATCTCTTAGAAATTCCTCAGATACTGCATGGTGCCTAAACTTTCTCGGTAACCGATGTGCCAACGCTTCTTCCAGAGTGGCACGATCAAGTATTGAGATATGCAGTAGCTCTGCCAATACAGGTTCTCGCTGGGCAGTCGCTTGTGCATCATGCTTTAAGGCACTCCAAATGGGATCATGTTCGGTCATTCCCTTACCAGTAAAGAGGAGGACTCAAAGAAAGCAATTTTACAATGAGGAATGCTTACAAACGCTAATTATTGCCAAATCCGTCTAATCATACCTTCTGCGTAGGTGTGTGGGCAGTATGCCCAATTCCTCGCGATACTTTGCTACAGTGCGACGGGCTATTTTTATGCCACGTTCTGCCAGTATACCTACTACTTCTTGGTCTGACAACGGGTGTGCCGGGTTCTCTTCGCCAATAATACGGGCGATATCGTCTTTTACAGTGGTATTGGAGACAGTCTGCCCCTCTTCGCTGGTGTAGCCAGGTGTAAAGAAGTATTTGAACTCAAAGAGGCCATGCGGCGTGCTGATAAATTTGTTGGCTATTGCGCGTGAAACAGTCGTTTCGTGCACACCTACATCTTGCGCCACAATGTTCATAGTGAGCGGCTTGAGCTTGGATACCCCCTCATTAAAAAAGCCCTGCTGAAATTTAAGCAAAGACCGCGTGATACGCTCAATTGTTTGTTGGCGCTGTTCGATACTATTGATTAGAAATTTTCCTGAACGAAATTTTTCCTGAATATATTCGCGTTCTTTGGCGGTGAGTTTCCCTTTGGCCAACAACTCTTTATAGGTGCTAGATAGCCGAAGGCGTGGAATATAGTCATTGTTCAGGGTTATAAGCCACTCGCCCGATTCATCCTGTTCTACATAGACATCGGGTATGACAACACGGTTGTTATCGTCGGCGAATTTGCGTCCTGGGGCAGGATCAAGGGCTGCAATTTCTTCCAGAATATCTTGCACTTCATCTGTAGAAATAGACAGCTTGCGCGCAATTTCCGGAATGCGCCGCCTGAGCAAAAGAGGGTAATGATCGCGTATGATTGCGGAGGCCAGTGATTTACCATCACCCTTCGCATTTAGCTGTATCAGGAGGCACTCCTGTATGTTGGCCGCGCCAATCCCTGCAGGTTCCAGTGTCTTTAGGATACGATGTGCTTCCTGTAAGTCCTTGAGCGGTAGCCCGCTCATGAGAGCCAGATCTGAGAGTGGGGTAGGGAGAAAGCCGCTGTCATCAAGACTTCCCACAAGGTATTCCAGGGCAGCCATTACCTCATCATTTGCTTCGCCTAGTTGTGCTTGCCTGATGAGGTGTTCTTGAAGTGAGGTCTCCGTGGTTAGCGAATCAAAAAAATGCTGACGCCTCTCCTCGTCATCACTCGTCCAAGAATGGCTTGCATTCTCTTCTGCATAAAGCTCACGGAGATCTTCGTTGAGCCGCTGAAGCGCGTTATAATCTTCCCCAAGGTGTAGCTCTTCGCGATCAGGATCAGACTGATGCGTTTCTACTGGTGAATCTTGTGAGTCGATAGTGTCGGGAGCATCTGCATCTTCAGAATCGTTTTCTGTGCTTGCTGTAGGCGCTTCAATGCTGATTCCATCCATCGGCAATTCTTCCAGCGCTGGATTCGCTTGAAGCTCTTCCAGAATTACGTTCCTGAGTTCAAGAGTGGATACTTGCAGTATCTTTAGCGACTGACGCAGTTGTGGCGCAAGGATGAGTGTTTGCGCCTGTTTTTGTACTTGTTGTAAACCCTGTGATGCCATGTCGGTTATCTTCTACTTCCTGTGTCTGCTAGCCCGGATGTATCGCTTGTTATGTTACTGGGGGACTGGTGCCATGCCTTGCCATCTCGAAAGAGATTGGCGAGATAGTCGGCAAGCTTTTCGTTGGTTGGGCCGTAACCGTCGGAGTAGAGATAGAGCTCCAGTGCGAGCATCATTTCATCTGCCGTTTGGAATCTGCGCTCTCTTGGGCGAGTCAGCGCTTTGTGGAGTATGCCATTTAGGGGCTCGTCAATATCGGGTCTCAGTTGCCTGAAGTCAGGGATTGGTAAGTGGAGTATGTTTGTGCGGGTTTGGACGGGGTCGTCTGTTTCAAAGATATTATACCCTAGAAGCAGTTCGCTTAACACGATGCCACAGCAGAAAAGATCGGCCCTGGCGTCTGTTATTTCACGGCGTGCTTGCTCTGGAGAAAGGTATTCATCCTTGCCTGCGATTACCTCGCCCTCCTCGTTGTACATGAGGTTTAAAGCTTTGGCGATCCCGAAGTCCGTTAGCTTTACATCACCTTCGTAAGCAAGCATGATATTGCGGGGATTTACATCGCGGTGGACGATACCAAGCAAGTTATTGTGGCGATCTCGTTTGGCGTGAGCGTATGCAAGCCCACGGCAGACTCTCGACACGATAAACACGGCTACGTCTGCGGGAACAGTGCGCCCAAGTAAACGGTGCTGGTAGTTAAACTCCTCAAGATTAACTCCTTTTACATACTCCATCACCATGTAGTACTGGGTCCCAAAAGCGCCCAAGTGATAAGTCTGCACAATGTTGGTATGTATCAAGTCAGCTACCAGACGCGCTTCCCCTACGAAATTACTGCGAAATTCAGGTATTGCGGAATACTCCTCCCGAATAACCTTTATGGCTACTGTTTTGCGAAAATGATCGACCCCTTTTTGGCAAGCTTCATAAACCACTCCCATGCCGCCTTCAGCAATGGGCTGCACAAGCTCATACCCGACCAGTGAGGATAATTCAGGCATGTCCATAAACAGTAAGGATTCATGCCTATTTCACTACGGGATCAGAGCGCTGGCAAGCGTATTTGCAATTTTAGCATGGAAATTGCTGCATGCAGTAAAGTCACGACCTGCAAACAGGAGAAGCCTCGCGCTGTCGAGCACTCAGGCGCCTAGAGTCCTTTTATCTTGAAGAGACTCGTTACGCTTTGGTGGTTCGAAATTCTGAGGATGGCCTCACCCAGCAAACCAGCAACGCTCAGCACAGTAATGGGAAGCCCGCGCGCGTCTATTGGGTTTGAGTTAGTTGTGATTAACTCGTCCAGGAAGCCAGTACGAAGCCGCTCGTAACCTTTTTCGTTGAGAACTGCGTGAGATACTACAGCGCGCACCTCTGTTGCGCCGTTTTCACGGCACATACGAGCTGCTGCTTGTAGGGTACCTGCAGATTCAGTGAGGTCGTCCACCAGTAGCACACAGCGGCCTTTTACTTCGCCAACAATATTGAGCGCTTCTACATTCGTGGCATCAGTGCGGCGTTTTGCAATAAAGCCAAATGGCGTGCCAAGCATATCGGCATAGGCAGCGGCCATCTTTATCCCCCCTACGTCGGGAGAAATAATGACGCTATCCTTAAACTTTCTTAGGTAATCGCAGAATACCGTGCTGGCATAGAGATGATCGACTGGCACATCAAAGAAGCCCTGTATCTGCGGAGCGTGCAAGTCCATGGTGAGGACTCGGTGGGCGCCTGCCGTAACGAGCAAATTGGCGACCAGCTTTGCTGTAATAGGCACTCTGGGTTGATCCTTGCGGTCTTGACGCGCATACCCGTAAAACGGCAGTACTGCCGTGATGCGCTGGGCTGACGCACGTCTGGCCGCGTCTATCATGATCAAAAGCTCCATCAGGTGATCATTTGCAGGCGGGCAGGTTGGCTGGACGATAAATACGTCCTTCCCGCGGATGTTTTCGTCTATTTTGACGAATATCTCTCCGTCTGGAAACCGCTTGAGCGTGGCCAAGCCTGGGCTGATGCCAATGACATCACAGATGGCTTTTGTAAGAGCCGGATGAGCTGACCCAGAGAATATTTTCATTTCGCCAATTTGCATGAGCAGTAGTCGCGGTGGGTGCGTGAAATGGAATGAGACTTAAAGTGGTGTTTCCTCACAAACACTGTCCGCATCTGTGTAGGTTACAGTTTTATGACGAGAACAAGCACCTCTAGTCAATGGTGCATTGTGTTAAAACATTTCATTGCTCTTGGTCTGGGCATGGCAGCATCGGCGTTTGGGATTGATTCGAAGAAATTAAAGTATGGAATCGGTCGCATGGCTGCAATTTGCCTAGACATTGGAAACACGGGGAGCCACTACGGCTTAGTAGAGGGGGCGCTTACCCCTGGTGAAAAGCCGAAAGTAGTCTGGCGGGGTGATCTGGAAACAAGCCGTATCGAAGATGGATTGCCCGCCGTTCTTGCGAAAGCCAGGCATCATGGCGCGGATTTTTTGGCGTTTTCCACAGTGGTCCCCAAGGTCTTGCCACTTGTCGTAAAGCTGGGCGAGGCTCACGGCCTAAAAATCTTCCAGTTAACATGGAAAACTTGTGTCGGTATGCCCCTCCATGTGGACGAGCCAGATAAAGTCGGCCAAGACAGATTGGCTTCTGCCATTGCAGCACAAAGTTGGTTTCCGCTTCCGGCAATAGTCTTGGATATGGGAACCGCCGTGACCTGTGATTTAGTATCTTCCAGTGGATACGAGGGAGGGCTCATAGCCCCAGGTCTAGGCATCATGACCGACTACATGCACCAACGCACGGCACAACTTCCAAAACTAGACGCTTCAGACCTTTCTACACCTCCAGGCATGGGGCGAAATACGATTGATCAAATGAAACAAGGTACAGCCGCAGGTTTTGCTGGCATGATAGATGGGCTTTTATTGTTCACGGAAGAGGTTTTACGCACTTCCAATCGGCAAGCTTCTAGTATTATCGCTACGGGTGGCACAGCTAAGTTTTTGCCTGAGCGAATCCGCGCACGGCTTCTTGAGGAGCAAGACTTAAACCTTTTGGGTCTGCATGAAGCGCTAAGAAGGTGGCGAGATGCCTAGCATTTAAGCGTGTCCTGCACTGTATACTTTTGAGGAGCGACCAAGATTTAGGCTGGCAAATGATTTGATCATCTTCAACATTACCGTCATGGAAGTCCTAGGTATAGACATAGGTGGGTCTGGTCTCAAAGCAGCAGTTATTAATATTAATACAGGGGAGCTCGTATCTGAGCGACTCCGCTTTCCTACAGGGGAGCTGGCAAACACGGAAATGGTAATGGAACAGGTAATCCAAGCCACTCGCACTTTTAAATGGAAAGGGCTTATCGGTTGTGGCTTCCCGGGAGTAATCCGAGACAACGTAATTTGCACCGCCGCCAATCTCGATAACTCCTGGATAGGCGTAAACCTCGCTAACCTCATCCATAAAAGAACTGGATGCAAAACCGCTTCACTAAACGACGGCGATGCCGCTGGATTGGCCGAAGCGCGTTTAGGGGCAGGGCAGGGCAGAAAGGGTGTCGTAATCCTGGTCACGGTGGGGACTGGCTTGGGCACGGCTTTATTCTCGAATGGCGTATTGGTCCCAAACACGGAGTTTGGTCATATACTCATGAAGGGTAAGGAAGAAGCAGAAGAGATTTGCTCCGATAGAATCCGCAAAGCAAAAGGGCTTTCCTGGAAACAATGGTCGAGGCGCTTCAATCAATACCTCACCTACCTTGAATCACTTTTTTGGCCCGAACTATTTATTATCGGTGGCGGTGGTGCCAAAAAACCCGAAAGGTACATGAATTATTTGGAATTGCGCACAGAAGTTCTCCCAGCCCATTTCAAAAACAAGGCTGGTATGATTGGCGCTGCACTCCACGCAAAAGAGCACTTTGAATAATTTATAAACGAGTAAAGCCAAGACCTTGCGATCTTGGCTTTACGACGAAGAATGGGATAAGTAGCGGACTAGGCTGCCTTTTTGCTCCTGCGAGTGCGCGGCGCTTGGGGTATTGCTGCGAGCTCGGCGAGCAACTGGTCGCGATAATCGCGGGCCATGTCTTGGGCTTTCTTTTTGCCGCCACACTTCAAGTCACTGAATAACTTGGAGTAAGTTTTTCCATTCTTGTATCCACGGACGAACCAGCCGTGCGTACTTCCAGAATCAATGCGGCTGATTCCTTTGTTTTTGTTCTCTTTTTTGGGCATCGTTGTGATGAGTTAACGGGTTGTTTCAGGTTGAACTTGGCAGAGTTTACGCAGTTTTATTTTAACTACGTTATAGCGAGCATAACCGTAATTTTTTTTAATTCAACTTAGTTTGATTATTTTCTTGCCAAACTGCGTTTTTTACTAACTCCAAACAATTGACTACGAAATCTAGTGAAAGTGCCCGATTTTCCTGGATTGATTGGTTATCATGCGCGTTTTTATGACAGTAAAATAAGCTAACTTTAATTGTTAAATAAGTGTAATTCTTTAACCCGCACTTTGCTTGTTATGTCGCTCACAACATCTTGCACGGCATACTTAGCGTAAATTGCCTTGCTGAAACCACAATGGCACTGATGCTACAGACATTTAAGCTCATGCATACAGTCGTTCGCTGGTCTTTATTCGTGATTATTCTCCTGGGGCTTATTCTGGTGCCTTTTGCCCTCTTTGAGGGCAGTCTCGGTGATTTTTTTTCAGGGCTTAAAGAGGGAGCCGAAGAGCGCCCCTGGTTATTTGGGCTTTGGGTTGGCTTACTTTTGGCAAGCGACGTCTTTTTGCCTGTACCTTCAAGCATTGCCAATACCGCACTAGGGAGCGTTTGCGGATTTTGGTGGGGTGGCATCTTCGCTTTTGTAGGCCTGACTCTCGGCTGTTACATGGCCTATGCAGTGGGTGCGTTTGCAGGGCAGGGGGCCATTAGAGCACTACTCGGAGAGCAAGAGAAAGCTCGCATGGAGCTTCTTTACTCAAAATTAGGATTCTTTTTTTTAGTAACATGCAGGCCAATTCCTGTATTGGCAGAAGCATCGGTCCTCGTTGCAGGATTGGGACGCGCCAACTTGAAACTCTTCTCATTGGCAATTTTGCCGTCAAATGCCGCAATTGCATTTGGCTATGCCTATGCAGGTTCGAAGGCAACGGATTCCCACGGATTTCTATGGATTTTTCTCTCTGTTGTGCTCTTTTCGGGTCTGCTGTTCGGATTATCTAAAAAGTGGGGGGTAAGCTAGACCTTCAAAATAAAAAGACCGCACCGACAAAATGCCGATGCGGTCTGTGCTAAAAGCGGCAGTTGTTGTTAGTTAGGGAAGCTAAAGGCAAATTGCGCCACTACGGTCGCATTCGCCTCAGGTGTGAGAGTGTAGCTCACTATTTTTCCAGGAAGTCCGGTAACGACTGGCACACCGTTTACCAATATACGGGCTCGAATTGTGCCAAGTTTGGGAGTTGCTTTATAGGTTACGGAATTGCCCGC
>CAZHQD010000035.1:18778-22480 GCA_964533835.1 uncultured Puniceicoccaceae bacterium | reverse complement strand
AAGACCAAACGCATCCCGCTGACTCGGGGCAAGAGAAAAATTGTGCCTAATAATTTCTAACCTCGCTCGTTGACACCCTAAATACCTCACGGTCAACCTCAATTCGCATGAACCATGACCCCGATTCTCCAGACGCCGAATGGATTCGCAATTCCTTTACCGCATGGCAACCCGCCCTACTCCGCTATGCCTACTCTCTTTGCCGTGACCACGAGCGTGCCCAAGACGCCGTACAGGAAACTTTTCTCCGCTTTGTCAAAACGCCGAAAGCTCAAATCGAATCCCATCTGGCTCCTTGGCTGTTCCGCGTCTGTCGCAGCCGTATCATCGACGAACGCAGGAAGGAGGGTCGCATGAGCGCTCTCAACGAAGTGGATTTTCAAACCAAATCGGCAGATGGCCCATCGCCTCAACGCCAGGCGGAATCGGGCGAGCTTTGCGCCGTCCTGCTCCAATGTGTGGAGATGCTCCCACCTGCCCAACGCGAAGTAGTCCGCCTCAAATACCAAAATGGACTTAGCTACGAGGAGATAGCCCATATCACAAGCCGCACCGTAACCGCCGTGGGCGTCCTCCTGCATGAAGCCGTAAAAAACCTCCGCCACAAAATGCGCCAAGCCAAAGCCGTGTAACGCCCCACTAGCCAAACACAGCACCCATCCCTTTATGAATAATATCACACAGCCCTTTACGCCAGACGACCCGCGCCTCACGGCCTATGCCCACGGCGAGCTTCACGATCCCGCCGAAAAGGCCGCCCTCGAAGCACGCCTCGCCGAAGACGCTGCTCTCCGCGAAGCTCTCGAAGAAATCCGTGCACTCAATGCACTTTTGTCCGAAGGCTTCGCCAAAGACCTCAAGGCCGCCGCCACAACCTCGACAGCGCCAAACGTGGTGCGTTTTCGCCTCCCCCCCGAAGACGCCGCTCAAAAGGCACACACCGCCCGTCGCCACAAATTGGTGCTGATTGCCACCGCCCTTGCCGCGTGCATCGCGCTGGCCATTACCGTTTTCGTCTCTCCAAGTCCCCGCCAAGCCACAGACTCCTTGGCGCTCAATAAAGACGGCGAAGAACTGCAAGAAGTCGCAACCGTTAGCACAAATACCGCAAAGAGCGACCCCACCGTGACCGCCGCTTTGGAGATCGAGCTGATTGATGCCGAGGAAGCAGCGGAGCGGAGAAATCACGGCATGGTGGCAAACGCACGCATTGTCGATGAAACTAGCGAAGCTACTACCATCAATAGCCTGCCTGTTGAAGAGCCAATGGTTCTACCAGATTGGGTCCCTACCTCTGTTTCTCAAACCCCAATTCCTTCTAACGATCAATCTACTCCCATTGAAGTGGCTCAAATAACAGACACCCCGCTAGCCATCGAAGTAGTAAACGAAGAGCAATCCCAAGATACGGTTGAGCCACCGTCTCCTGCCGTAGACGTAAAACAAGCAACTATTCCCGTTGATGACGTTGTTTTGCTTCCAACATGGGATATAATCACAGACGAAACAGCATACACTAATCCTTATGCACAAGCTGCTTCCCGAATCGGTGTCACAATTAGTAATATCCCACAGACAATAAATGTAACATTTCCAGAATTATCAAACGTTTATAATAATGAAAACTATGTTCCCACCCACAATACCACCAGCCACGATACCATCGTGGATAACCCCTTTCGCTCAGTCAAAGACGAGGCGCTCTCCACCTTCTCGATTGATGTGGATACGGCGGCCTACTCGCAAGTGCGGAATTACATCGAATACGACGAGCTGCCGCCCAAGGGCGCTGTCCGCATTGAGGAGCTGATCAACTATTTCGAGTATGACTACGCCCCGCCTACCACGCGGCTGGAACCCTTCGCCGTGCATCTCGATGCTATGGATGCGCCTTGGGCTCGCGAGCATAAGCTCGTGCGCATTGCGCTCAAAGGCTACGAAATCCCATGGGAAGAGCGGCCAGCCAGCAACCTCGTTTTCCTAGTGGACGTCAGTGGCTCCATGGATGAGCCAAACAAGCTGCCCTTAGTGCAAGAGGCGCTTGCTCACCTCGTCAAACGGCTTGATAAGCGCGATCGCGTGGCCATTGTGACCTATGCGGGAGAGGCTGGCCTCGCCCTCCCCTCCACGACTGCCGACAATCGCGAGACCATCCTCCACGCATTGGAAAATCTGGAGGCGGGTGGCTCCACTCAAGGGAGCGCAGGAATCAAGCTCGCCTACGAATTAGCCCGCAAGCACTTCAAAAAAGAAGGCACAAACCGCGTCTTTCTATGCACGGATGGCGATTTCAATATCGGCATAACCAATCGCTCTGAGCTGGTATCCCTTATCGAAATGGAGGCAAAGAGTGGCGTGTTCCTAAGCGTTATCGGCTTTGGCATGGGCAACTACAAAGATGATACGCTTGAAGAGCTTTCCAACAAGGGCAACGGCAACTACGCCTACATCGACTCTCGTCAAGAAGCCCACCGCGTCTTCCGCCAGCAAATCTCGGGCACCCTCCAAACCATTGCCAAGGACGTAAAGATCCAAGTCGAGTTCAACCCCGCCTACGTTGCTTCCTATCGCTTAATCGGCTACGAAAATCGCCAGCTCAACAAGGAAGACTTCAACGACGACACCAAGGACGCTGGCGAAATTGGCGCGGGACACACAGTGACCGCCCTCTATGAAATTATCCCTGCAGGAGAAAAAGCAGAGAAGCCCGCCGTCGATCCTCTGAAATACCAAACCGCGCCCGAGCTGGCCGAAGCTGCCAGAGAGAGCGGAGAATTTCTCACTGTAAAACTTCGCTACAAAGAGCCCGATGGCCACGAAAGCAAACTCATTGAAAAAGTCCTTTCTGAAAGAGCCGTCCGCACGGGAAAACCCGACAGCGATTTCCGTTTCGCTGCCTCAGTGGCTGCGTTTGGGATGCTCCTTCGAGACTCCCCGCATGCGGGAGACGCCAGCTTCGACAAAGTTTACCAGTGGGCAAGCGATAGCGCTCAAACCGATGACGACGGCTCCCGCTCGGAGTTTCTTGAGCTTATCAAGGCGGCAAATTCGCTCTCGAAACAAGAAGGCTAGTCGGGCAACTTCGTGGCCAGCACGGCCTCGGTTTGCTTCTGTCTAAATGCTACTAGCCGCTTGCGAATGTCCGAATCGCTAAGCGCAAGAATGGCTGTGGCTGACAGAGCGGCATTGACTGCCCCTGCTTTGCCAATGGCCATCGTCATTACTGGGATACCTGCGGGCATATTGACGATTGAAAGCAAAGAGTCTAAGCCATCCACCGACCAGCCTGGCATCGGGCATCCTATTACGGGAAGCTGTGTGTGTGCGGCAGTCATTCCTGGCAAATGAGCTGCCCCACCCGCCGCGGCAATGATCACTTTTATTCCGCGCTGCTCTGCGCTCTCCGCATATTCATGCACCAAATGGGGCGTGCGGTGGGCGCTCACGATCCGCTTCTCAAAGGGAATCTCCAGCTCCGTGAGTTTGGCGACACAGTACTGCATCAACTCATAGTCGGAGGCGCTTCCCATTATCACGCCTACAAGGGGCGCGGCGGATTGGCTATCAGTAGTCATGGCGTTTGCGTGTGGTATGAGGCTCACCCTAGTTGATTTAGCGGCGCCTGAAAAGGCTGGATATTGCGCCCTATCGCTTTTGATTCCACTCCGCAGACGCATAGCGGTCAGCCATCTCCCTGTATTC
>CAZHQD010000035.1:15788-18678 GCA_964533835.1 uncultured Puniceicoccaceae bacterium | reverse complement strand
GCCAAGGTTGCCCTTGTTTCTCAAGCGCAAGGCCTAGCGCCTTGTGTACGCGGCAGTAAAGCTCACTTGAGGTCAATCGGCGGCTGGAAGCGGCTGGCAGCACAAGCGCATAAGTCCAGTCATAGCGATGATCCACCACACCGCCTCCCGATGGCCGTCTAATTACCTCTGCTATTGATTGCGGCAGCAGTGCATTCACCTCTGCCCACGACTGGCTGTAACCAAAAGTAAAAGCAGGCGCGCTCCAGCCGTAGTGCCTGAAGCGCGCCTCATTTTCTTCGGGAAATGCTTCCAGCAGCAGCGTGTCCAACGCCATATTCTCTGCTGCGCTTCCGATTTTTTTGGGTAAAATTAGCACAATCTAGATACCCACTACGGAAATATCCTTGGGATATTCAACGCTGAATTTCAGGCGCGCCTCCCGTTTTTCACCTGGCTTCAAGTCCCAAGTCCAAACCAGCTTTCCATCTGCCTCGCGAGTGGCGCTCTTCTCGTCTGGTGAAAGCAGCTTCACCACGATCTTTTCATTGCTTGAGATGGGATACTGATCGCGGAAAGTGATTTTCTCTGCCGTCGTCTTATTGTTCTGTATCGTGATAAGATACTCATAAGTTATGCGCCGATTCTTATTGGTGAGCCCAGTATCCTCGTTAAAGCGATTAACCAGTTGATGCTTTACAGAGATGCCCTCATCTGCGCCCAGTGGCAGCTCAAACTCCTCGCTCGGCATGACTGTCTTCATCGGTGCGGTAGCCACAAAGCGGCCACCCAAAAACGTCGACACCTCTCCCGCCAAGAAGGGGAAATCCGTGGTGTTCTTCATCTTAGCGCTCAGGAACGCAACAGCGTTGTGCTTGGGCACGCTCTGGTAGTTAAGAACAGCAGGCAGAGAAGTCGTAGTGATGGCCACCTTGCGAGGCTCATTATCACTGGCTACAGTGATTTTCCCAGGCACGACAAAGGATGCGCTTGTGGCTTCGGATTCCACAGTGGCGGTGGCCACTTCGCTCCTTAATTCGTTGTCCATCACTCCCGCTGCATAGGCCTCCATTGCCATTGCCGCAGGCGCTGCCACAGACCGCACCGCTTTCGTCTGATAGAGCACAGGCTCTTGCACTTCCACTCTCCAGGGGTAAAGCTCGGGGACCGTCGCTCCGAGAGATGGCCTTGCCGTAGAGAGAGTCAGTGCCACATCAGTCCAGTCCTCGCCTGTGCTCTGATTCACCACTCCAAAGTAGTTGAGCGCCAGCATTCTGTCCGTGCCAAGTCGTGCATCGTAAGCGGGATACCAGCTCGCTCCATACACCTCATAGGCTATATTCAAGCGTGCTTTTCCAGATGGCCCACTCAGGCGAACAAAAAGGCTCCGTGTATTGCGCTCAGAATTAGCTGTTAGCTTATTGATCTGATCGCGCACCACCTGCATTTCCTTTTGCAGCTCCCTCTGCTGCTCAGTGAGTGCACGGCTTTCTTTCTGGCTAGCTGCATATCCCTGCTCGTAAAACGCCCATATCTTGCTCCACTCCTCTGGCGATAACCTCTCTGGAGTCACAGCCTCAGTTCCACTCTTTGGTGAAGGTGTGTTAAAGTAGTATTTCTGGATATTATTTAGAAACGCCTGATTCTCGACCAGCAATCGTGCTCTGTCGTCCAGTTCCTTGCCCTGTTTCTCCAGTGTGGCAAGTTGCAGCTGAAGTTCATTCAGCCGCTCGTTGGCAGGAAGCTTGCGAAACACCGTCTTCAGCCGTGTCTCAAGGAGTGTGAGCCCACTAGCGCCGTAGGCCTCCGCCTGCAGGCTGGCTTCATTGATATTAGCTGGCAGATTGACAAACTCCACCTCGCTCTCGCCTTGTGGCAAAGTCACCTCGGCCTCGCGTGTTACTACGGCGCGATCAGCATACACAGTCACTGCAGTCAGGCGGTAGTCCGCTGGAATTGTCGCAGCGCTCAATGCAGCCGCAGAGAACGCCAAAATTGCGCCCGTCGTTTCAAAGATTTTGTGAGTCATATTTGGTTCAGTAGAGGTTTACTGGCTTGGGTATATACGCAAAGACAGGCTGAAATATTAGGAATTTTCTCTTTTTAGCGTTAGACACCACCCCGTTCCGCTGGTTCCTTTGTTAATTAGCCGCAAAGCATCCGCTTGGCAAACTGTCCTTACCCTGCTATCTTTCTCCTTATGACCTCAGATACTAGAACGGTTTCCAGAGAAGTGCCCGCCACCGCCGTCCCTTACGGCGATCCAGTGATCATTCCCGAAGGCAGCACTATCACCATCACTCACCGCCTCGGCGGAAACTTCACTGTAATGTGGGATCGTGGGATGGCTCGCATCTCTGGCGAGCATGCCGATGCTATTGGCGAGGAAAACACCATCAAAAAAGCCGATGCCGATGCCAACCACTCTGGCCCGCCAGACGAAGAGGACGTCTGGGAGGCTATGCGCACCGTTTTCGACCCCGAAATTCCCGTCAACATCGTTGATCTTGGTCTAGTCTACCGCATGGAAGTAAAGCCAACCGATGCCGACCCCGAGAAATACCGTGTGGAGATAGATATTACGCTCACAGCTCCGGGCTGTGGTATGGGACCCGCGATTGCTCAGGATACAAAATACCGCGTCGAGGGCGTTGCTGGCGTCTCCGAGGCCCAAGTCAATATCGTTTGGGACCCGCCTTGGAATCAGGAGATGATTTCCGAGCAAGGCAAAATGGAACTCGGCCTTCTTTAGCAAAATTTAGCCTAGTGCCAATACGGCCACTCCAAGGGGTTCAAGCTGGATAGACTCTGCGCAAGCAGCGCCATTGAGCATATCTATTCCACGCCGATTGCCCAATGGTATTATGTGGGCGTGGCGTGTGAAATTCTGCAAGAAGCAGTATTCCGTGTT
>CAZHQD010000035.1:0-15688 GCA_964533835.1 uncultured Puniceicoccaceae bacterium | reverse complement strand
GCGTATTCGCTGCCAGCATCCTCTGCTGGTAACTGCGAAAGCCATTCCTCGCAGGTTGCTATTTTTCGAGGTCCGATCTCAGCCAAGCCATCCGTCTCTTCATTCCAAATTCCAAATAAGTCCATCAACCCATCTCCGGGCACCCCTCCCAAAAGACAGCGATTGTACTGATCCACAACCCCAGAATTGAAGGTACTTACCAGGCACCCGCCATTCTCTACGTATGCCTTCAGCCGCTCAGCCACACCGGGTAGCAGCATCCAGAGCTGCGGTGCGATTACGAGCTTGTAGCTGCTGAAATCCTGCGTGCTGGCTATCACGTCGATAGGAATACCGTTGCTCCAAAATGGCCTATGGTGCTCTTGTGCAGTCATCACGGCACCGATCATACCATTGGAAATGCCACTGCTGAAAGCTAAGCCCACTCGACTCTCAAACTCAAAGAGAAGCGCCACCTCTGCTTTGGTTTCGGAGCCGATCACTCCACCAATTTTCTCATACATCTCACTCAGTTTCTGAACCGTTTGAAACGTGCGCGTGTCTTCTCTGCCCGAGTGATCCACCACCGCTCCGTGAAACTTCTCCATGCCTCCCCTGCCCTTGCGCCATTGGAAATAGCACGTCCCTTCTCCGCCATGCCCTATTGACTGAAGCATCTCCGCGTAGTGGAGATTGCTGTGCTTAAGCGGCACAGACTTGCCCCACTGCGGCGTCTCCGGGCAGCTTTCCATCAAGAAAAACGGGCGATTCGGCTTAAAGTTCCGATAAAGATCATGCTTAAACGAAGTAGCCTGCGCATCATTTATCAGCGAACTCTTGGAATCAACATAGCGCGGATATTGGTCGTCTGCCACTATGTCCACACACTCCGCCAGCTTACTGTAATCAATGAGCGGATGCACCCCCATGAAGTTGGTTGTTATCGGTATTTCGGGAGTTATGGCTCTTACTATCTTTGCCTCAAACTCATACCAATCCCGTATCTGCCAATTCACGAAGCGTACCCAGTCGAGCATCATGCCGTCCAGAGTGGCATCTGCGGGATTGATTTCATCCCAATCCGTGAATTGATGACTCCAAAAAGGGCTCCACCAGGCGTCATTTAGCGCATCAATCGTTTTATATTTATTGTGTAGCCACTCTTGCCACTGCTTTAGGCAAAGCGGGCAATGGCACTCGCCATTCCCTTCGGTGCCAGCCAACTCATTCGATATATGCCACATGGCCAGCGCGGGATGTGCCTTGTAGCGCGACGCCAGTTCTGTATTTATAGCCGTTACTTTCTCCCGATAAATCGGAGAGCTCCAACAAAAGTTGTGCCTGCTCGTGTATCCCTCACGTTGCCCGTTTCGCAGCACGCGTCGAATTTCAGGGTATTTCTTTGCCATCCACGCGGGCTTGGCAGCGCTGGGTGTCGCCAAAATCGCCTTATTTCCCTCCTCTGCCAGCTCGCCCATCGTGCGGTCGAGCCAGTCGAAGTTGTACCTTCCCTCCACTGACTCGTAACTTGTCCATGCAAAAATGCCTATCGCAAATGTATTGCAACCCGATGATTTCCTTAGCCGACGATCCGCCTCAAGTATGTCGGGATAGGCCTGCCATTGATCTGGGTTATAGTCACCGCCGTGAAGGATTTTTTTAAAGCCGGGGATTATCGAAGAGCGCATAGGGGAGTTAGTTAGTGTAAAACTATCCCTAGCAAATTTAGCTCCGTTCGCACAAGCAAGCCTGCATTTTACTCTAGAAACCGAAGAGCGCGGCGATCCAGTCAATTACCGCATTGGCAAAGATAATTCCTGTAATGCCTGTCACCACTGCCGACGTGGCTGCCATGCCAACCGCATCTGCGCTGTTGCCGCACTGCATCCCACGCAAGCACCCGCTCGCCGCAATTATGACTCCGAACACGCCCCCCTTGAATACGCCAAGCAGAAAATCTTTGCCGCCCACCGCATAGTTCAGACCGTTCCAGAATTGCTCAGGCGGTATATCCAGCATCAACCCAGAAACCAGCATTCCGCTCAAAATACCAATCACATCCGCATACACAGTGAGCAACGGCATCATCAGCGAAAGCGCGATGATGCGTGGAATCACTAAAAATTCCGTTGGCGATAGCCCAAAGGTGACCAATGCGTCTAGCTCTTCGGATACCTTCATGCTGCCTATTTGCGCGGCAAAGGCGGCTCCCGTGCGTCCCGCCATGATGATACCTGCCATCACAGCGCCCATCTCGCGCAGCATCCCGTAGCCCACCAGATAGGAAACGTAGTAGTCTGCCCCAAACTTAATCAGTACTACCGCGCCGAGAAACGCGATAATGAGCCCGACCAGAAAGCTGATTAGCGCTACTATCGGCAGTGCGGTTGCGCCTACTTCCTGCACAATCTGCCAGAAATCACGTTTGCGCAGTCGCGCCTTGCCGGTTGCCAGCCTAAATAATGCCACGGTACATTCCCCGATGAAGGTAACTCCCGTAACAACCTCTTCCCAGAAATGAAAGCCGTAGCGACCCACTTTCTCGAACAACGTAGGCCTTTCCTTTTCTCCCCGCGCGCCCTCTTTTTCAGGCACCGCCAAGGCAAGATGAAGCAATGATACCACCTGTTCAGGCAACTTTTGGGTGTCAGCCTTATAGCCTTTTGCCTCCAGTTGGCCTACTGCCTGAAACAAAAATGCTATCAATCCGCTATCCCACTCAGTAAGCCCCTTGGCGCTAAAGCATACGATACCTGGCTGATCACCTTTGCCTTTAGCCATAGCCGATGCTTCCTCAGCCACCTTGGTGCCAGCAGGCAATTTAACGCCCGCAGCCCACCGCCCGCTTAATTCACACACTATCTGCCCACCTTCCATCTGAAGGCTGTATTCGGCTTTGGCGCTGTTTGCGGAACGCATACTCTTCTCACTTCTGTGTAATTTGGCACTGCTAGCAAACTCAAATAAAAGACCTCGCCCCATTTTAGGGCGAGGTCTTTAAAGCCTTTTCTAACGGATGTTTATTTGCTCTTGAGCTTCTTGGGCAATTTCTTGCCCACTACTTCGCCGTAGCAAATAATCTGGAATCGAGCCATGCGATATTCGTCGGCCAGCTTGGGGCTGAAGCCTGCGATGTCGGGCTCAATGGTGAATACCGCATTGGTCTTTTCATCAATAAAAAGATGCTGGCTGCCAGCCTGCGGTAGTTGATAACGAGGAGCCTGACCTGGAAGGTCGACTACCTGAAGTTCGCCTTTCTGTACCATCGATTTGATGTTTCGATAGACAGTTGCAATACCGAGGTTTGACACCTCAGTTGCAGCCAAATCGAGCACTTCTTTAGGGCCGAGGGGGCGAGCGGCTGTTTCGAAGGCACGCTTGATTGCGTTGCGTTGACGTGTATCACGGAACTGTTTCTTAGTCATGGTTGAACGAGTAATTGTTCTACATCATCTCGCGGGTAACGCTTTGATGTAAGATGCTGATAAGAAAAACGCTTTTCATTCTTGTCAACGGGTTTTTCAAAAATCTTACAATTGTGTGTCAATTTTACTGATTTTTATCGGATAACGCATCCTCATCCTCCATCAAATCAAGCAAAACAGGAAATTTTTAATTACGTTTTTTATGGATAGTTGGTATTTCAATCTTCAGATAAATAACGTTAAAAAGATCCATATCCTAAGGGACTGGCTTTCAAGGAGTTGGTTGTAAAAATATGATGAAGGAAAAATTCGCAAAATGTGCCTTATTTCTGCGATTCACCTAAAATCAGAATCCATAACTTATTCTAATTAAGATATTTATAGATTTACCTTGAGCTATACCCATAGATTCCTTCCACAAATACCAAACAACAGCCCCTCTGCGGGCAGTGCCATCGAGTCCCCTGCCTAATAGTGAATAATGGCTCTACTTATTGTGGGGTTCATTTCTGGTTTCTGTCTATACTTTTGACCCTTTGAGTTAGCGGCATATTCTCTTTATATAGAGGAAAACAATATGCCTATTAAAACTACCACCCCTATTTCAAGGAATAATCCACAACGCAAACCAAATAGTTGCAAAGGGATTACGCTGGTCGAGGTAATTATTGCCACTTTCATCCTTGGCATCGGGTTCAGCTCTATTTTTGCGGTCATTCAGCAATCCACAAAAGTCCTCCAAGAAGCCCGCGACAGAACCCGCGCCAGCCAGATTATCCAATCCGAAATGGAGCTCATGCGCTCTTACAACTGGACAGATCTTTCGGCACTTCCCACTTCAGTCAAATTTACCCCACAGGCAGTCTTCGACATCAATTACAACAAGCGCTTCCAAGGTCTCCGCACAATATCAGGCCGCGGTGCAGACCAATATGAAGTTACCATCGAGGTGTCTTGGAAAAGTTTATGGGGCAAAGATCAGTCTGAAACCGCAACCACGTGGATAACCAAAGGAGGCCTCAATGACTTCTACTACCGCAGTTTCTAAGCCTGGCCGCTCACACCGCGGCTTCACCCTCGCTGAAATCCTAATTGCCACGGCCCTCACGGGGCTATTGCTGGCAGCCTGTTTATCCAGCGTCGTTTTCTTAATGAAAAGCGCAGTTGGCAGCGGTAATTACAGCGAGATGAATCAGCAGAGCCGTCGTGCTCTCGAATATTTTGGCCGTGAAATCCGCCAAGGGCAGGAGATAAATACTCCTAAAGTAAACGGCTTCGATCTTAAAGTCCCTGTAACCACAACTACCTCAAAGACTATCACCTACGGTCTCGATAAATCCAAAAAAGAGTTTTACCGCATGGAGGATGGCGTCCGCAGCAAGCTGCTCGGCGATGTGGAAGACGTCATCATTCGCTACTACAACATAAATGGCGCCGAGTCCACCCTGCCCCTCGAAATAAAGCAGGTTCAGATGGAAGCCAAGATGGTCCGCAAAGTACTTACTACCGAAAATACAAACTACCTGATTTCCGCCCGATTCACTCTTCGCAACCGCTATATTGGCCAGTAGAAACACACCAAACCTCAACCTATATCTCCATGAACTCGGCCCTCCCCTTCGCAAAGCAGCGCGGTTCCGCACTCCTCTCGGCTATCATTTTCATGATAGTCTTATCCAGCGTATGTGGCAGTTACTTGCTCCTCACTACAGGTGAGCTCAAGCGCGCTCACGAAACCGCTCTCCGCAATAGCTTAATGTCCGTTGCCGAAGCAGGCGCTGAAGAGGCCGTTCGTGCCATAAACAATAACAAGTGGTCCGACTGGTCTTTAGATAGCACGGGTTCCTACACAAGAACTATTAAGGAAATTAAGGTTGGGGACAAACCCACCATTGTCCGCCTAAGAGTGGAAAATTGGGCCTCCCTCAAACCCATCCTCTATACTGATGCTACCGCGGAAACGCTTAACGGTAAAACCCTCCGCCGCCAGCTTCGCATTGACCTCCAGCGCAGGACTCCTTTTGACAACGGCTTGGTAGCCAGAAAGACCATCGTCCTCAACGGCAACAACTTCACAGTGGACGCATTTGACTCCCGCCTCTCTCCAGATGGTAAGTGGTATGATTGGCTTTCCCAAGCCCTCGGCTCTGTCGGCTCTATCAGCGTTGAAATGGATGCGGTCAACATCGGCAACGCCAACATCTTCGGTTTTATTGCTACTGGCGGAGAAATGCCCGACTTCGGCCCAAATGGCCGTCTCTGGGGCGAGGATACTCCTTCCAATGTAAAGATAGACGAGTCCCGTATCGCGCTCGACTTTCGAGCCGATTTCCCCATGCCCGAAGTCCCAAGCATGGCGGGCGCACTCTCCTTCTACCTGGCCAATACCATGGGCACATTGGGTACGGAAGCATTTCCCACCAAATATGTCCTAAACTCTCTCTCTGTCGGCTCAAACAATACACTGAATATCGTCGGCCCAACGATCATCCATGTAAAGGGTGATGTTGACATCAAAGGTGGCATTACCATCGGCGAAAATGCCTCCCTCACAATGTATGTAGATGGCAATTTTGCCGTAGGAGGTAATAGTGACGGCGTGGTCAATAAATCGGGTTACGCAAAGAACGTCCGTATCTACGGGACAGACAAAGAAGAGGGAGGGCAAACCTTTACCCTGCGTGGCAACGGTGGCATCACGGGCGTGATCTATGCTCCGAATGCCAACCTGACGCTTAATGGCGGCGGTAATGCCGGCTACTTCACGGGCGCTGCCGTGGCCTACACCATCAGAATTAACGGTGGCTCCACATCCTATATGTATCACTACGATCTGGCTCTTAAAGAGCAGCTTGTTGACAAACGTGTTCGTATGACCATGTGGAAGGAAATCACAACAGAAGCGGAGAGAAGCTACAATTTCCCTGCGCTGGATTCCGTTACCAGTGTGGCGAGCAGTTCCTACTAAGAAGAGCGATCGGGAGTTGCTTGGCTTAGGGAAATTTTCCCAATGAGTCCTCGGGTATGTTGGGTGCTATTTCCCAATCGTTGTACTAAAGCGGTCATTTTAAAATGACTACTATTCTGTATCCTATTGCAGATAAGTAATTTATGACATTTTAAGAACACTGGCATGATGTGTGCAACTATGCTGTTAGTTCAAACAATAGCTGAACGTACAACTATCAATCACACACACCATCATGAAAATCCAAAATATCATCGCCTCCCTTCTCATCTCTCTTGTGGCCTTCTCTGGCCTGCAAGCTGAAGATTCTCGCCCCAATCAGCGCCCTGACGCCCCCCCTATGGGTGACCGTGGCTTAGGCCGTATGGACCCCGCCGTGCGTGAGGAAATCCTGGCCGTACGCAGCCAGATCGCCGAACTTGAAAAACAGCGCATTGAAGAGATCCGCGCTCTTGGCGAAGAAGCCACTCGCGAATCCGTCCAAGCCATCAATGAAAAATACCGCGCCGAAATCATGGCTCTCCGCGAAGACCTCCGCGAAATCGTAGAAGCCAATCGCCCTGAGCTTCCCGAAGACCTCAAAGACGAGGCCGAAGCCATCAAGGCTGCGCGTGACGCCCTGAAAGCCAACCGCGAGCAACTCCGCGAAGACCTTGCCGCTGCCACAACCGCTGAGGAAAAGAAAGCCGTTGTGGATGCCTTCCGTGAAGCAAACAAAGAGCTGCACGAAACTATCCGTGAAAATCGCAAGGCTATTCGTGATGGCCTGAAAGACGCCGTCACCGAAGAAACTCGCCCAAGCGATGGCGAATAAAACTCTCGCCTA
Organism: uncultured Puniceicoccaceae bacterium; assembly: GCA_964533835.1. Classification (GTDB taxonomy): domain Bacteria; phylum Verrucomicrobiota; class Verrucomicrobiia; order Opitutales; family Oceanipulchritudinaceae; genus CAZHQD01. The sequence goes on along the minus strand of CAZHQD010000035.1, from coordinate 8,490 downwards.
ATCTTGTAAGTCTCTGAGGCGGACCCATCTTGGGTCCGCCTCTTCTACAAATAACCGTCATCTCTCGGATTGTATTTTTGCCTCTACCCCTTACTCTTTCAGCTTATGGGGCGCCCACCAAACTTGTCCGTACAAAGCTTGTCGGTAGTAGGGCTTACACTCTTAATTTTCGCAGGTGTCATCTCTTACTTTTCTTTGGACTTTCGGGATGACCTGCGACGCCAAATCATAGAGTCGGATGCCACGCTCCTCTACCCCGTTGCCATTACCCAACTTGGGCATACCCTGGAAGATTTTGGCAACAATGAAGACCCTGCCTTTCTGGAAGCCAATATCCTGGCTGCGGCTCTCTCTACCGTCGAGCTCCCGGGAGTGTTGGCCCTCCGCGTTTATCGGCAGGATGGCTCCCTCTTCGATGAGGTCCCGATAGGCTACGATGCCTCCCCCCTTAACCATGCATCTCTCGTCAAACTAACCTCTCTTGAGCCAATCAGCTACTTCCTGCCTAATGGCTCTCTCCGCACTTTTGTAAATCCAAATTTCCCTTACCAAAACGGCCAGCCACGCCCTCTGCTAATCATTGCTGTTCCCCTTCACGAACGCAGCTCCTCTACCGCTCTTGGTTACGCTGAGTTTATCCTGGATGGGCGAAGCGTGCAAGACCGTCTCCACGAGCTAGATAGTCGCCTCTTTCGTCAAGCCCTTAGCCTCTTCCTGATTGGCGGCAGTGTAGTATCGGTCTCCCTTGTCTTGGCGTTTCGCAAGCTACACCGTGCAAATCGTCTACTGGCTGAGCGCTCGCAATCCCTCCTGGCAGCGAATCACGAGCTCCTCATGCGCTCCAAGCTTAATGCCATCGGTGCCATTGCCGCACACCTCATTCATGGCATAAAAAATCCTCTCGCTGGTCTTAGTGATTACCTTTCAGAAAAATCGAATCTCGCCTCAAACGAGGACCCAGCAGAAGCTTTTGCCACGGCCTCCAAGGCACAAGCCCTCATCAATGAAGTAGTCTCCATTTTACGGGAAGAGGAAAGCGGCGATCGCTTCTCATTTACAGTTAGAGATCTGGCTGAAATCGCCTCTGCAAAAATTTCCGATCAGTCCAAGCTCAAGGGAATCCGCTTCCGTACTCTAGCTCAATCGGATTCCCAAGAGATTGATAGTCGTAGGGGTAATCTCACTCTCCTTATCCTACATAATCTCCTCCAGAACGCTCTCGAAGCCACGCCTGTCGATGGCTGCATCACACTTTCCTTTTCCCAAACGAACGACAGAATTACCATTGAAGTTGCCGACTCTGGCCCAGGCCTTCCGGAATTCATGCGAGAAAAGCCCTTTGCGCCTCGCCAGAGCTCAAAGCCAAATGGTGGCGGCATCGGTTTGGCAATCTGTGCACAACTAGCCCAGGCTATGCAAGCTGATCTCTCTCTTGTTCAATCTGGCCCACAGGGCACTACCTTCCGCCTCGCCTTGCCTCTCTAGTTTGTCAGCGGCAAGCTAGGCATCAGCGTGAGATTTCCTGTCTTTTTCTTAAGCTGTTCTTCCTCCATGTAGGCTGCAAATGCTATCATTCCGGCGTTGTCTCCCGTGTGGCGAATTTGCGCGATGAAGCATGGTATATTGTTTTTCTTTCCAAGCTCTTGAAATGCGGCACGCAGTGCCTTGTTGTTAGCGACTCCGCCTGATAGTCCCATGCTTCGGTAGCTGCCCGTCTGCAAAAACTGTGCAGTCTTCCGTATTAATGCATCGATAATCGCCTGCTGGTAGCTGGCACACAAATGAGCCAATTCCCTCTGTAGCGTGGCATCATCCATCGTTTGCATTTTATAGCGCAGGCTCGTCTTCAGGCCGGAAAAGCTAAATTTCGGCTCGTTCTTTCCCGGAAAGGCACGAGGGAAATCATAGGCGCCCGCGTTGCCATTTGCCGCATTTTTCTCTATCAATGGCCCACCCGGATACGGGAAACCGAGCAGCTTTGCCCCCTTGTCAAAGGCCTCTCCTGCAGCGTCATCCACGGATTGTGCCAATATGCGTATGACTTTTTGCTCATCTATCTCAAACAATAGCGTGTTGCCACCGGATACAATCAGCCCCAGGTGAGGCAATAGCGTGTTGATTCGTCTCTCGAATTCCGCAGGCGCAGCTCTGTGCTCGTCGATAAAAACAGACCATGCGTGACCTCTCAGGTGATTCACTCCGTAGATGGGAATACCCCAGTAAAGCCCAAGCGCCTTGGCCAATGCGATGCCTAGCGCAAGACACCCTGCCAGCCCGGGCCCATGTGTTACGGCAATCGCATCAGGCTTCCCATCCCCCATTGCCTTTATAATGGCATCCAGCAAAACAGGGAAATTCTGTAAATGCTCGCGGCTCGCAAGATCAGGCACTACCCCGCCATAAGCTCTGTGCAGCTCAATCTGCGTATGTACGTATTCTGCCGTTAGACCCACATTTTTATCAAAAAGGGCTACTGCTGATTCATCACAGGAACTTTCTATGGCCAATATCATGCTTCAAAACTCACGAAAGCCGTATTCTTTGCCAAGGGCAAGCGCCTCTTCCAGCGGTAGTACGCCGTAAGAAGCGGTTGGGTGCAATAGGCAACTCGCAGCGATACATACCCCCAGCTTGAGCGTTTCAGCCCAGTCTTTGCCCTCATGCAGCCCGTGCACAACGCCTGCGGCAAAGGCATCTCCTGCCCCCACCGTCCCTGCGATCCGCTCCTTGGGCAATAGCGTCGATCCCTGCCTGAAACATTCCCCTGTTTTTGTTACTGCCAGGCTTCCCTTGGGCAAATGAATCACTACTGCTTCGCGCACTCCACTTCCCAGCAATTGTTTGGCCGCGCAGAGTAGCGCATCGCTTTGCTCTTTCCCGCTTTCTGCGGGAATCTTCACTCCTGTCGCATTGGAGGCCTCCAGCTCATTAATGCAAAGATAATCAATCTCGGGTAATGCCTCTTGCACAATCTCTCTTGCTTGTGGGTGCGGTGCGCTCACCATATCGGCCACCGTTTTTAGCCCTGCTTCTCTGGCCTTCCTCAAAACAGCCGTATAACCATTTACTCGATTGGATCTCTCTTCTAACCCATCTAGCAGTAAGAGATAGCCAAGGTAAAAGAGACGCGCCTGCGTATCGGAAAAGTCGAAATGCTCTTCCTTCAGAAGAGAATTGCTCCCTTTATTGTGAAAGAATGTCCTTCTGCCTGTTTTGGCGACAGTCATCACGTCCGTGTATGAAGTGGCTCTCTCCTTGGTCCGCCTTAGTTGATGGGTGGCGATTTTATTTGCCTGCAAATCCTCCTCAATCGCATCCCCATTGGCATCGCTCCCTAGCATTCCAATCGCCTCTATGGGATATGCTGCCCCCATTCTTCGCAAGTCCTTAGCCAGATTGTAGGGCCCGCCACCATTGCCCACACTCTGGCTAAGTATGCTCGCCAGCGCGTCTTGCTCTGGCCACTCATCAATAATCTTAACAAAGTCCAGCAACCAGTTCCCCCCTACGATTACGCCATTTCTCATAGGTTTAGCTCTTAAGGGTTTCACTGATTAACCGCACCTCCGCAGCCTCATTTTCCTCTATTCCAGGATAACGACCTATAGAATCATCTACGAAAAAATTGTCGTTCAGGTCGTCATTTGCTGTCGATACTTCACCGATTACAGTAGCTCCGTCCTTCGGCCAAAACTCATGATAGACACCTGGCACAAGTGTCACCCGTTCTCCTGGTTGTAGTATCAGTTCCTCTCCCGCTTTGAGTATGCGTTCCTCCCCGCAAACCCTTACTGGAAAAGTTTCTCCGGCTCTGCACTCCGATGGGTGATTCGGCCAAAGCCTAAGCGCTAGCTTGCCGTTTCTTGCAATTATATCCTCCTTTTTCTTCTTGTGAGTATGCAGCGGCGTCTTCTGATTTTCAGCGGCCCACATTAGCTTTTCGCAGTACTCCGCCTCCTCTGCCAAATTGATTAGCACGAGCCCATATTCCCGAAATCTTCCCAGCCCGAAGTCCGTGATGTCCCATCGCGCGTTGGGCGGTAGCTTCCATCCATTGTTGGCGAAGCATTCTTTCGCTTGCCTGTAAGCGAGATTGATTTCAGAGCGTTTCATAGTAGGGATAAAGAGAGTGAGTCCCTCAATAAACGCCCACACGCCGCACACCCGCAAGAAAGAAAAAATCATGCTCCTTCACCTTTTCGCAACTCTTTCCTAAATTCGATTGTCAACAATCGCAAAGTCAATCATCTTGTTAACAAGGTAAATCATGCAGCCACGGGAACGAAAGGCCTTCATCTATTCTGGAATACTTCACGGCGTCATTTTCGCTGGGTTATTTCTGGGGATGGCCGCGTCCAACCTCAAAGCGCCCCCGGAGCAAAAACACTACTTCGAAATCGTGGTTCCCAGCGAAGACCGCCCAGGACCAAAAAATCTCCCGAAAGCTCCCGGCCCCCCTAGCCCAGAGCGCATTCGCGAACAGAGCATGGCTTTGCCCGACTTCGGTTCTGTCCCAGAAATCCCAAAAATTGCCCCAAAACAGGCTCCGGAACAGCCCACTCAAGCGCCTGCGCCCACCCCAACACCTAAACCTTCTCAGGCTCAGGCAACCAAAAAAGAAGCCCCCAAGCAAGCCGCCCCATCCCCTCAAAAAAGCCCCACCCCTGCTGCGGCAGCAGCGCCTCAAACAGTTTCCTTCTCCGACTTCCAAAAGAAACACGGCTCAACTTCCAATAGTAAACAGACCAACAAAACCGCAGGCAGCAGCAAGCCTGTCAATGTTCCTAAGATAGACGTCAGCGGTATCACGGGGGATTTATCCCGCATGAGAATTTCGGGCGGTGGCGGTGGCGCGGGTGGCGCGGGTCCTGGTGGTGTCAGCGCCACTGATTTTGACCGCTGGAAATCCGCTGTTTATCTTCGCATAGATGCAGTCTGGGAACGCCCCGAAACTGCTGTTGAGGGCATAGAAGCACGTGTGGCCTTCGAGGTTACTGCCAATGGCACAATTACAAAAATTCGTGTCGAGAAAAGTTCGGGCAACTCCGTCTTCGACCAAAGCATCCTGCAAGCCCTCCGCATGGTTGGCCGTGTGCAGCCACCTCCAGGTGGCGTTGCCATACAGGTAGCAGCTCCTTTCCGCATGGAAAAATAGCTCTGCTGACTCTTTCAAGCCTTTCTTCCTTTCCGCATGGCTACTTCAGACCGTATATTTATTCAGGCTGTGGCTGCCATGGCCTACGAGAATCCTTTCACCCCCGCACGCCTGGATCTGGAGCAGCAAGCACTGGGAGATGCCTACACCAAACGCCCTCTAGCCTGGAATCTCGACCCCTACAGTACCGACCGCGATCCGAATGTCGCTGCCATTCTTGAGCGTTCCGAGCGCCTTCTGCCCGACCTCCGCAAACGCCTTCTGCAAGCTATTCGCGAAGCCAACTCCCCTACCCTTGCCACCTACGCCGCTTTTGGCCTTTTTTGGCTTTTTCATCGCTACATCAAAGAACTCGACTCCCTCATCAAGGCGGAGCTTACACATACTGGAGAAATCCGCCCTCGAGCCCGCTTCTGGTCGAAATTCAAAACCGAGGCTGAAGACCTTTTTGGGCCCCTCATTACTGCTGGATTTCCCCATCTGCGCGCGGCAGACACACTTGCTTTCTTTTATCAAGTTCGCCGCGCCTTCCTAAATATTTTTACCTACATCATCGGCGCTTCTTCACCTGCCAAAGCGCTCCGTGCCAGAGTATGGAACAGTATTTTTACGCATAATCTTGCCCGCTACCAAAGAGGGCTCCACTCCCGAATGGCCGATATTGCCACGCTCATCACTGGCCCCTCAGGCACAGGGAAGGAGCTTATCGCCCGCGCCATCGGTTGGTCTCAATTTATTCCGTTTGACGAATCTACGCAGAGCTTTACCGCGAGCCATACCGCTCACTTCTTTCCTCTGCACCTTGCCGCTCTTTCTCCCACACTCATAGAAAGTGAGCTCTTTGGTCACCGCAAAGGCGCCTTCACAGGCGCGCTTACGGATCACCGCGGCTATTTTGAAACTTGTGGCCAACATGGCTCAGTATTTCTGGACGAAATAGGCGAGGCTGCTCCTGAAATTCAGGTAAAGCTCCTCCGCGTCCTCCAAACACGCCAATTCCAGAGACTCGGTGAAACCGAACCTCGCAAGTTTCTTGGTAAAACCATCGCCGCCACCAATCGCGATCTCTCCGTTGCCATGCAGTCAGGCGCTTTCCGTGAAGACCTTTTTTTTCGCCTCTGTGCCGACAGACTTGAGACTGTCCCCCTTCACGCAATTCTTTCTGAACAGCCATCAGAGCTGCCTTTTCTTGTCCGCCATATCTGTATAAATGTGGCAGGCGATACGGAGGCTGATTTGCTGGCTAGTGAAGCCGTCGAGAAAATTACCCGCTCTTACGCTTCAGACTACTCATGGCCAGGGAATTTCCGCGAGTTGGAGCAATGTGTGCGCAACATCTTGGTGCATGGCGAGTGCCCTCCGCCTCAGGCAGAACGCACGAGCCTCAGTCAGCCACAGTCGGTGGAGGAGGCGCTCAAATCCCTTTCAATAAAAAATTGGACGGCTACCACTCTTCTAAGCGCCTACACTCAGGCCGTCTTTAAGGAATGTGGCCAAATCGAGGAAACCGCACGTCGCCTCAATCTTGACCGCCGCACCGTCAAAAAATACCTGGGCGAGAATTCTCCTATCGGCGATTAATAGCGATAGTAAGCGCCCACCCCGACCATGCGTGGCTCGCCTGGCACGCCTGCCACTAGCTCAGGCAAGATATAAGTGTAGTATTCCTCATTGAGAAGATTCTCAACATAAAGGTAAATACCCCACTGCTCTTGTTCGTAACCTAGGCGAGCGTCAATTAAGCGATACGCCTCAGCTTCAAACGCAGCCGTCTCTTGTTCATCGTAGAATGTGGCCCCGGTGTAGCGTAGGACTGCGCTCGCAAACACACCTTTCAGTAGCCCTTCGGGCACTTTATACTTGGCCCTCAGTGCAAAAGTCATTTCCGGGGCATAAGGAAAGCGGTTGCCGCTAAAGTCCACGCCCGTAAAGGGATCCACGTAGGTTTCAAACTCTGTCTTCAGGTACCCCAAGCTCGCGCCTAGCTGCATCCCCGAGAATGGCTTTGCCTCCATCTCAAATTCTATACCCCGTGAAAACGCCTCAGGCGCATTGACCACCAGATAATCAGCTGCAGAGAAGCTCCGCTCCACTTGATAATTTCTCAAGTCATAATGAAAGACCGATAGGCTCATTCTGAACTTGTCAGGTATGGCATTGATCGAAACACCTATCTCGTAGGCACGCACTCGCTCAGAATCAAACACCGCATCGGTCGTCCTGCTCGTGTAGGCAGAAAACCCTCCTGGCTGCATACTATGCGCATACCTCGCACTAAAACTAAGCTGCTCTGTGGCTTCCCATTGCGCCGCCAAGACGGGCGAGAAGCGGTCATCGCTCTTCTTCAAGTCAATAGAGGGCTCTGGGCCAAACTGCGTAGTCTTCTCTCTATGCAATGTCTTGCTAAATGCGTCGAGCCGAAGCCCACCCGTAAGCTTTAGATTCTCAAGAACAGCCACAGTTACTTCACTGTAGGCGGCTATGGCCTCCTCGTCTATCTGATGGCTCGTATCTTCGAATCCTGAAAAAATGGACCCATCATCCAATGGAAATACAAATGTCCGCAAAAATGCGCCCTTTGTCTTGGCGTCGGTATAGCTCATGCCCGCTCGCCAACTCACAATAGAATCACTCTCCGCAGGAGACTCCAACTTTAGCTCTGGTATGTATTGCTCCTGTTCTTGCCTGAGTGTGGAAACCACCGAATCGTATGGTTGAAAATCATAATCAATCACAAACGGATCCAGTTCCCAGTAGCTTCGTGGCAACACTACCTTCACGGTAAATGCATCAAACTCCTTGCTCGCCCTGAGGTACTGACTATTGCGCTCAGACTGGCTGACGCCACGCACATTGCTGTAATCCGTGGCCCATGGGTTAAACGTTTGCACGATTCGCTGTGAGCCATCGTCATAATCCTCCATAGAGGCCCCTGCTTCCAGTTCCCATGAAGACTCTGGTTTCCAGAGTATTTTGATGGAGCCCATTTGCCCTTCGCGGAAATCAGTTTTTTCTTTCAGAAAATCATTGTATACAAAACCGTCGCTCTCCTCATGCCTTCCTGAAACCGTTATCCATAGCTTCTCTTGCACGATTGGCACAGAAACGTTTGCGCTCAAAGAGCGTGTGTCAAAACGAGAAACGTTGGCTTCAGCGTAGGCCGTTACTTTATCCTTGGGGGCGCTCGAATTGATTATAATCGTCCCGGCAGGCGCTGCTCGCCCCGACAAAGTGGGCTGAGGCCCTCTATAGACGATTACCTCACTCACATTCGGCAAAAGTGCAGGATTGGCGAAGGCATCCCCTAAAGCCACCCCATCCACTATCACGCTCAC
>CAZHQD010000034.1:6052-22811 GCA_964533835.1 uncultured Puniceicoccaceae bacterium | reverse complement strand
AGGCCGAGCCAGAGGAGGGAGCCTTCGGGGGTGGAGTCGAATAGGGTGATGACTTCCTGATTGCGGAGGGCGATGCAGCCTGCGGTGTCGGGGGAGCCGATGCGGTCTTCGTGGTTGGTGCCGTGGATGTAGACGAAGCGGTCGAAGGTGTCGCAGCCTGGGCCTGAGTTTTTGCCTGGTTCGAGACCTTTGAGGCGGAGGATGCGGGTGGTGACGAGGTTGGGGGTGTTTTCTTCTTCGGAGAGGTCCCAGTAGCATTTGCCGATGGGCTTGCGGGCGCGGAAGACCATGCCGATGGGGGCGCCGCCGCCAATTTTATCGGCTACGCAGTGGAGGCCGTTTGGGGTGCCGAGGGAGTCTGCAATGCAGGAGGGGGGGCGCTTGCTGGTAGAGACGGAGTAGGAGGCGAGGAGGTTGCCGCGGAGAAGATGCCATAATTTTTGCTCGCCTATCGAAACAAGGAGGACATTATCTGACAGCTTCACGTTGTGGGAAGCTGCGACGCGAAGCAATTCCGCATAGAAAAAAGATACCTTATCCATGAGTTACAAAGTCGGCATAGTGGGGGCAACGGGAGCAGTCGGTCAAGAGCTGATTGCACTGCTGCGCCAACGCGCGTTTCCGGCACAGGAGCTTGTGCTTCTGGCCTCTAGCCGTTCGGCAGGGAAGACAGTAACCGTGGGCGGAGAAAGCTTTACGATAAGGGAGGCAACGCCTGAAGCGTTTGGAGAGTTGGACCTTGCGATCTTCAGCGCGGGAGGGTCGGTGTCTTTGGCATTGATCCCCGAGGCAGTGAAGCGCGGGTGCGTGGTAGTGGACAACAGCAGCGCGTTTCGCATGGACGCGAATGTGCCGCTGGTGGTGCCTGAGATCAATGGGCACGCGCTGGCGGGGCACCAGGGAGTAATTGCCAATCCTAACTGCTCGACGGCGATTGCGCTGATGGGGCTATTCCCACTGCACAAGGCATTTGGGCTGAAGCGATTTTTTGCGGCGACGTATCAGGCGGTTTCGGGGACGGGCGCAGCGGCGATGGCCGAATTACAGGATCAGCTTCAGGCTTGGGCTCGCAACGAGGCGATGCCGCGCACCGTGTATCCGCACCAGATCGCGTTTAATTTATTCCCTCACGTGGACAAGTTTTTGGAAGACGGCTACACGAAAGAGGAGATGAAGATGCTGAACGAGGGGCGTAAGATCATGGAGCATCCGACGCTGAAGGTGAGCACGACCTGTGTTCGCGTGCCTGTGTTGCGCTGCCACTCTATCGCTATCAACGCGGAGTTTGAGAAGCCTGTTTCTGTGGAAGCGGCGAAGGCTGCTATTGCCGCGTTTCCAGGAGTGGAAGTGTGCGACGAGCCATCGAAGAATCGCTATCCGATGCCGCTGGATTATGTTTTGAAGGAAAACTGCGGTGTGGGGCGTATCCGCGTGGACAGCGCTCTAGACAATGGGCTTTCGCTGTTTGTGGTGGGTGATCAGCTGTGGCGAGGCGCGGCGCTCAATGCCGTGCTGATCGCAGAAGAGCTGCATAAGCGCAACCTGATGCGGGTACCCGCGGAGGCGAGTGTAGGGCTGGCTACCCGATAATAAAAATCCCCGAATTTCATGCGTGAAATTGATTAAGAAACAATCCGCGAGGATAAAACGAATAATTCTCGCTTTTTTTGCTTAACATTCCAACTATAACCGTTCATCTTGGTTATTTGACTTTTTACACGGAGGGCTAGCTCAGTTGGTTAGAGCGTCTGGTTTACACCCAGAAGGTCGCAGGTTCGACCCCTGTGCCCTCCACCATTTTTTTGTTACATGAAACACACCATTTCTGTTCTTGTTGAAAATAAGTTTGGCGTCCTAGCCCGCGTTGCCGGGATGTTTTCCGGGCGCGGATTCAATATCGACACACTAAACGTCGGCCCCACGGCAGACCCGAAATACTCCCGTATTACGGCAACCGTAAAGGGAGACAGCCTGCAGCTTGATCAGTGCATCAAGCAGCTCAATAAGCTGATAGAGGTCATAGAAGTGCAAGACCTTGGGCAGGGCCAGTTTGTGGCCCGCGAGCTTGTGCTCGTGAAAGTGGCTGCAGATGGCAGCAAGCGCTCGGAGATCATGCAGATATGCGATATCTTCCGCGCGAAGATCGTGGATGTCTCGCCCAAGACAGTAGTTATTGAGCTGACCGGAAATGACGAGAAGGTTTCCGCGTTTATTGAATTGATTTCACATTTTGGCATCAAGGATGTGGCCCGCACGGGCGCTACGGCCATGGTGCGCACCCAGAAGCAGAGTGAAGCAACCGAAACAAAATAACACCAAACAAACCCGTATAAATTAACCAATCAGAAAAACGCACTATGCCCGCGACCGTATATACAAATAAAGAGGCCAGCCTCGCTCCGATTAAGAAAAAAGTTTTGGCCGTGCTCGGCTATGGCTCTCAGGGCCACGCGCACGCGCTGAACCTAAAGGACAGCGGCCTGAACGTAATCATCGGCCTATACAAGGGATCGAAGTCGATACCTGTGGCCAAGAAGCATGGGTTTGAAGTTTTCGATGTAGCTACAGCCGTACAAAAGGCTGATGTAATCATGGTGGGCTTGCCCGACATGAAGCAGGCTTCCGTGTATGAAAAGGAAATCCTGCCCAATCTTTCCAAGGGGAAGACGCTGCTCTTCTCGCACGGCTTGAGCATTCACTATGGATTGATCAAACCACCCGCCGGAGTGGACGTGATCATGGTGGCACCCAAGGGCCCCGGCCACGTAGTGCGCAGCCAATATCTCGAAGGCAAGGGTGTGCCCGCACTGATTGCAGTGCTGGAAGGCAGCTCCGCCAACGCACAGAAGGTAGCTCTCGGCTGGGCTCGCGGTATCGGCAGCACCCGCGCTGGTGTTATCCAAACCTCCTTCCGCGAAGAGACGGAAACCGACTTGTTCGGCGAGCAGGCCGTGCTTTGCGGTGGCGCAAGCGCACTGGTGCAAGCTGGCTTTGAGGTGCTGGTGGAAGCAGGTTATCAGCCAGAGATGGCTTATTTCGAGTGCTTGCACGAGCTGAAGCTGATCGTGGACTTGATGAACGAGTCCGGCATTGCCGGGATGCGATTCTCCATCTCCGAGACGGCGAAGTATGGCGACATCACCCGCGGCCCGCGCGTGATCAATGCCAAGACCAAACAGGAGATGAAGAAGATACTCAAAGAGATCCAGACCGGGAAGTTCACCAAGGAGTGGGTCAAGGAGTATCAAGATGGCTTGCCTAACTATAATCGCCTGCTCAATGAAGGCGCAGAGCATCCCATCGAAGCGACCGGCGCTTATCTCCGCAGCATGATGCCCTGGATGAAGAAGAAGAACATCAAGGGCGTGCAGGCATCGTTCTAGTTTTAACTAGTAATTTCAAAATGAAGAGCGGGGGTTGCGATGAGCGACCTCCGCTTTTTTTGTGGTGTTATTGTTGAGGCTCCGAAGGGATGAGGAGGATGGAGCTTTTGCCAGTAGTGGGCAGAGTAACGCTGATAGCGTCCACATCGAAAAGGGTTTTGACGAGCTGGGTGGTAAGGGTGGACTCCACTGGGCCAGAGGCGATGAGGGCGCCCTCTTTGAGGGCGATGAGGTGGTCTGCGAAGGCGGAAACGAGGTTGACATCGTGGAGGACGACAACGACGGCGGCGCCATGGGCGGCTTTTTCTCTAGCCAGCCTCAAGGTGGCAAAGCGGTGGGAGGGGTCGAGCGCGGCAACAGGCTCATCAAGGAGCATGATGGGGGCGGAATCGGGCGGGGGAGATGCGAGTTGAGCGAGGATGCGAGCGAGCTGCACACGCTGCTTTTCTCCACCCGAAAGAGTGGGGTAGAGCTGCGAGGCTTTGCCGAGCATATCGACCTGAGAGAGGGATTCCCGAATGATGTGGGCGTCTTCGGCGTGGTCAATCGAGGCACGGTGGGGGATGCGGCCCAGAGAGACGACTTCCTCTACCGTGAAGGGGAAGGAGAGGGCACTTTCTTGGGGGAGGACGGCGCGAAAGCGGGCGAGGGATTCCGTAGGCCAGTCGGGCAGGGGGCGGTCATTGAGAAAGACGGAGCCAGAGTCTGGGTGGATTTCTCCTGAGATGAGTTTTAGGAGAGTGGACTTGCCAGCGCCATTTGGCCCGATGAGGGCTGTTACTTTACCAGGTTGAAAGGAAACAGAGAGAGCGGAGAGGATGGCTCTGCCCTGGCGGGTGACGGTGCAGTGTTCGGTACGGAGCATGGGGAGGCGGATTAGAAGTCCCACTCTTTTTGGGCGGGGTCGGGGAGGAGCAAGGCATACAAGTCACGAGCAGAGGCGGGCAGGCCGTCGGCCTTGAGGGAGTCCATTATTTTGAGAAGGATAAGCGCGGCGGCCATGGCATCGTAAAGCGCAGCGTGGAAATGGCGGCGGTGCTTTGGGCAAAGGATTTCGGCCATGGCATCGAGAACGCTTTGGAGGTGGAGGGCGTCTACCAGGGCAGCGAGTTTGTAGTTACCCAAGGTAGGCCAGAGGAGGCGGGCGAGTTGGCAGGAGTCGAGCCACGGACCCCATTCTGGCCTGAGGGGTTGGGCCGATTCAGCAAAGCAGGGGACAACGGGAGGGTAGGCCCAGAGGTTTTTTAGGAGGTTGTGTTCGTAGGAGGCATTGTGGGCGGCAAAGGGGCCGCTTTTACGGAGCTCGACAAAGTGGGCCCACTCTGAGGAGAAAGGTTCGGAGCGCTCCAAGTGGCTCATGGTGAGCCGATGGAGGCGGGTGTCTTCAGCAGGAATGGAGCCGACCGGGCGGCAAACCTGAGTGCGGGCGGAGACGATTTTGCCATCGAAAATAGTAGCCACGCCATACTCGACCACACCGTAAGAGAGGTGGCCTTCGAAGTCTATTACGTGGATGGGAGGGGGTGGGTTCAAGAGAGGGAAGGCAAAAAGGGTATGGGTAAGGAAGAAAAATAAAGAAAGGAGGAATCCTTAAAAAGTTCTGCATTTTGAGCTAGGAGTCCATCTTTCAAATGCGTAGTATGAAAGTTTTTAGCCATGGCTAATCTCACGAATCTAACTGATTTCATACAATACCTAGCTCGCGAAAGTGAAGTTATTATCAAGAATCACTTTGATAATGCCTCTTATTCTGTGGAGCACAAGGCGGACAAGACGCTGGTGACGGCCGCCGACCGCGAGGCAGAGGAAGTGATGCGGGGGCTGATCGAAAAGCACCACCCGACGCACGGGATAGTGGGAGAGGAATACGGGAGTGTGCGGACGGACGCGGAGTATGTATGGGTGCTGGACCCGATAGACGGCACGAAGTCGTTTGTGGCGGGGACGCCGCAGTTTGGGACGTTGATAGCGCTGATGCACAAGGGGCAGCCAGTGCTTGGGATAATCAACCACCCTGCCACAGGGCAAATGCTGTTTGGCGATGGGAAGACGACCTGGCTGAACGGGCGACCCGTGCGAACACGAACTACCAAGGCGCTGAAGGATGCTATCGTGCTGACGACGGAGCTATCGAGGCCGCAAATTTACCATAACCCGCAGGGGTGGAACCATATGATCAAACAGGTGAAGAGCTTGTACACATGGGGGGATTGCCACGGCTACTTTCTGCTATCGACGGGCGGGGCTGATATCGTGTGCGACATTAACATGAAACCTTGGGATAGGCTGGCACTGATACCCGTGGTGCGAGGGGCGGGGGGGGTGGCAACAGATTGGTATGGGAATGACCCAGTGCCCGGAGAGGTGGTTTCGATGGTGACGGCGGCCACGCCTGAACTGCATGCACTCGCCCTACAAGCATTAGCTCATAAAGAGTGAGCCGATTACCAATTAGGGATGAATACCCCAGATTAGTATAGGGTATTTAGCCTAATTAATAATAAAAATAAGGAAAATAATAGATTTCAAGAAGAAGGAAACTGATAGAGGGTAGTATGTATCAAGAGGATTTTGAGAGAAAGGAGATGGAGAAAACCTAAAATTGGGGATAAATCGCCTATTTTAGCATAGTAAAATCCTTAATAGTGCTTGCTCGCAAATGAAGATTGTATTACGGATAGATTCCAGAGATACTTGTAATGTAAGAGTAACTCGCTGCCAACCCAGTCAACTAATCCATGCCTCAGAACGAAAATGCCAACGCAAGCAATCCATTTGAGGAAATCTGCGTGCTGGTTTCCGAACTGTCCAGTGTGCTGGCCTTTGGAAACTTGGCAAAGGCGCACGGCTTCTCTGTATATCTCTACAATAACATCCAAAAGCTGAGTGATCATATAAAGTCCCGACCATTGACGGCAGGGATATTTGTACAAAGTGGACAGCCAAATATAGAAACGAAACTGAGGGCAGTCTATAAGGGGCCAATACAAGTTTTGCCCTTAAATAAAGAGGAGGCATTGGAAATATTTTCCCATGCAGTGAGGCAGCTCTATCGCAATCAGTTAAAGATACAAGATGCGGCAGCGCTGAGGACGTTAAGAACACTGAACAGTTTTCTCAATCGGACGGCGACGGTGGTGTTTGCGACGGGGTCGAGCAGCGCACTGGATTTGGCACTCGACTATCTCAATTTGTTTGCGGACAAGCCCGGAGTAATGGTGAAGCCTACACTGGAGCCAGGGTTGTTACCAGCGGGAACATGGCTCTACACGAGGGATCTATTTTCGATGAGCGCGGCGGAGCAGAGAAACTGGGCAATGAAGTATGCCGAAGTGGACTTTCCGCATATTATCCTAGAGTCGAACACGCTGGCCGAGCTGGACGTAAAGTATGATTCTGGGGCGCTGGATGAGGTGCTCTACGAGAAGCTATCATTGCTGGCACGCGATTTGAGCCCGCTGGAAAAATACACATTTGAGGAGCTGGCGGTACAGCCACCCGAACTAGGGGAGCCGAAAATTGTTCTCGCAACGGACGAAGTGGCGCAACCCGTGGTGGCTACACTACCCCCGCAGCCGACGGAAGATAAAAAAGCGGGATTGGCAGGAATTTTCAAAGGAATCTTCAAGCGGTAAAACAACCCCTAATATTAAAATTTAATTCTTAAATCTGCCATAGTATTGGGAATAACTAAAATTCCAACTATTTCATGTCACCCCTAATAGCCAATATAATCATAGGAATACTGGCCCTAACTTCAATGGGGTTGGGCTTATTCTTTTACTTGTTTGTGGCGGCAGCTCGCAAAAAGGCGGAAGAGGCACGGACACTCCAGACGAATCTGGAGCAATATGTGAATGCCTATAATGACTTGAATGCCCACTACCAGAGGGCAATAGAGTCCGTGCAAGCGGCAGAAAATGCCTCGCGGGCGAAGAGCACATTTTTGGCGACGATGAGCCACGAAATCCGCACGCCGCTGAACGCCGTGCTCGGGATGACGGATGTACTGAACGCGACCCCGCTAAATGAGGAGCAGAAGGATTGCTTGCTAACTATCAAGAAATCAGGTGAGGCGCTATTGGCGATTATCGGCAATATATTGGATTACTCGAAGATAGAGTCGGGCAAGCTGGATTTGCATCCTGAGATGTTCAATCTGTCGGACCTGATTGCTGAGATAGAGCAGCTCTTCAAACATTCGGCGAAGTCCAAGGGGCTGATGTTTAACTGCCAGTATGAGCAGTCGCAGACGTTTCGGATATTTGCGGACAGGAATCGCCTGCGGCAGGTGCTGGTGAACCTAATTGGCAACGCGATCAAATTTACTGAGACAGGAAGCATAACGGTGCAGGTGACAAAAGAGGCAGTGGACCCATCGCCAGAAGACAAGGCGAAGGGACTGACCTATCATCAGATTGCGTTTGTGGTGGCAGACACAGGGATGGGCATACCTGAAGATCAGCGGCAACGCATTTTTGAACCATTCACTCAAGTGGATGACGCGCATACGCGGTCCTTTGGGGGCACGGGGCTGGGCCTGGCTATCGTGAAAAAGATACTTGAGACGATGGGCGGCGTGATTGATGTGGCGCCGAATCACCCGAGAGGGACCATTTTCTCGGTGGTGTTTATCGCAAAGACGATGGTAGTGGCGAAGCCCGTTACGCAGCCGCCGTTTAAGATAGGCGGTGGGATTTCCAGCGGCACTACGACGCTCTACAAGCAGCCTTTGGCCGAGACCTTCTACAGCCTGAATGTGCTGGTGGTGGAAGATGATCCGCAGAACCGAAAGGTTATCCAGCTGATCCTGCAAAAGATGGGCCAGAAGCCGCAGTTTGCCGTGAATGGCAAGGAGGCAATAGACTGGCTGCAAGCGAACCCTGCACCCGATGTGATATTGATGGACGTGGGGATGCCCGTGATGGACGGCATGGAGGCGACAAGGCGGATACGCGCGGGCGAAGCAGGCGAGGACAAGAAGGATATAACGATTGTCGCGCTGACAGCCTACGCAGTGACCACGGATCGCGAAAAGATTTTGAGCAGCGGCATGAATCACTACCTCAGCAAACCAGTGCAAACAGATGCACTGCGCGATGTGCTGACGAAGATTGCGCGCGCGCAGAAGAACTAACGGAGGGTTGCCACACCGTCTTCCTCAAAGGAAAAGGAGCGGGAAGCACCTATCTCCCGGAAGCGGATTTGCGCCATGCCCAGGATGCCTTGGGGGCCGCTTGCCCACGTGCGGAGTTGGCCGATTAGCTGAGTACCGAGATGAAGGGGAGCGCCTTCGGATGAGGGGGCTTTAGAAAGGGTGACGGGCAAGATTTTGCGGCGGAAACCCTGAGAGCGGCGCAGGTGAGCCATCACTTCCTGGCCAAGGTAGCAGCCTTTGGTGAAAGAAACGGCGGATGAATCCAGGCCAGCCTCTTGTGGCCAGTTGTCGTCTGTAATATCGAGCGGGATGATGGGCTCGCCGTGAAGGAGGCGCTGGTAGTTTGCCTCGGCTTCGGTGAAGGATGGGAGCGCCGAAGAGGGAGGCCGGGTGGACTCGGCGAGGAGCAGCGCATCTCCATCCGTATCGGGGAGGGAATTGAAGAAGAGCGGCGTGGGCCTGAGAGGATTTGCCCCAAAGCGACGGGTAAGGCGAAAGCTAGGCGTGAGATCTGCGAGAGCCACATCGTCGGCAACGATATGGCGATCAAGGTGCTCGATGATGAGCGACGCAGGGCAGTGCGGGCTTACAATGAGGAAAGATTCCGCATTTTTGCGAAGGATGTAGGAGTCTGCCCGTATTTTGCCTTTGCGTGTGAGCCAGAGGCCGTAGATGGGGGCGGAGCCAGATATGAGCGGGCGCAGGTCCTGGCTGAACTGGCTCTGGAGAAAGACAAACGCGTCTTCACCCGACACTTCGATGACGGCCTTGGGCATGAAGTGAAAGAGGCGCATGGCAAAGAAGCTCCCAGCGGCGGCGCAAAATTAGCTGAAGCGAGGAGCGAGGGAGGCGTAGATCTCTTTTACGAGGCTTTCCGTGGTTTCCCAGCTGATGCAGGGATCGGTAACGGAAACGCCGTAGTGGAGCTTTGAGCGGTCGCTGTTGATGGGTTGGTTACCATCGGCGATATTGGATTCCATCATGGCGCCGATGATGGCGTCCTGGCCCGCAACTAAGGTATCCACAATAGTGCGAAGCACATCGGGCTGGCGGCGGAAATCTTTGCCGCTATTGGCATGGGAGCAATCCACCATGATGGCCGGGGGCAAACCTGCTTTTTCGAGCAAGGAGCGGGCGCTGGAAATGCTGGCGGCATCGTAGTTGGTGCCGTTTTCACCGCCGCGAAGAACGACGTGGCAAGCAGGGTTGCCGCGAGTGGTAACCGCGCTGGCCAGGCCTTGCATGGAAATGCCGAGGAAAGTTTGCGGGGCGCTAGCTGCCTTTATGGCATTGATGGCCACTTTGACATCGCCGCTGGTGGCGTTTTTGAAGCCGAGAGGCATGGAGAGGCCGCTGGCCATCTGGCGATGGGTTTGGGACTCTGTGGTGCGCGCGCCAATGGCCGACCAGCAAACGAGGTCGGCAATGTATTGAGGCGTGATGGGATCGAGCAATTCGGTTGCAGTGGGGAGGCCGATGTCGAGGACTTCGAGGAGGAATTTACGGGCGGTTTTGAGGCCCGTGGCAATGTCGTGAGAGCCATCGAGGTGGGGGTCCATGATGAGGCCTTTCCAGCCAACGGTGGTACGGGGCTTCTCGAAATAGACACGCATGACCAGCTCAATACGATCAGAGACCTGGGGAGCGAGGGCGGCGAGCCTCTGGGCATAATCGCGACCTGCTTCGAGGTCATGGATAGAGCAAGGGCCGACGACGAGGAGGAAACGCTTGTCCTTTCCGAAGATAATTTCGTGAATGCGCTCGCGAGCGGAAACCACGGTGGCGGCTTGCGCTTCAGTGCGGGCCACTTCGCGGAGAAGGAGCTCGGGCGAAGGGAGGACGGCAGTTTCTACTACATTGATGTCGGAAACACGGTGCACGGTGAACAAAGGTTGCGAGTTAATAAATGACGCTATAAGAAAAGCCAATAGCTATACCCTGAAGGCGCGAGTTGCCGCAAGGGAAATTTTGCCGAGGAAACAAGGCCTACTGAGCGCAAGCGCAGAAACAAAGGCTAGCGCTTTAGGGCTTGAAGGAGGATTTCGGCGGTATGGAGGGCACGGCGCCCCAGGGCGTCTTTGATTTGGTGGCGGCAACTGGTGCCGCTGGCGGCGATAATGGCGGAGCTATCAAGTTTGCGAATGTAGGGAAGGAGCACCAGCTCACCGACCTGCTGGGAGAGCGCGTAGTGCTCTTTTTCGTAGCCGAAGCTGCCAGCCATACCGCAGCAGCCAGAGGGGATAACGGTTACTTTATGGCCTTTTGGCAGGGCAAGAGCGGTGACAGCAGTCTGCAAATCGGTAAGCGCTTTCTGGTGGCAATGCCCGTGCAAATGGATGGCGCGGGGGGAGTCGTCGAAAGCGTTTGCAGAGATACGGCCAGCCTTGATTTCGGCGGCGAGAAACTCTTCAAGGAGAAGGCAGTTGGGAGCAAGGGCTTTGGCTTTGAGGCGCAAATCTCCGCGAAGGAGATCGGGGAACTCATCGCGGAACCCCAGGATAGCAGAAGGCTCGATACCAACGAGGGGGGAGGATGCGGAGACTTTGTCGGCAAAGAGGGAGACATTGGCCTCGGCGAGAGCGCGGGCTTCCTTGAGCAAGCCTTTGGAGAGGAGGGCTCTGGCGCTCTGAGGGTGAGGCAGGATGATGACGGAGTAGCCGAGAGCGCGTAGGAGCTCGTAGGTGGCCAGACCTATCTCTGCTTCGTTGTAATTGGTAAATTCATCGAGATAGAGGTAGAGCGAGCCTAGAGAAGGTGCGGAGGAATGATCAGGCTGCGGGCCAGTTGCTTTGGCAATGAGCTTTGAGGCAGTGTTTGAGGAGAGCGGGGGCAGGCTGCGCTCTTTTGCGAAACCAGAGGCGGACTTTAAGAGATTCGCAAAGAGAGGGGTCTGCGTGGCAAAGTTCCATAGCCAGGGAGCGTTTGAGAAGAGGGCTGCCATGCGGGCGAAGCTACCAATCATGCGGGAGCGAAGGGGAACGCCGTTGGCATCGTAGTAGTTTTGAAGGAACTCAGCTTTGAGTTTAGCCACATCCACATTGGAAGGGCATTCGGACTTGCAGCCTTTGCAGGAGAGGCAGAGGTCCATGATGGCATGGATTTCCTCACTATCGAAAGGATTTTTGCGCGAGGGGTGAGTGAGGGCGTGGCGCAGGATATTGGCACGAGCGCGGGTGGTATCTTTTTCGCTGCGAGTGGCCATGTAACTGGGGCACATGGTGCCACCAGTGAGCTGGGTCTTGCGGCAATCTCCAGAGCCGCTACAGGCTTCGGCAGCCCTGAGGACGCCTTCCTGGGCCGAGAAATCGAAGTAGGTGTCGTATTCGGGGTTTGGGTCGTCCGGCATGTGGCGGAGTGCCGAATTCATGGAAGGAGTATCCACGATTTTACCCGGATTAAAAACGTTATCCGGGTCGAATAGGGATTTGACATCGCGGATAAGAGAGAAGGCCTTTGGGCCGACCATAAACTCAATGAACTCTCCGCGAAGGCGACCATCTCCATGCTCACCACTGAGGGAGCCGCGGTATTTTTTAACGAGCTCAGCAATAGCCTGAGCGATGTCTCTAAATTGCTGATTGCCCTCAGCAGTCTTGAGGTTGACCATGGGGCGGGTGTGAAGCTCGCCCGATCCTGCATGGGCGTAATAGACGCACTCAATGCCAAAGCGATCGCGCATGAGGGAATCGAACTCGGTAATGTAGTCGGGGAGGTCGTTCACATCCACGGCGGTATCTTCGCAGACTTCGACAGGCTTGGTATCGCCCGGGATATTGGAGAGGAGGCCTTGGCCAGCGCGGCGGAGGTCCCAAACTTTGTTGCCATCAGCGCCGAAGAGAAGAGGGAAGGCGTAGCCAAGACCTGCGGCCTTGAGAGCGCGCTCCAACTGAGCAGCGGACGAGGTAATTTCTTCGCGGGATTCTGCTCTTAGCTCGACAACCAAGATGGCGCCCGGATCACCTTGAACGAAGGAGCGGTTGCGCATTTGGGCGAGGTTGCGCTTGGTGCAGTCGAGGATAAAGCGGTCAATAAGCTCGCTGGCGTAGGGCTTGAACTGGAGAGCGAAGAGGTTGGCGCGGAGGGCCTGATTTATGGTTTCAAAATGGGCGCAGAGCAGGACGCTCTCTTGAGGAGGGAGCGGGAGGCAATTTAACTCCAGCTCGGTGGCGAAGAAGAGAGTGCCTTCGCTGCCAGCGAGGAGTTTGCAGAGATTGAAAGGCTTTGCGGATGCGGGGTCGAAGACGGCGGCATCCATCAACAAATCGAGGGCGTACCCCGTATTGCGGCGAGGGATGGAGGGCTTTGGGTAGGAGCGAGCAATTTCCTCACGGTTTTCCTTGTCGCTTAAAAGGGAGCGAATTTTCCGATAGATGCGGGTTTCCAGTTTGTCGGCAGGGCCGTTGCACTTGGCTTCAAATTCTTTTTCCGTAAGAGGACCGAAGGTGACCTCGCTGCCATCGCTAAGGAAGCCCCGAGCAGAAATAACGTGGTCTCTGGTACTGCCATAGACTACGGAGTTGGAGCCGCAGGAGTTGTTTCCAAACATACCACCGAGCATGGCCCGATTGGCCGTAGAAGTTTCGGGCCCAAAGAGAAGACCGTGGGGCTTGAGGAAGGCGTTTAGCTCATTGCGGATGACACCAGGCTGGACGCGGACGGTGCGCTTTGCGGCGTCGAGAGAGAGGATTTTGGTGAAGTGGCGGGAGACATCCACGACGATGCCAGAGCCTACAACCTGGCCCGCGAGAGAAGTGCCCGCAGTGCGGGGAATGAGGCCGATTTTGTGCTGCTTGGCAAAGCGGATAAGGGAGCCAATGTCTTTCTCAGTTTGGGGAATGGCCACGGCCAGAGGCATTTCCTGATAGGCGGAGGCATCCGTGGCGTAGAGAAGGCGGAGCATCCTATCGGTATAAATGTCACCTGAAAAAGAAGACTTTAGAAGGGACCAATCGGGAGGGAGCATGAGGAGAATGAAAGCTTTCGAGTGGGCGTTTGCAATGCTTATGCAAAGGAAGCAACGGATTGAATAAAGAGCGATTTTTGTTTCCAGGAAGGGGAGATGGTTGCTATCACACTGCTCGGAATAATATCCAACTGATTATGGAAACGTCCCTAGTAAAAGCCTATTTTGCGAGACAGCAGGTAGTTGACCACTACAGCCGAGCAACCGCGCGGATAGGCTTGTGGCGGTCTGAGGAGAAGCTATTCACGCAGCTGTTTAAGCCGACGGATTCGCTGCTAGAGGTAGGGACAGGGACGGGGCGCATCGCACTGGCGCTATGGGAACTGGGGTATGAGCGCATACTGGGAATTGATATTTCGAAGGAGATGATCGCGCAGGCCCGGCAAATGGCGATGGTGCTGGAATATGGAGTGCCGTTTCAGGTGATGGATGCCACGCGCATGGGGTTTGGGGCCAATGTATTTGACGGGGCAATTTTCGGGTTTAACGGCCTAATGCAAATCCCCAAGCGAGCCAACAGGCGCAAGGCGCTAGAGCAGATACAGGCAGCTCTGGTGAGCGGCGGCTATTTCGTGTTCACAACACATGATCGGGATCTGGCATCGAGGGCGGCGTTTTGGGCAGAAGAGAAAGCGCGGTGGGATGCGGGAGAGCAGAATCCGCTGATAGATGAATTTGGCGATCGCTATGAGCCAACGGAGCTAGGCGAGCTGTTTATCCATATACCGAATCGGCAGGAAGTATTGGAGGATCTCGAAGCAACGGGGTGGGAATATGTGGAGGACCACTTGCGGTGCGAAATTGCCAATGAGCCGCAGGAGGTGCGTGACTTTGCCGATGAGTGCCGATTCTGGATTGCGCGCAAAAAAGGCTAACCGAAGAGACGCCAAACGAGGCCAAGGACAGCGCTGGCCACAACGATGGGGATGACGTCCACCTTGAAACGCTGCATGGCTACGAAGGCGGCAAGGGCGACGGCGATGGCGAAGAAATCAAAGACACCTGATTCGGGGCTAATGATGTGCCAGCCAAACCATACGGCGAGGTTGAGCACGACGCCCACAACGGAGGCAGTGACGGCAGACAGACCACAGGAGAGGATCTTTTTTCCGCGGAGGGCTTCGATATAGGGTGCGCCCAGAAAGATAAAAAGGAAGCCCGGGACGAAGGTGACCCAAGTAGTCATTACTGCGCATGCAGTGGCCATGAGAAAGGGGCTGAGCGGCTCGGGGCTATTCCAGCCGCCAAGGAAGCCGACAAACTGAAGCACGAGTATAAGGGGGCCAGGGGTTGTCTCGGCGAGACCGAGGCCATCAAGCATTTGAGGAGCAGTGAGCCAGCCGTAATTTTCTACGGCCTGCTGGGCGACATAGGGGAGGACGGCGTAGGCACCGCCGAAGGTAACGACCGCGGCCTTGGAGAAAAAGATACCCTGCGCAAACAAGACGTGATTCGGGCCAAAAGCGAGCAGCGCAATCACGATGGGAGCAGCCCAAACGGTGAGCCAGAGGAGGATGGTTTTTGTGATTTGCGAGGGTTTTGGGCGCTCGATGGCGTGGAGGTGGGCTTCATCAGACTTTTCCCCGCCGTGACCCTTTATGACGAGGAACCACTTTTCAAAATAGCGGCCACCGATCAAACCAAGGGCCAGCGCACTTAAGACGATGAGAGGGAAGGGGAGCTTGAGAAAGAAAATGCCAATAAATGCCAGAGTGGCCAAGGACCACATGGCGGCATTTTTGAGGGCTTTTTTGCCGATTCGCAGGACGGCTGCGGCCACGATAGCGAGGACGGCAGGCTTGAGGCCGTAGAAGATGGCTTCTATCCAGCCGACTTGGCCGTAAGCGCAATAGATGTAGGAAACGAGCCAGAGGAGCAAGGCCCCCGGGAGCACAAACAAAGTGCCCGCAATAATGCCACCCCAAACGCGATGCAAAAGCCAGCCGATATAGATGGAGAGCTGCTGGGCCTCGGGGCCAGGCAGGAGCATACAGTAATTCAGCGCGTGCAGGAAACGATCATCACTGACCCAGCGCCTGCGCTCGACCAGCTCACGGTGCATGAGGGCGATCTGCCCAGTAGGGCCGCCGAAGCTCAGAAGCCCGATTTTTACCCAAACAGCAAGGGCTTCCCTAAGTGAAGGGGGGGACTGGTATTCCGCTGTGGAATCTTCGGGCAAGAAGGGCGAAAATTGGGCTATTTAGCCTTTTTGATGCTCCCATCAAGCCAGTCCATAAAACTCTTTTTCCCTCCAAAACCTGTGGTGCGGGCGACTTCTTTGCCCTGATGGGTAAGCAGAATCATTGTGGGGAAAGCTTCCAAGTCATATTTTTTAGCTTGAGCATTGTTGTAGGTTTTTTCGATTTCGGCTTGAGGCGATTTTCTGAGGAAATCGAGCTTGACCAATACAACTTTGCCATTCGCGAATTCGGCGAATTCCGGGGTGTCAAACACTTCCTTTGCGATTGCTTTGCAGGGAGGGCACCAATCGGAGCCAGTGAATTCCACCAAGACGGGGAGGTTCTTTGTTTGAGCTACAGCTATGGCCTCTTCAATGGTTTTATGCCATTTAGCAGCGCCTAAGCTGGCTACTGTGGAAGCTACCAAAAATAAAAGAGCGGAGAGGATGGGCGATTTCATTGAATGAGATGAGGGTGTATTGGTGATTATAGATTCGTAATTTCTCGCTCGGGTAAAGACAAAACGAGCGAGTTTATCCATTAGACGGAAGAAACGGAGAAAAGTTACCTAATTTAAGCCAATATCGCTGTCTTTAAGTTTGCCCTGGATTCTCTTGTAGAGACGGAATTGCCTGTTTTGCCTCGCAAGCCAACGCGCGAATTTGCGGTAGCGCTTGAGCGTATTTAGGCTTTCGAGGAGCTCTTGTTTGATTTGCACCTCCTGACAAGTAGTGAAGACGCAGAGATCAAGGAAGACCTCAGGATCGTCTATACTGCGGACGAATTTGAGAAAGGAGTCGTTCGGCTCGTCCGTAAGGCGTTGGCGCTCTTCGAGGAGGGTGGCGACGGTGTCCTTAAGCTGGCGGAGGACGGTGAGATCAGCGCCCGCTACGGTCTGGAGCGCACTAATTTCGATGATGCGGTAGGGCTCTTCCTGGACGATGCGCTCGACTTTTACGCGGGCAAGCCCCTGCAAGATGAGATCGGAAGTGCCGTCTGAATTGTGATGGCAGACGCGAATCATGCCGACGGTGGCGGTGGTGAAGGGAGGCTCGAAGAAGCCAGCCTCGCCCTC
>CAZHQD010000034.1:2747-5952 GCA_964533835.1 uncultured Puniceicoccaceae bacterium | reverse complement strand
ATGAAGTTTTACGGATTCACGGTAGGGGACCTGGTCGTAAGCTTTGCGATAATTTTGATTACGTTTCTGTTGAAGAACATTCTGACAAAGGTGGTGTTTCGCGCACTATCGAATTTGTTTTCCAAGACGACGACGGACATAGACAATCGGCTGCTTGAGGCGGCGCGGAAGCCGCTGATGGTGTTTATAACGGTGTTTGGGGTGTATATGGCGATAGTGGTATTCCCGCTGGATAATGAATGGCAAAAGACCGTGAACCTGATTTACCGAGCGGTGAGCATGGGGAATTTCTTCTGGCTGTTGTGGCGACTATCGGACGTGTTGATGGATGTAGTAGCATACAACGCACAAGAGCGAGGCGCAAGCGTGGGTGATTTTATGCCGATCATCAAAAAAACACTGCGGGTGTTTCTGGCGGTGGTGGGGCTGATCATGATCATAGACAACCTCGGGTATTCGGTGAGCGGGATACTGGCCACATTTGGACTTGGGGGAGCAGCGCTGGCGCTGGCATCCAAAGACACGATAGCCAACCTTTATGGGGCAGTGTCTATCGCTGTGGATCGCCCGTTTAAGGTGGGTGACTGGATACAGGTGGGCGACAAGGTGGATGGCGATGTGGAGGAGATCGGGATAAGGTCCACACGGGTGCGCACCTGGCCAAAGGCGGTGACGGTGATACCGAACAGTGTGCTGTGCAACGAGTATATCGTGAACTGGTCTCGCATGAACAAGAGGCGCGTGAGGCAGATAGTAGGAGTAACCTATGAGACTAAGCCTGAACAGATGCAGCAACTGCTGGAGGATATACGCCAATTGCTTAAGAATGATCCAGATGTGAATCAGGAATTCGTGTTGGTACAGTTTCAGGACTTTGGGGCGAGTTCCCTGGATATCATGGTGTATTATTTCACAAACACCACTAAATGGCAGCCTCATATGGCTGTGCGCGAACGGATAAATCTGGAAATCATGAAACTGGTGGCAAAGAACGGTTGCTCCATCGCGTTTCCGACACGCACGGTGTATTTCGAGGGTGACATAGCGCGGAAAATGGCGGAGAAATCCGAAGAACGAACGGCGTAGCTCCTTGTCTAATTCATTTTATCATCATGCGCATACTCTTATTTACTTTGGCACTAACGGCAGTTGCATCAGGACTCAAAGCCCAAGAACCTGCGCCAGCTCAAGCTGCGGCGCAAGAGACCAGAGTGCAACCGCTCTTCCCAGTGAAGCTGGAGCATGAGTTTCCCGCAGCAAGGGAGGCATTTGACGAGGTAAAGAAGCTCATACTGGAAAATTACTACACGCCAGAGATAACAGAGGAGGCGCTCTACTGGGCGGCCATAGAGGGGATGCTGCGGCATCTCTCGCCCAGGGATAATCCAGAGCTGAGCAAGATATGGACGGCTGAGGAGTATGAGAAAATCCTCCAATCGCTGGAAGGCGTGGATATATCTCTGGGACTCAAAAGCTCATTTAATGCGAATGACGGAAGCCTGACGGTGAGCGAAGTGCTGCCGAACTCGCCCGCGGAGGGCATTGTGCTGCCCTTCGACCGCATCCTGAAGATTGA
Organism: uncultured Puniceicoccaceae bacterium; assembly: GCA_964533835.1. Classification (GTDB taxonomy): domain Bacteria; phylum Verrucomicrobiota; class Verrucomicrobiia; order Opitutales; family Oceanipulchritudinaceae; genus CAZHQD01. Next base: position 4,376 of record CAZHQD010000034.1, on the reverse strand, counting down.
TAACCAGATACTGAAGGGGAAGTCGGTGGCGGATATTAACAAATTGATGAATGGGCCGCCTGACAGCGATGTAATACTAACGATAAACAGGGAGATAAAGATATTTGATATACGGCTGACTCGCGTGAAGTTTGAGACGCAGAACCTCTTTGTTTATCAGCTATCGCCCAAGGTAGCACTGGTGGAGCTGCGCTATTTCTCGCAGGGGATTAGCGACAAGCTGATGGAAGAGCTAAGCAAGCTGAAGGCTAACGGCACGGAGGCGATAATACTGGATCTGCGGAATAACTCGGGTGGTGTGTTTGGGGAAGCGCTTAAAATATGCCATCAACTGGTGCCAGAGCGCGGGATAGTGTTGCGCACCTACAACCAGCAGGAAAATCTGAAAAACTACGCATCAGGCAACGCGGAGCCATTTAACTTTAAGCTGGCAGTGCTTGCCAATAGCGGAACGGCGAGCGCGGCGGAGATCGTGCTTGGTGCTTTGCGCGACCAACGGAAGGCGTTTGTGATTGGCAGCAAGACGTTTGGGAAGGGGGTCTTTGAGCGCACGTTCACACTGGAGAATGAGTTTAGAGTGAAATTCATAACGGGGGCGATGTACACGCCAACGGGGGTAGCCTGGCAAGGGAAGGGGCTAGCACCTGATTTTCTAGTGGAACAGGATACGGCTACCGTAAGCGCATTGCAGAAGGCCGACATTAAGACACGGCTAGCGCGGGATGTTGCTCTGATTACCGCGCTGAAATTGCTCAACATGGGAGGAGCGGATGCGGCCAGCGCACCCTAAGCGCGCTTTTTAGCATTTGCGGTTTTCCAAAACGAAGGACTGTGGCATAATGCTGTGATGCAAATACCACTAGAAGATCGCTATGAAGATGTGTTGGGCAAGGCTATCCGCGGGCAGCGTTTGGAAGAGGACGCGGTTGCGGCAAAAGCCAAGATCAGCAACGAGCAAATGCGAGCCGCGTTGGGTGGGGAGTTTGTGGAGCCTGTGGCACGACGATTAGCCGCTACACTGGGGCTCGACGCCAACGCACTAGTGACACTGGCGAAAGGGACGTGGAGACCGAACGTGGTAGCCGTGGAGGGATTGGAACAATTTAACACGCTTTACAGGGATATGGCGGTGAACGCCTATCTAATATGGGACAAGCAAACAAGGGAGGCGGTGTGCTTCGATTCCGGAAGCGATGCCGCACCCATGATTGCGCATATACGCGATAACAAGCTGAAGCTCACACGGGTGCTGCTTACGCACAGCCACGTGGACCATATTGCGGACCTGCCAAAGCTAAAGCAGGCGTTTGGCGATATACCTGTGCACTTGCACAAAAATGAAACGCACGAGGGTGCAAAGGGATTTGAGGAAGGGGAGACCTTCCAATGCGGTAGCCTGAAAATTGAGACGAGGCTCACAACGGGGCACTCACCTGGTGGCGTGACGTATGTGGTGAGTGGGCTGAGCCGCCCAGTGGCCATAGTGGGGGACGCCCTCTTTGCAGGGTCCGCAGGAGGCATACGAAATGATTATACGGGCAGCCTACGACTGATAAGGGAGAAGATACTGACTCTGCCCGATGAAACGGTAGTGTGCCCAGGGCACGGGCCTATGACGACGGTAGGCGA
>CAZHQD010000034.1:0-2647 GCA_964533835.1 uncultured Puniceicoccaceae bacterium | reverse complement strand
TAAAAGTAGCATTTGTTGGGCTGGGGCGGATGGGGGCCAATATGGCCAGGAGATTGGCGGATTGTGGATACGCTGTAAGCGCCGTGTATGATAGGGATGCGGAGCGGGCGGATGCGCTGGGTGCGGAGCTTAAGGCGGCATCGCCGAGAAGTTTGGCGGAAGTGACGGCATCTGCGGATGTGATAATAACGGTGGTAACGGATGACGCGGCGATGGGTGTGATTTTTGCGGAAAAGGGCGATAGCCTGTTGGCTGGGGATGCCGCAGGAAAACTTTTCATCAATTGCGCCACAGTGACGCCAGAAGTGCATCGGATCGTGGAGGGGCGCGCAGAGGCCCGTGGCGCAAGCAGTATAGAGGCTTGTATGGCTTCCAGTATTACGCAGGCGAGGAATGGAACGCTCTACCTGATGGTAGGGGGGCGGGAGGCTGCTTTTCACAAAGCGAGGCCACTATTGGAAAAATTGAGCAGCAATCTGCGCTACATAGGGGGCGCGGGTAAGGCCGCAGAAGTAAAAGCGCTGGTGAATATGGTGATGAACTGCAACACAGCGGCGCTGGCAGAAGGGCTGGGGCTTGGGGATGCGCTGGGGCTGGATCTTCAGGTGCTGCGCGAGGTGTTTTCGCAAACGGGGGCAAACTCCCGTGTGCTGGAGACGGACGGGGCTGATATGCAAAACCGCGAGCATGATTGCTATTTCTCAGCTGAACACGCGGCCAAGGATAGCGGCATAGCCGCCGCGCTTGGTGCAAGTGTGGGGCTGAATCTGCCTGTGAACGATGCTACACTCGGCCAATACAGGGAGATGGTAAAGAAGGGACTTGGGAACCTCGATAAGTCGGGCGTTGCCGAGCTGACCTTTATTGGCAGGGGAAAGTAAAAAGCGGCTAACTATCAATTTTGAAATAGTCCCGCTGGATTTTTCTGAACAAGGAATCGGGCAGGATGGATTGACCGATCGGCGCAATGGCCGTTTGGAAGAAGCTGCCTGAACGGAAAGTGCGCGAGCGGCCATGCAGCAGGCACTTTTTCAGATCGATTGCGGCTACTTCGGGGCGCGGGCCATTGGCGAGGTTTTGCTCAAGGCGGCGCCATGCATTGGCGAGGCGGGTGGATTGGGCCGCAGCAGGTGGCCTATGGGTGGCGGAGTTAAAGGGAGTTTGGTAATCGCCAGGCTGGAAATCAACGATGGCTACATTGGTGTTGGCAACTTCGTCCATCAGGCTACGGGAGAAGCCAGAGAGGCCTGCCTTGGCTGTATTGTAGAGACTGTGGAAGGGAAGGGGGAAACGGGCGGCGAGAGAGGCCACGTTCACTATGGCACCGTGATTGGCTGCAATGCGGTAGGGCAGGATTTTGCGGGAGAGGCGGATGGGGGTTTCGAGCATGAGCTGGAGCTGTGGCTCAATTTCATTTACGGGGAAAGACTCCAGCGGGCAAAAGACGCCAGAGCCAGCGTTGTTGATGAGGATGTCGAATTCGGCCCAAGGGAGGGAATCGCTAGCGAGGAGGGAGGCGAGGGCGGACTTGTCGGCGAGGTCTATGGAAAGATGGTGAAGCGGGCCATGCGCGGTAATTTCTGGAGCACGGCGCGAGAGGGTCCAGACTTCGATACCATCGGCAACCAGCATGGAGGCGAAGGCTTGGCCAAGGCCCGAAGAGGCGCCTGTGACAAGGGCCTTGCGGTATTTGCCAGAAAGGTTATGCATAGGGGTTCAGTAAAGACCGATACTTGCGGTCGAAAGCAGGAGCAACCCTCATTTTCATGAACCAGAGTCCATTGCCACACAGAATAGTAGTAGTGACCAATGAATTCTATCCGAAGCGGGGCGGAATTGCCACCTATGCGCAAGAGCTTGCCCGCGCGCTGGACAATGCAGGGCAGGCAGTAGCGGTATGGGCGCCAAGGCATACGCTGCTTGCAGAGAGTGGCTTGAAATGCCCAGTGACGGGGATGCCAGTAAGGGGCAATCATGGGTGGCTGGACAGGATACGGTTTGCCCGTTGGATGCGCTCAGTGCCAGAGCAGGAGAGGCGGGAATCCACTTTTGTGTTTGCGGAACCCGGGCCGCTATGGGCGATGCTTTGTGGAGATTTATTGAGGATGCCGCATCTGGGGCAGTATGGGTTCATACTACACGGCTCTGAGCTAGCCCGAGTGGTGCGGATACCTGCGCTAAGGGAGCGATTCAGAGAAGTGGCAATGAGGGCTAGGTTTGTAGGGGTGGTGTCAACGTATAACCGGCGAGTGCTTTTGGGAGTCTATCCCGAGCTGGCCGATCGATGCTTATTGATGCCAGGGGGCGGGAGTGTTGTGCCAAGCGCAGAGAAAAAGGAAGTGCGTAGAGATGGGATTTTTAGGATACTAACGGTAGGAAGAATCCACCCACGGAAGGGGCAGATGGCGGTGCTGGAGGCGATTGCCGAATTGCCAATGGAACTTAGGAACAAGGTGCGGTATCGGGCTGTGGGGCCGATTGTAAAGCAGGGCTACGCCAATGTGCTTAAGCAATACAGTGAGCAAAGAGGGCTACACTTTGAGATGACGGGAAGCGTGACGGAAGAAGCGCTCTACGCTTATTACCGCGAGGCGGATCTGTTTGCGCTGACGAGTATGCCTTATCGCGATAGCGTGGAGGGGCTGGG
>CAZHQD010000033.1:10483-22882 GCA_964533835.1 uncultured Puniceicoccaceae bacterium | reverse complement strand
TTTATATTTGATTAGTCTTCTACTATCAATTAGAAGGGTGTAGAAATTTGATTTTATTCTATATCCTTAACTGTCAATCCTAGTTCTATTCCATGAAGACATTCTATTTTCTATCTCTTTTCGCGGCTTTACCCGTTTTGGCATCTGCGCAGATTTTTGTCGATTTTAACGACGAGTCATCAACGCTAACTGAGGCAGGATTTATCGGTGTGGACTCAAACAACGGGGCGATAAGCAATCTCTCGATTGGCGATGGAATATTTTTGAGCGCAAATGCGTTTGGCAATGCAGGTGGTCGTGATCGTGGAACTACTGGGTTGAGCGGGGCTGCTAACTTTTTCCGCGATGGGTTCACCGGTAACAATGCTTCCGGCAAGGAAGCAGATTTTACCTTTAGCGGCCTGAGCGCGAACACTGCTTACACCATACAATTTTGGACCTGGGACAATTCTTTCAATAACAACAACGTTACTATAGAATTTTTCAATACGACCAGCGGTGGAAATACGTCGGTAGGCACGGTGTTGCTAGACGGAGTCAGGCCTGCCTCTCTGAGCGACAAGACGACCTCGTTTACGATTTCATCGGACAACGCTGGCGCTATTTCGCTGGATGTGTTTGCCTATCCTACAGGGAATCCTGCGGGCAACACCGGGCTTCTGGCAAACGGCTTTTCTATAACAATGGTTCCTGAGCCTTCCGTTATTGCCGCAGCTTTTGCCGCTTGTGTGATCGGCTTGGCAATCTGGCGTCGACGCGGTTTATAGTCCCCATCGCAGTGTCCAGCTCCGTGAGCTTTTCTTGGACCGCACGAATTTCGTGCGGTCCATTTTATTTCATGCCTCGAATATGCGTGTGGATTTCGCATGGTATTTGTTGAGAGTCTTGACTTTGGTCAAGGTGGCTTTCGGTGAAATTCGGTAGGCTGAGGAGGATTTAATTCTTCCTATGAAAATGCACTTATTGATGTGTGGTGTGGTGATCATTGCGGGAGCGGCTACGGCTGCGAGCGCTCAAGGTGGCTTTGTGCTGTTTGGAGAGGGCGGCGAGGCTCCAAGCCTTGAGCAGCGGTTTGTGCGGCCCGTTACGGCGCCGTATTTTCATGAGGACTCGTTTGTGACCACTGATGTTCGCGCTTGGTATGTGAATCACCAGTTTTACGGAGACACGATCGGCGGTGATGTATCGGTGTATGCCGTGCAGGTGCGGCTGGCTCTCACGGACAAGCTCCAGCTCGTGGCTTACAAGGATGGGTATGCTGAGGTAAGTGGGTCTGCATTGGGTAGCCCTGATGGTTGGAATGATTTGGCGGCGGGCCTAAAGTATGCGTTCGTACAAGATACTCAGGCGCAATTTTATATGGCAGGTGGCGTGGGGTATGAGCTTGGGGTAGGGGACGATCAAGTGCTACAGGATACAGACGAGCTACGCTTGTGGGTCTCTGCAAATAAGGGATTTGGGCGGCTGCATCTAGGAGTAACGGCCAATTACCGCATGGCGGTGGATAAAGGCGATGGGCTGGTGGGCACTTCGGATCTGTTTAGCTTGCACGCGCACGCAGATTATTGGGTAACGTCGTGGTTTAGCCCTGTGGTCGAGCTTAATGGCTACTTCGTTACGGATGAGGGGGCGCCAGGGCTTCCCTTTTCGGGAGTGGACGCAGTTTCTGTTGGCGGTGGCGCCAGCGAAGATACTATCACTGGCGCTATTGGCGCAGAGTTTCGCCCACTTGGGCCAGAATTAGGGATTCGCGCAGCATATGAATGGGAGCTTACAGATGCAGTGAGCTTGTTTGGGCATCGGTGGACAGTCTCGGCTGTTTACGAATTCTAAGACAAACCCTAAGCAAACATGGCAATGCAAGGGCCGTTAACCAGTTAAACGATACCCATAAAGGAAGCCGCACAAGGAAAATGAGAGAGCTAGGGTAGCGTGTGGAGAAAGATGGTGATTTGATGCGCTGCAAGAATATGGGCGGTATTGGCCGCGAGTAGTTGGTATTGGGCAGATTCGGGATCAAAGTTTACTGCGGGTTGGAGGAGCGTATAGGGTGCCGGATCAGAGCCTTCGTTGAATAGGATCGTCCACGAAGCGCGGTCTGGTGTGCGCAAGGTGCGGATACGGAGGTCTTTACTTGGGCTTTCTATAAACGTTTGGGTTGTTATACGTTTAGAGAGGGCGGCAACCAGTGAATCTTCACCATTGCTTGGGTGCCAGTAGTGGGCAAGGTCGGGTGGCAGGGTTTCAGCTACACTATTCGTGAAGTGGCCATAAGTATGTGCGGTATCTATGATGATGGCACGATAGTGATGGGGGCCGTAATGGAACTCGCTATCTGCGGTGACGACACCTGAGCTCAGGTGGGACTCATCTAGGTAGTGAAAGTCAATACGGTTACGCAGGAGCGCAGCCGCGCTGTGGATGGGGAGCGAGTCTGAGGGAGAGAGGATGGCGACTTGTGTAGATGGGGTGCCCTCGGTATTGAGATAGGCAAGGCGCGACCAGGCTTGGGCATAGGAGAGGAATCGGGGCCACCAAGGGCTGTTTGGCCCCACGTCTGGCGGGCGTTCGTCTTTGCGTGGGCCACGCAAAGAGTAGTAGAAAGCGTGGGGGACAAGGAGGTTACAGCCACGGATGAGGAGCCATTTGGTAAGCCATGTAAATTCGCGTTCAGTGAGTTCGTGGCCGTAGGCACCGGCGAATTCGTTTAGGTTGCGTTTTCGACCCAGATGGGCGGCAGCAGAGGCGGCGCCTTTAGCACAGGTAGCCGTTGGAGTATATAGGGACTGCGGATCGTCTGGAAGGAGTTCGCGCCAGACAATATCTTGGCCCGTAATATGGAAATGCTTCAGGGCGCCGATTTCGTCTGGCCTATCGGGGTGGCCAGTAAGCAAAGTGTTGTGTGCCTGGCACCAATTGGACAAAGGCGTGTAGAATGTTTCCTCAAGACGGGCACGGATAGCTGACCACCACTGAGCATGAGCCGTTTTGCGGATGGCGGGGTCTTGGGAGAAGAGGTTAGCGAGGACGGCGGTGGCGTCTGTGCGGAGGAGTCGCGAAGCGTGCGGAATTATCCCAGTTGTTCCCGGAATAGCGCCCAATTTTTTTAGGTCTGCCGTTGGGCGCCCAAGCACATTAGGCTCATCCGTAAAAATGGCCTTGATGGTGTCTCCGAAGAATTCGGAAAACTCAGAGTAGAAGCGCTCGTAGGAGTGATGGATGAAAGAGTTAACGGCCTGCGGATTAAGGATGTCTGCCGCTAGAGGGGTATCTTCCGATGCGGAGGCTTCATCGAGGTAATGAAGACCGCGGATTACTGAAGGTATAGGAACGGATAGTATGGCGAGGTGGCTTTCCTCAGATTCTATAATTGTCTCCAGAGTGACGCCATTGGGCAGGGGAGATTGGTTGAGGATAGAGAGGTGAATGCCTTGGCGGACGAGGTCAAGCGCGAGGGTACCAATCGAGTTATGTGGTGCGCGCAAGTCAACCGCCACGAGACAACGGCATTGGTGTGAGGGATCTGCGGAGACGACTTGGCCTGAGGCAGACCCGCTAGGATACATGCCCTCATCGTAGAGCATTACCCACATGCCCGTGCGCTTAGCCTCCGTGAGGACGGCGCGGTAACAGGAAAGAAGTGAAGGGCTCATCCAGCCCTGATCTTTGGGGAGACCAATACGGGGGTGGATTACAAAGGCATAGACACCGTGGGCACGGAAGTCTGCCATCTGATTCAGGAGCGTGGGGATGGCTAAGTGGTCGTTCCAGAACCAGAAAGGGCAAGGGCTGTACGGTCTGCCAGCGGCCTGATGGGCGTTAGTTAGGCTGCGGAGCGCGGATTCCAGATTTGCCGGCAGGAATTGTTGGGTCATGCACTTGATATGAGGAGGAACCCCAGAAGATTGATTAGATACGGAGTCTAGTTGAGTAGCCAAAGCAGCCAGAGGTATATAAACCGTGCAGTACTAAGCTGATAAAATTGGGTAGCTAAGTGCGGCGCGGGGATTTGAGGGCCTTGGAAAGAGCGGCGAATAGTTTGGCTCGTTTGAGGGGCTTGGAGAGGTAGTCGTCCATACCAGCGGCCAAGCAGCGTTCGCGGTCGCCTGATAGGGCAGCTGCGGTAACACCGATGATGTAGAGGGAAGTGTTGTGCGTGCCGCAAAGACCGGAGCGTATGTGGCGCGTGGCCTCAAAGCCATCCATGTGGGGCATTTGGATGTCCATGAGAACCAGGTCGTAGGTGTGGGTCTTAAGTTTATCAAGGAGTTCGAGGCCGTTTTGAACAGTATCGAGCGGAAGTGCTACAGACTTAAAGTAGGCGTGCATAATCGCTGTGTTGGCCTGGTTGTCTTCAGCGTAGATCACTCTGAGGGGGGCGCCGTGAAGCTGGGAGTCTTGTGGAGGCTCGGGCGGAGGCGGGGGGGAGTCGGGCGCGATCTGGACAGGTACGACAAAGGTGAAAGAGCTGCCTTTGCCTGGCGTGCTTTCGAGACCGATGGTGCCGCCCATCAATGTAACGAGGCGACGGGAGATAGTAAGGCCGAGGCCAATGCCACCGTAATTACGGGTAAGGGAGGAGTCTGCTTGGACAAAGGCGTCGAAAATGGTCGCTTGCTTATCAAGGGGAATTCCTATGCCAGTGTCTGAGACAGTGAAGGCAATACGAACGGCGGTGGGGGAGGATTCGATGAGGACAACGTGGAGGCGAACTTCACCATGGTCGGTGAACTTGATGGAATTGAGAAGGAGGTTGTTAAGGATTTGGCGGAGGCGTTCTGGATCGAGCAGAAGCTTTTGCGGGATGGTATCTTCGATATGAGAGGTAAGCGTAAGCCCGCGTTCGGCGGCTTTCTCGCGGAGGAGGCGCAAGGTGGTTTCTATGTGTTCGTGGAGGCAGGTAGGGACGGGGTCCAGGCGTATGGATTGGGTGATCTCGAGGCGCGAATGATCAAGGATTTGATTGATGACGGAGAGGAGCGCGTGGCCACCCGCGGTGATATCCTTGCAGTATTCTGCCTGAAGAGGGTCGAGCTGGGTATCGCCAAGGAGGTCAGTAAAGCCGAGGATGGCATTGAGTGGGGTACGGATTTCGTGGCTGATCATGGCGAGGAACTCGCCTTTGGCGCGATTCGCCTCTTCAGCTCGTACTTTCGCATCGAGAAAGCTTTCCTGGAGACGGTGGTTATTGAGGATACCGCAGAGACAGGAACCCGTGACACCAAGGGTCGCGATCTCATAGAGTTCCCAGAGGCGCTCATGAGAGCACTGGTCGAAGCCGATAAAGCCCCACCACTTGCCATCGACAACTACGGGAACGAGAAGAAGGGAGCGAATGGACTGAGATTCAAGAAGATACTTGATATCTTGGGGAAGGTCTTTGACGTGAGCGGCAATAGAATGGCCTGCGGAAAGCTTTTGAGCCCAGCTGTCGAGGGTGCCCTGATAGGGGAGATACTGGAGCGAAGGTTCTTCTATGAAAGGCTGGATGCCGGCGCGGCACCATTCCGCGATATGGCACATAGAGAGGATGCCTGAATCAGGGTGTGGGCGATTCTCGAAGATGTAGGCACGATCAGTGCCAGTGGACTCGCAGAGGGATTTTAGGGCATCGGTAATGGCCTTGTGGGGATCCTTGCTGCCAATAAACTTAAGGAGGGATTCGGCGGCGGCTTTGAGAAGGCGGTCACGCTGGCGGAGCTGGGCTTCGATAATGCGGCGGTCAGAATCATTGCGGAATAGGCCAATAAGGAGGGCGTCTTTGCCTTCTTGGAGGACGATATAGTTGACCTGTACCGGTATCCGCTTGGAGTGTTTGCCGAGAATGTCGAGGTGGCGAGTAGTGTTGAAGCGGTTGCCTGAGTGGCCGCTTTCCTCTCTAAAGTAGAGCTTAGCAAGGTCGCGGTGCTCAGGTGGGTAGAGGTCTTGGTGGTCGATGGTGAGCAGAGACCCCAGTGTGCGGCCTGTAAGCGTGGAGGCAGCAGGGTTGGCATGGAGGATGCGGCCTGAAGGAATGTCAAAGACGATAACGGCATCGGTCAGTGACAGAAAAAGATGTTTGTAAAAACCTTCCGGGAAGGAGGTTACGGAATCAGCCGGGGGGGTAGGCTGTGAAGGAGGGACTGCAGAGTGGACCATGAGTGTAACAGCTCAGTATAATTGTAACGAATACTGAAAATGGCTTCAACTGTTAAGGATTAAATAAGAGAAATGTAAAAAATGAGGATTTTTACTGATCTCTTACGATAGTAACAAAGAAGAGCAAAACGGAGGATTTTTGTGCTTAATTGGATTGATTTTTGGAATTATTACAATTAAGGTAACTGTGATAGTCGTATGAGCCTTAATCCAAAATATAGACGAGCATTTGCCGCCGCAATGACCCGTAAGGGAATGCGGACGACGCGGCAGCGCGAGCAGATATTTTCGGTGTTGCTGACGAAACGGGATCACCCGACGGCAGACGAGGTGTATGCCAGGGCCAAAGCCGTGATACCAGGCATATCGCTGGCTACTGTGTATAATTGCCTGGATACACTCGTAGACTGCGATTTGGTGAAGCGGCTCACTTACGAGCGCCAGCCAAGCCGCTACTGCCCAAATCATGGTGAGCACGCCCATTTTTTAGATGAGGAGACAGGCCGCATCTACGATATAGAGCTGCCTCCGCACTTTGATGAGCGACTAAAGGAGATTTTGCCCGAGGGGTATGAGGCATCGAAGTTTAAGCTAAGCTTCACAGGGCGGATACGCGCTAAAGGAGCCAACCCGGTAACTAAATAACTTTTTTAATGATCATGAACGCACTCGAAATCAAAAATCTGACCGTTCGCATAGGCGAGCAAACGATACTGGAGGACTTTTCCCTGACATTGCCGAAGGGTGAAGTGCACGCCATCATGGGGCCGAACGGGACCGGAAAGAGCACCTTGGCCAAGGCTTTGGCAGGGCACCCAGACTATGAGGTGGTCTCGGGCGAAGTGCTGATTGACGGTGAAAATATTCTTGAGAAGGAAGTGGATGAGCGGAGCCGCGCAGGGCTATTTCTGGCGTTCCAATACCCTAGCGAGATACCTGGGGTATCCATTGCAAATTTCATCCGCGCGGCATTGGTGGCACGCTTGCCAGAGGGTGCGAACTTTAATGCTAGCGCCTATTACAAAGAGCTCTACAGCGCCATGGACGCGCTCAAGATCGAGCGAAACTTCACGAGCCGCTCCGTTAACGAGGGCTTCTCCGGCGGTGAGAAAAAGCGCTGTGAGATTTTGCAAATGGCCATGCTAAAGCCCAAATATGCAGTGCTCGACGAGACGGACTCGGGCTTGGATATCGATGCGCTGCGCATTGTGGCAGAGGGCGTGAACACGATGCGTGGCCCGAATATGGGCGCTCTCGTAATCACGCACTACCAGCGCCTCTTGAACTACATAGTGCCCGACAAAGTCCATGTAATGTATGGCGGCAAGATTGTGCGCACGGGTGATAAAGAGCTGGCGCACGAGCTTGACAAGAAGGGCTATGACTGGGTTCGCGAAGAACTCGCCAAGAGCGCGTAGATTTCTACGATCACGAGAATCAGCTTTTAACGAAAAGGGCCGACTCCTTGATTATGGATAAGCAACTAAATGTCATTGCGGGAAAAGCCAAAGAAAACCTCAAAGCTGCAGAAATATGCCTGCGAAACAAACTCTACAATGCATCAGCCAATCGCGCTTACTATGCTTGTTTGCATCAAGCTACGGTGACGCTGTTGTCTGCCGACCACAAATTTGATAATAATCACAAAGACATAATTCGTATTTTCAACACAACATTTGCTACAAGAATAAGGAATCATGCCAACACTCTGAATGAACTCTTCACAAGAAGGCAGAATGCTGACTACACGGATCGCAATACGGCATCGTCCATCGCTGAAGATAGCTATCGAGTTGCGGCAGATTTCATAAACCAAATCGAACAGTTAGAGAAAAAAGTGTGCCATGAATAATAGAACAAAAGAATTGGCTAGGGCATACTACGAAGAGCTGCACGCCCAGTTTCCCAGTGTAAGCTTGATTGATTTTATCCCGAGTCTAACTGACAAGGAGGACACATGGATAGCGGTAACTTATCCTGAGAACGAAGAAGAGCAGCTAAGATTTTCTTTTGTGGCGGCAAAACTAACAGGGGCCTACCTCGAAAAATACAATAGTCACATAGTCCCGCTTTCCGGGCACTATGTAAACAATTAGCAACAAATTACTTTTTTACAATGAGCACGACTAAAGAACAGAATGCGATCGATATAGATCGCTCAGCGGGGAATTTCCATTACAAGACCACCTACGAGTATGACGCTGGGGTGGGCCTCACGCCTGCAACCATAGACTACATCTCGAAGGTAAAGGGTGAGGACGAGTGGGTGCGGGAGTTTCGCCACGCAGCGCTAAAGCTCTTCGAGGCAAAACCGAATCCTACGCACTGGGCCACAAAAGACCTGGAGAATATCGTGTATGAGAATATACGCTATTATCTGGCCAAGGGGCAGCGCTCCACCAGGTCTTGGGATGAAGTGCCTGATGAAATCAAGGAGACGTTTGAACGCTTGGGGATACCTGAGCAGGAGCGAAAGTTTCTGGCGGGTGTGGAGGCGCAATTTGACTCTGAGGCGGCCTACTCAAACATAAAGGAGCAGCTCTCAAAGGAGGGGGTGATCTTTATCGGATCCAGTGATGCGCTTAAGGAGCACCCTGAAATTTTCCGCAGGTGGTTTGGAAAAGTAATCCCATCGGGTGACAATAAGTTTTCCGCTCTTAACAGTGCCGTGTTTTCCGGTGGCTCGTTCATCTATGTGCCGCCCGGCGTAAAGGTAAAGCAGCCCCTGCAAGCCTATTTCCGAATCAACGCGGAAAATTTTGGCCAGTTTGAGCGCACCCTGATCATCGCAGACGAGGGGGCAGAAGTCACCTACATGGAGGGCTGCACAGCGCCCAAGTTTGAGACATCCACATTGCACAGCGCCGTTGTTGAACTTGTGGCCATGAAAGGCGCCAAGATACAATACATAACGGTTCAAAACTGGTCGAGCAATGTCTTCAATCTCGTTACAAAACGCGGATTGGCTCTGGAAGACGCGACAGTAAAGTGGATCGACTGCAATATCGGCAGCCGCCTTACGATGAAGTATCCCGGTGTGATTCTGCGTGGCAAGCGGGCGCGCGGCGAGGTGCTATCCATTGCGCTGGCACACGATGGGCAACACCAGGATACGGGCGCAAAGATGGTCCATGCGGCAGACGAGACGACCTCAAACATCATCTCAAAGTCTATTTCCATAGGGCAGGGGCGCGCGACTTACCGCGGAATGGTGCACATACCGCAGCACTTGAAGAACTGCAAAAACAACACAGAGTGCGACGCCTTGCTGATCAACACCAATAGCCGTACAGACACCTACCCTGCCATAACCGTTCGGGGTAACCGCAACTACGTGCAGCACGAAGCGAGTGTTAGTAAAATTAACGAGGAGCAAATCTTTTACATGATGCAGCGTGGTTTGAGCGAAGGAGAAGCTATGTCTCTAGCGGTGAATGGCTTCGTGAACGATTTGGTGCGCGAGTTTCCCATGGAATACAGCGTGGAGCTGAAGCGCCTTATCGAACTAGAGATGGAAGGCAGCGTGGGCTAAGTGGCCCAGAGCAAAACTCCAACGACAAACCAAAAAATGTCTGCACCCTTACCTAAATCCATGGCTTCGACACCTACGCAATTCGGAATACTTGACGCTGAGACATTCAAGGCGCATCTCGCCGCGCAGGGGGACGCCCCGGGCTGGCTCCAGGAGCTAAAGAAAGAGGCCTGGGCGCGCTTTGAGCAAATGCCCATGCCTCATGCCAAGATGGAGGCATGGCGGTTTGCCAATACGGGCAGGCTGAATCTGGCCGGATATGCTCCCGCAGAGTTCACCAGCAAGGCCCCATCGCATGCGCCCGATTCTCCAAGCTTGCTCACAAACGCGGGGAGGATCAGCTTTGTGGACGATCGCGAAGTTGCCTTCGTAGAGCTCCCCGAAGAGCTTGCGGCGAAGGGTGTTATTTTCATGCCACTGGCAGACGCACTGGTGCAGCACAGCGAACTGGTACGGGAACACCTCTTTTCCCGTCTTCCTGATTTGGGATCGAAAAAGTTCGAATCGCTGCACGCTGCGTATTTCAGCAATGGCTCGTTTTTGTATGTGCCTAAAGGCGTGGTAGTGGAAAAGCCGCTTGTAGTGGAGCACTGGACGGGGAGTGTGGCAGGCACCGCCATTTTCCCGCACACGCTTGTAGTGGCTGAAGAGAATGCTCAAGTAACGTTGGCAGACTTTTATCAATCCATGAATGCCGAGACGCCCCATCTGGTATGTGGGGTAGCGGATATTTACGCAGCAAGCGGCGCTCACGTAAACTATCGGGCGATACAGAACCTCAATGGGGCCACGACAGCCTTTCTGCTTGGAGCAGCCACGGCAGAGCGTGATGCCGCTCTGAAGACAATCAATGTCCACGTAGGAGGCACACTGGTTCGCAACGAGCAGCACTGCCGCATACTTGGCGCTGGCGCAGGTGTGGATATGGACTCCCTGACGCTCGCTAAAGGCACTCAGGAGATTGACCAGCGCACACTGCAAACACACGCAGCACCGCATGGCAGAAGCAATCTCCTCTATAAAAATACTATCCTCGACAGCGCCCGAACGATCTTCTCGGGTCTGATTAAGGTGGAGCGGGATGCGCAAAAGACCGACGGCTACCAGAGCAATCGCAATCTGCTGCTCTCGGATACCGCTGAGTCGAATTCGCTGCCCGGTCTGGAGATAGAGGCAAATGACGTGCGCTGTACTCACGGCGCCACAAGCGCTCAAATTGATGAAACACAGCTCTTCTATTTGCAGGCCAGAGGCATACCGCATCGCAAGGCTCAAGAGATGCTGGCCTTTGCCTTCTTCGAGGAAGTGCTTGTAAAGTTCGAGAATGAAGAGCTCACGACGTATGTCCGAGAGCTGATGCAGGAAAAGTTCACCCACTAATGCGAAATCGGATTTTTGCCAAACTGGCCGTTTAACTCTCTACATGATTTAACAAGATGTCTGCCATTGAAAATAAGTTAAATGAGATGGGCATAGCGCTCCCTAAGCCTCCCGCTCCTGCAGGTAACTATTTGCCCTATAGACGGCATGGGAATCTGCTGGTTGTTGCAGGCACTATTTGCATGATCAATGGGCAAATGACGCATACGGGCAAGGTGGGCGAATCGCAGACCGTGCAGACAGGCTATGAGGCCGCGAAGGTATGCGCCCTCAATGCCCTAGCCATCATCAAGGATGCGCTCGGCAGTCTGGACAATGTGGAGCAGTTCGTGAGCGTTTCTGGCTTTGTAAATGCCGTGGCAGGCTTCAGCGAAAGCCCTGCTGTAATCAACGGCGCAAGCGACCTGTTTGGCAATGTGTTTGGCGAGGCTGGGAAACACGCGCGCGTGGCCATGGCAGTGGCAGGGCTGCCACGAGACTCAACCGTGGAAGTGCAGGTAATGGTGGCCGTGAAAGAGATTAAAAAATAAGAATTAGAGACAGTAATGCCTTAAAGACAAATATGGGGGGAGGAATTAAGATTGAGTTTGTGGTTAGGATAGAGTAAGGGTAAGGGCACACTTACCCTATTATGATAAGCTCAAAGATTTCTCCTGTGGTGTTACTGGTAGTCGTGGCTAGTCTGGCCTGTTTTACGGAGATAAGGAGTGAGGTACAGGCTGTAGAGCTGGGGCGTGTCACCGGCGTGGCTCTCTACCAGGACTCTGCGCTCGTGAGCCATGAGCAGCGAGTGCCGCTGCGGGAAGGCATCAATAAGCTAACGCTTAATGGGTTGCCCACAAATGCGGTGTCGCAGAGCGTGCAGGTAGAGTTTCCCGAGATGGCAGGGTTGCAGGTACGCGAGATCACATTTACGCTGGCTGAGGAGAGTGAGCAGGCGGAACCAGTAAAGATTTTGGAAGAAAAGCTAAAAGAGGTGCGAAAGGAAATCGCCAAGCTGGAGGCCGCTCAGCTGGTGTTTGACAAAAAGAAGACCTACGCGCACGAACTGGCGAATAGCTTCGCCAAGGGGTTTGGCGCAAGTGGAGAAGAGCGCCCTGATATAGACGAGGCGCGTGCTGTTTGGGCCTATGCGGAGTCTGCTCACAATGAGTCGCAAGACGGCCTGGCTGCACTAAAGCAGCAGGTAGCGGAGAAGGAGAAATCCGTAAAAGAGCTGGAGAAGGAACTCGCTGAGGCGCGAAAGCGGCAAGGTAGCCTGCGCGGCAAAGTCTCTCTAAGCCTTACTGCGGTCAAGGGAGGCGAGGCGCTTATGCGGCTAAGCTATCTGGCGCCTGATTGCGGCTGGA
>CAZHQD010000033.1:0-10383 GCA_964533835.1 uncultured Puniceicoccaceae bacterium | reverse complement strand
GTCACGCTGAAGGGAGACGGCACCCAGGTGCGCCTCGCAGTGCTGGAGAAAGAACTGGCCGCTACTTTTTGGACGGAGATCACCCCAAGCGTCCTGCAGGAGGGCTACTTGCTGGGAGAGAGCGCCAATACGCTGGAGATGCCCATCTTGGCGGGTCCCGCCATGGTTTTTACAGATGGTAAATTGACCACGCAGGTAGATATAGCACGGGTGCCGCCGGGCGAGAAATTTACCGTCTCCATGGGCGTGGATGAGCGAATAAGCGTGAAGCGCAGAGAGGGACGTCAAATGGAGCAGCAAACGGGATTGATTGATAAAACAGTGACGCTAAAGCGCGAGTTCCACACGGATGTAACCAATACGCGGACCACGCCGCATGAGGTGCGTGTAAAGGACCGCTTTCCTGTGTCTAGAAATGCTAAGATAGAAGTGCGGACTGATTCGCCTAAAGCAAAAGAGGTGGAGCTAGATGCCGACACTGGTGTATTTGAGTGGAGGCAAACGCTGAATGGCGGCACAACGCGGACTTTTAGCACGCGCTATTCTGTAGTGTATCCAAGGGACTGGATCATTAACACTGATTTCTAATCCATGAGAGGCGAAGGCATCCTTATTCTGCTGGTAGGGGCATTTCTGCTGCTGCCGCTGCCACTGTGCATCTACTTGCTGGTACAAGTGAGCAAGCTGAAGAATAGGGTGCGTGGATCGACCGGTGAGGAGAAAAAGTATCCAGAAATGGATACTCTGGAAAAGGCAGCAGAGTTTACGGCACTGAAGCAACGGGTGGCGCTTTTAGAGTCGCAGATGAAGAGGCTGCAAGAAGAGCGAGCGGCCACGGCGAGTGTCGCTAAGGCAGCGGTGGTGGAGGCGGCAAAGGTAGAGGAGAAGATCGCGCCACCTCTTGAAGTGAAAGCAGAGGCGGTGGAGCGAGCGGACGTTTTGGAGACGGCGAAAACGGTGGAAACCACGGCGAAGGAGGAGCCTAAGCCGGAGGCGATTACTCAGGAAGAGAAGCTGCGAAATGCTTTTGAAGCGGCGCGACAGAAAGCCGCACAGGCGAAGCAAGTGGATAAGCAGGAGGCAGAAGGGCCTAGCCTGGCCGAGAAGATCGCTCAGGCCATGCGCACGATGGGGTTGCTGCCGCCAAAGGATCGGGCGCGCGACGAGGTGGACCTTATGCAGTGGTGGGCGCCACGCATTGGCGGTATGTTGGCTGTTTTGGCCGTTATCTTTTTTGCTGTTTATGTGGCCAATTCCGCGCCGCCCTGGGTGCGCTTCCTGGAGCTGCTGGCGGGGGATGCGGTGGTGATTGCTCTGGGTTTTAAGCTGCTTAGGAAACGTCGGAATCTCGGGCAGGTGGTGTTGGCCACGGGGCTATCCATGCTTTATATCAGCAGCGTGGCTGCCTATGTGGCACGGCCTATACGGATAATAGACGACCCCGCGCTTGGGCTTGCCTTTCAGCTTGCCGTATTGGTGCTAAACATAGCGATTGGCCTGCGCTTGGGCTTTAGAAACGTCGTGCTGCTCTCTTTGATCTATGGCTACGCCAGCGCTCTCTTTTCAGCTATGGAGGGCTTGCGAGAAGGCGCCTTGCTTACGGCGCTTGCGCTTCAAATCGCAGGAGCGCTTTTGCACAAACGCCTTCGGTGGCTACCCCTTATCGGTGTGGGCACACTGGGCTACACGCTGCCTGTCTTTGGCTTTTATGTCTACTACGCAGTGGGCGGGCAGATCACGCTTCCATGGACAGAGGCGGTGCTTATTTATCTGGGTATCGGGGTCTCTCTTTTGCCTCTAAAAGATAGATTCGGCATGGTTGCGGAAGAGGGGAAAAACCGCGTGTGGCGTCTTTTGAAGGGGATCAATACCAGTGCATGCCTTGCCGCTGGTTATCTCTATGTGAAGGCATTCAATCAGTCCATGCTGGAGGTTTACTATGGGGGTGCCGCAAGTCTCTTTTTGGTGTGGGCAGCGCTGTATTGGATTCGAGACAATCGCGGGTATGCCTTTCACTTATGGTTTTTAAAAGGAACGGCTTTGGCCGCGCTGTTTGTAGTAGCGTATTTCGAGGGGCCTGTGCGCTGGTTTGCCCTTGCAGTGGAAACAGTGTTGCTCGCGTGGTCGGCGCGTCGCAGTCGCAGCCCGTGGCTGGAGGGAGCGGTGTATGCCTGTGCCATAGCCGCCTTCTGCTACTGGGATTTGCGCATGGGTGGCACACGGTTGGCTCTCTCTGAGCTGCTATGGTGGATGCACGCAAGCTTCCCACTGCTGATGCTAGTGGCAGCAGGGATTCTTTACGGTGGGCGTGATCTGGATACACAGCGGCGCGTATTGCTGACAGCAGTGGGGTGCGTCATGACGGCAGTTTTTGCGATGGTGGCGTATGAGGCGGATGTGCTGCGCTCGGAACGTCCGCTCATCTTTATCGGAGGTGTTGTGGCAACATTGGCCCTTACGTTTGTGCCACCTTGGGATGCCTGGGCTGGCCGTGTCACGACTTCGCTTTTATTTGTGGTGGCGCATATCATGTATTGGGTAACGCCCTCTTCACCACTCGCCTTGGTGGGCCTGTTGGCCTTGAGTGCTGGAGCAGTATGGGTTGTGTGGCAGCGGCAGGAACGCGCAGCGGCTGAGCGGGTAGGCAGATGGCAACTGGCCGAGGCAGGCATTCACGCACTGTGGTCACTAAGCCTTCTCTCGCACCTGCCTGAGTATCCATTGGCACCATGGCATGCCACGATAGGAGTGGGGCTGGGAATCGTATTTCTTCTCGCAGCACGAGGCATTTTGAGGGGACTGGCGGATGTTGCTTTTTGGCCTGTGTTCGTAGCGCTTGTGCTTTTAAGTGATGGGCTTAGTGGTGAGCACGCACTTCTGGCAGGCACGGCCACATTTGCCATCGTGCTGGGCTGCACACTTTTCACGGCGCTATTTCCGATTAGTGAGCAGAGTTACAACTTGCTGAGTCCAAAGCGGCTTTGGAGCTGGGTCTGGTCCTTCTTGCTTCTCGCTTGGCTTGTTCGTTATCACGATATTCTTGATAACTGGATTCTGGAACAAGGAACGCTCGGCGCATTGGCAGTTATTTTCTTCTTTAGCTGGAAGCGTTTCGGTATTCACGCTTGGGCGGCTACTGGTTTACTGGTGGTGCTTTGGCAGTTCATCCACTTTGTGCAAGTGACTCCGAGCGGCTCTAGCTGGGATTATCCGACTGGCCAAGAGCTCCTGCTGGTCGGGCTAGCGCAGGTGGTAATAGTTATCTGGCTGAGCGAACGCTGCCGTAAGGCAGTGGGCGATCGCATGAAGACGGTGGTGGGGCTCATTGGTCCCGTCTTGGGCTACTTCCTTGCGCTTAAAATAATCCACTACCCGCTTTTAGATATGGCGCGGCATCGCACGGTCCTGATAGCGCTCTATTGCCTGGCATTGCTGGTGATGGGCTTTGTGACACTCAATAAGCAAACGCGCCTTGTGGCCATTTACGGCTTTCTGCTGCCCCTTTTCTGGCTATTTGTCTATGACATTCAAGACACCCTGGTGCGAATCATTGCCTTCGGCGCTCTTGCCGCGCTGCTTATTGGCATCGGGTATCTTTACAATCGGTATAAGGATCGCCTGAAGGGGTAGGCAGAAATGCGGAGTTTAAGTGGCTGCATGACCTTTGGCACTTTGTACAGGTAGTTCATTAAGCTGTGAGAAGCCGAATAACAGGTCGATTCGAGCAATCATGGGAGGGCGCAAACGATTTGCATTTATTTCGCTAGGGTGTAAGGTGTCGGGGCATGGCAGAAGAGAAAAACAGAGTGCTAGTGGTGTGCACGGCAAACATTTGTCGGAGCCCAATGGGGGAGGCATTGTTGCGGCATGCTTTGGCAGCACAGCCAGAGCCCCTACGGTCCCTGCAAGTGGTATCTGCGGGAGTGGCTGCTTACGATGGAGATGCAGTCACGCCAAACTCCGTTCGCGCATTGCAGAAAGTGGGGTTGGATATTTCTGGCCACAGGAGCCAGCGTTTAACACGGGGTCATGTTGAAAGCGCAGTAGCGGTTTTCGTAATGACGGAGAGCCATCGCTTGGCGATAGCAGATCGGTATCCTGACTTGGATGTGCCTGTGTATCTTTTCCGCGAGCCCATTCCTGATGTGGAGGATACGAGCATTCCCGATCCTTTTGGCGGAGACCTCGCGGAGTATGAGGCCACGCGCGATAGTATGGTTGAGGCTATCCCTGCGATTGTTAAGACATTGAGCAAATTGACCAGCTAGGAAAAAGCTCTAAGTCGAGATCGCATTCTATGTATTCTTGTTCGCTGCAGGCGCAAAAAAACCTGCCGAGGATATCGGCAGGTTTTGGTATAATGTTTTCGCCAAAGACTAGCGGATACGCTTACGTAGGAACGTAAGCAATAGCAGCGCTCCTGCGGCAATTGCAGCGTAAGTGGAAGGCTCAGGGACTAGAGTAATCGAAAGGCCGTTTATGGGGGCATTCTGGGCGCCGTCTATCTCTGCATGAGCATTGCCAGGGACACTATAGGCAACGGCAGCACGCAGTTGGAGCTCGCCCGCTATATTCGTTGTGAAAGTACCTTCTCCATAATAGTCTGATAAGCTATTGGCTGGTGTGCCGAAAGCGGTGTATTGCTCAGCGTATTGGTTCGTGTTTTCGTTATTTACCAGGGCTGTGTAGATGTGTGTTTTGCCTCCGCTAATACCCGAGCCGCGGTCAAAGGACCAGAAGCCTATGGTGTAGTCGGCACTTGGATTGAGCCCACTGATGGTAAGGATTCCAGGAAATACGGTAAAGGTTTTCGGAGTGGCTTCAGTATTAGTGATCTGGTTAGTGCCAGGCGCAGCAGCAACTGTGTTGAAACGGAAGAAGTGATCGTTAAAGAGATCGGTAACGGATGCATCAACACTTCCATGGCCTGCGGAGCTTGACGTGCGGTTACGGCCGTCGGCAAAGGGCACACTAACGGTAACTGTCCCTGATGAAGCAACCGAACTGTTCACAGGAAAACTTC
The DNA here is from genome assembly GCA_964533835.1 of uncultured Puniceicoccaceae bacterium. GTDB lineage: Bacteria > Verrucomicrobiota > Verrucomicrobiia > Opitutales > Oceanipulchritudinaceae > CAZHQD01. The sequence goes on along the minus strand of CAZHQD010000033.1, from coordinate 5,360 downwards.
CTGAGACTGGGCCATGGGTAAAGTTCGCTGTGGTCTCGCGGAGGATTTCCCAGCCAGCGCGCTGGACGCCGTCTGCATTCGAGAAATCGATAACGAGGGCAGCGTTAGCGAATGATGGTGAAAGGAGCATTATGGCTCCGAGTAGATTGAGGGAGAGGAGTTTATTCATAACAAACAAAAGGGTATTTCACTGGACATCGTGTGGGCAACGAATCAGAATTTGAAGCCGTTCAAATGAAAATTGTACCCACACTCAAAGAGGTAGCAATGGCGGCAGGAGTATCCATGGGAACAGCCTCACAGGCGCTTAGGAGTACCGGAAAGACTGCCAGGGGAACAAGAGAGCGCATACGCAAAATAGCCGAGCAAATGGGTTATCTACCCAATCCCGTTGTCTCGGCATTAGCCGCAAAACGATTCAAGGACAGAAAGCGCGAGCACCTGATCCCTGTAGTGTTTGTTAGCACCTCTTTGCCTCAATATGCAGGGAGTAAGCTGAGGTATCATGATGAGATTCGAGACTGCCTAAAAAGGAATGGGTATGCCTTCAGGTTTGAGCGGGTGGCCACTAAGGCTGATTTTGTGAAGGCTAGCAGGCGCTGGTACCAGCAAGGAGTGCAAGGTGTAATCATGAGCGGAATAGAAAGCAAAGAGTGGATGGTCGAGGCTCATCTGGAATACTTTTCTTTGGTCAAAGTAGGCGCACGCATTTACCACCCCATCGTTCATACGGTAATGACAGACGCCTTTGGAGGCATGGAGTTGGTCTTGGGTAAAGCGCTGGACACTGGAGCCAAACGTATTGGCTTTGTTATTCACCAACATAAAGAGGGCGTAAGAGATGATGTATTAAGAAGGGGGATGCTGGCCGTTTATAAAAATTCCAGTTGGAAAGAGCGTCTCGTAAAGCCTCATTATACCTATTTTGACGAAGTGGACGCGGAGCAAAGAAAAGCGTTTGAGGATTGGCTGGAGCAAGAGCAACCCGATTTGATTATCGGGCACGATATTGTTCAATATATGCTGCTTGAGGCACAGTGTCAGAATGGCAAAAATATAAGATTTTTTGGCATGTCACACCATAGTCATCTTAAGGTGCCTTCGGTAATTGAGCCAACATTGCGGATCGCAACGCGCGCAGTGGAATGGCTGGATTCACAAATTCGCCGCAGGGAATACGGGATTCCCGAAGATCCAGTATGCATCCTGGTGCAGCCTTATTGGAACGAAGGGACTGGGAGCGAGAGTTGAGGATTCTACTTACTTCAAACAAGCTTTGATTTAGTAAAAACACTTTCATTTAAAAGGGTTTTCTTTGGAATAATAATAGGGTATTTTTTAATAAATTGTATAAATTAAGAGTGGTATGCCTTATTGATAGTTAGGGATTGCGCTTACAAAAATAGGGTGTATTCCTAAAGCTGTTATCCAGTGTAGGAAGTAGGTTAAGTAACAACTGACCGTTAAGTAACAACCCTAGTACACTAACTCCAAAAATGAACACCTCAAATTCGGGTGATGGGCAACGTCATCCCAACACCGGTGGACGCCTGCCAGCGGAAATCGGACAGACCACTTGGAATGGGCTCATGGATGTGGGCGCTTACAATTCCGCGCGTACGGCCAGCACGCCATGGCTGACTATCCGTAGCTTCTTGGTCCGTATGCTGGAGAAGCGGTGGTGGATTATTAGCTCCGTGTTTCTGGGTATTGCGGCAGGCTTCATTTACACATGGAAGGCGACACCTGTTTACCGAGCTGGCAGCACAATACAGGTACTGAGAGAACAGAATACGGGGACAGAATTTAAGGAAGTGGTGGACCTGAGTGTGAGAAACTCTGAGGACTTTAACACCCAGGTAAAGCTTCTGGAAAGCGCGCAGATAGCAGATCTGGTGCTCTCGAAACTGAGTCTTGCGGAGCAAAATTCTATGGTAAAGCCCTATGAGGATCCGACGGGGCTGTTGCGGTCGAATGCTCCTATCGATGTGCTCATGCGGATTAGAAGCATACAGCCTATGCGCATGACGCTGATGGTGGCGGTGCTGGTAGATCACCCTGATGCGCAGCTTGCCGCGAAGATAGCAAATATTTATGCCACGGAGTTCTTGAACTATAATGCCACTTTGCGGACGGAGGGCGCGCTGAAGGCGGTGGAGAACCTGCAGAGGCGGGCTGAGGAGCAGCGGCGCATTGTGGAGGACCTGGAAATGCAGCTGGCACAGTTTAAGGAGAGGCACAAGAGTGTCTCTTTTGATGACGACAATAATATAGACCAGCAGCAGCTCTTGCTGCTGAGTTCGGAGGCAACATCCAAGCAGATATTGAGGGATGAGGCCAAGGCGCTCTGGGACCAAGTGCTTGCGGTAACCGCTTCGGGCCGCTCATTGCTTGAAGTGGCGGCCATACGGGATAATCCCGTAGTGATGCGGTTGCGGGAAGAGCAGGCATCGGCTGATATTCAGCTTTCCCAGCTTTCGGAGAGGTATCGGCCCAGGCACCCGAGGATGCAGGAGGCTAAGAATGTAAGCGAGCGGGTAAAGACGGAGCTGCAGGAGTCTGTAGGGCAAGTGGCGCGGGGCATTGAGAATAATTACAGGCGGGCAGAGGACCTGCTAGCGCTTTCCAGGGCTAATCTTGAGCTTAAGCAGAATGAGATAGTGCAGCGGAATAAGATAAGGGTGGAGTATAACTCCCTGCTGCGGATGTATGAGAGCTCGCGGGAGATCTATGGGTACCTGTATTCCCGCATGCAGCAGACGGTGTCGCAGGCATCGGACTTTGCGCCCAATGTGCGGATAGTGGATATGGCGATAGCGCCGGCTAAGCCATTCCACCCGAGGACGCTGTTTGTGATGGCGATGAGCCTCGTAGTGAGCATGGGCGTGGGTGTGGGGCTGGCGTTCCTGATGAGCCAGATTGATGACCGCATAAGGTCGGTGCATGATCTGGAGGACAGGCTGCATTTCCCTGTTCTGGGCTTGCTGACGGAGATCAAGAGTGTGAGCAAGGAGGACAGGGCAAGGGTGGTGACCAAGCGGCTGAACCCTGTGACGGTGGAGGAGTTTCGCTCGCTGAGGAGCAGCATTGAGCTGCAGGCTGGGACACATATCCACAAGGTCATTCTAGTGTCCAGCACGACGGCACAGGAGGGGAAGTCGTTCCTTTCGTCGAATCTGGCTGCGACATGGGCGGCGCATGGGGAGCGGACATTGCTCATAGATGGGGACCTGAGGAGGCCGAGCATCTCGCGGTCTTTTGGGCTACCTGAGCATGCGGGGCTGATACAGCACCTGCGGGATAAGATGCCATTGGATGAGGTGATCCAGAACAATGTGGCGCCCGGGCTGGATGTGCTTAGCTCGGGGGGGCACACGCAGCACCCGACGGAGCTGTTCACGCGGCTGCAGCTTGCGGAGTTGTTTAACCAGCTAAGGAAGCGGTATGACCGCATAGTGGTGGATACGCCGCCGCTATCCGTGGTGAGCGACGGGATTAACTTTATGCCTCATATTGATGGGGTGATCTTGCTCTTTAAGTTCAACACGGTGCCTTGGTATAAGGCGCATCGCTTGTTGCAGGTGCTGCGGGAAGGCGGGGCACCCGTGCTTGGGGCAGTTCTGAACTATGTGAATCCCCATACGATTAACTACTACTATCCCGGGTATTACTACCACGATGCGGCCTACTACAACAGGAATGAGGAGAGGAAGGGGAAGACAGAAGGCAAAATGAAGAAGGAAGAAGTGGAGAAAGTTAAGATTTAAAGTCAGAATGAAGAATGATGAAGTTGAGACAAGGCACTCTGGACACTACAAAAATGATCGTTAGTATAATTATTGGATAATGGGCTTCGTGTGCTAATGGGTTAGTGGGAGGGGGAGGATTTGAAGATGTCGATTTTGCGCCAGTGTTCCTGGTGCCAGCGCCACTTGACGCTGGCGCCCAGGAATAGGACGTAGATGCTGGTGGCAATCCATGGGCCCATGGAGGCGAGCTCGGGGAAGAGGGTGACCATGGCGTAGCCGCCGCCGACGAGGAGAGTAATGCTGTAGACGATGAGGGCTACTGCTTGCCAGAGGGTATCTCCCGCGCCGCGGAGGGCATGGGAGTAGGTTATATACATGGCATCGAATACCTGGTAGATGGCTACGCAGATGAAGATTTTGCCGCCTGCGGCGATGATGGCTTGCTCGTCTGTAAAGAGGCGCATGAGGGGGCCTTGAAAGGTGAGGAAGAGGAGGCCAATGAGTGACATGTAGGCGGCGACGAGGCGGAAGGCGGTGGCGGCCTGCTCTTTGGCGCGGTCGGGGTTTTTCTCGCCGATGGCTGCGCCAACTCTGGCAGTAAGGATGGCGCCAACGGCGATGGCGGGCATGAAGGCGAGGTGGACGTAGCGGACGACGATGGTGTTTGCGGCGAGGTGGTCGGTGCCGAAGAACCCTATCATCCAGATGATGAAGACGCCCCAAGTGAGGAGGTCGAAAACGAATTGGCCGCCTCCCGGGGCACCGATTTTGAAGAGGCGCCAGATGGCGGGGAAATCAATCTTGGCTGTGAGGGTGCCGTAGGTGACGCGGTAGTGGGGCCGCCAATACCAGTAGAGCAGGAGCGCCACCTGGCAGACGGTGGCGAGAACGGTGCCGATGGCGGAGCCGCCCAGACCGAGGGCCGGGGCACCGAGGTTACCAAAGATGAAGATCCAGTTGAAAAAGATGTTGAGGAGGGTGGCCGCAATCGCGCTATACATGAGGATGCTCGTGCGCTGGAGGCCTGTGAAGAAGCTGGAAAGCGCGGCGACAATGAGGGCTGGCGCGGCACCGATCAGGCTGATGCGGAAATACACAACTTCGAGCGCCTGGACGGCGGGGGCGTGGTCGAGGAGTTTAAAGATATGGGGGGCGAGTGGCCAAAAGACCAAGAGCATGAGGCCGTAGATGATGGCCAGCGCGAGGGCTTGGAATCCGTAGTGGCCGCAGCCGCGAGGCTCACCGCGCCCGAGGCATTGCGAGACAAAGGTGTTGAGGGCGGTTAAGAGGCCCCAGCCAAAACTGAGTGGCACGAAATACATGAGGCCTGCGGGCAGGACTGCGGCAAGGGATTCTTTGCCAAGACGGGCCACCATCACGGCATCGGTGAATTGCAAACCGGTGTGCGCGAGGTTGATTATGATTAATGGCGTAGCAGCAACCAGCATCTGCCGCAGGTCGGTTCGCTCTGCTCGTGTCAATATAAACCACCTGAGCGGATTCATGGGGAGGGTTGAGACTTTCAAATTAGGCACGAGGTGTCAATACGCAGGGGAACGGCGATTGGATGCATGAATTTGAGGATTTCAGATTTATGATTTGTTCCGATGC
>CAZHQD010000032.1:0-23260 GCA_964533835.1 uncultured Puniceicoccaceae bacterium | reverse complement strand
GCCGAGTTGAGCGTTCGCTGGTCTATCACAAAAGAATTTCTCCTCTCCACTTCCCTAACGCTTCAAGACGGTAAAGTGGAGACCTACTCTTCTACCAGCAATCCTGTCCTCACTGATGAGCCTGTCTCCCGCCTCATCCCTCTTACCATCAATAGCGCCCTCCGTTGGACACCCGAGGAGCTTCCCATCTGGAGCGAGCTTTCCTTCACTATTGCCGAAAAGCAAGACCGCCTCTCCAGCGGCGATAGGGGCGACAACCAGCGCATCCCACCGGGCGGCACCCCTGGCTACGAAACCCTCAACTTCTATTTCGGTTGGTATTTCACCGGGAACAGCCAGCTTACGTTAGCCGTGGAAAATATCTTCGACGAGGACTACCGCGTCCACGGCTCCGGTATCAATTCCCCGGGCCGCAACTTCATCGCCTCAGTTGATTGGCGCTTTTAGAACCTCAAGGTCGCCTGAAATGCAATCAGGTGCTCCACGCTCTGAAAGTTTTCATCCTGGCTTGTGTGCGCGTATTGCGCCTTCAGTTGCAAGTGTTGATTGATGCGATACCCCAATCCAAGCTCTGCGCGGTGCTGGTCCTCATCCCAGTCCAAATCGCCCAGTGTGGTGCTAATCTTTTCGTGGAACGTCTGTCCCCAGCGGGCAGCCGCATACCACCGAACACTCAGCTTGTAGCGAGCCTCTACATAGTAGGCCAGGCTCCTCGCATCCCCCGCATTGGGGACCTCATACTCATTCAAAAAGAGCTCGGCAAAGAGCTGCAGCTTCTTCCACTCATACCGCAAATCAAATACCACTAGTGACTGGTCGTAGTCCTCGCGATCCGTTCCCGCAGGAAAGCCCACCGCGTCATCACGGAAGTAGCTCCCCCTGCTGGCCGATACGCCGAAGGTCCACGCCGCGCTCGGCGTATAGCTTACACGCCCAATATAAGTGGGCGCATCCATGTCATTATTCCATGAAAATCCCCGCGTCCCGGGCGAGCTATTCATCACCGAAAGCGCATACCCCCACTCAGCAAATTTACCATGAATCGAAGCCCCTTGCGCGTAATACGGCCCCCATATAATTGGGATCCAGTTGATTCGGTTGTCGGGCCACGTTCTCCTCGCCGCAAAGCCATCAGGGCTACCCACCACCGTGAAGTCCGATACGCTGGTCATGTTTTCATAAACCATCGGATAAGTCACAAAGGGGTTATCCCAGGAATCATGCCGCCCCAAAAAGTTCCCTATCTGCGGCGCAAACTGCCCAACCTGTAGGTTGATCTTCTCCTCTGCCAATTTTACCCGCACGAAAAACTCGTCAAAGCGATCCTTTGTCCCCCCATAGATCGAAGGTGCCGCAAAGGCCAACCCAGGATGCAACCCATCATCCCAGCGAAACTTCACAAAGGCATAAAGGTATTCCGTGGCATTGGCATCCAGCGTCAGCGTCAGCCGCGGCGAGAGCAGCGTCTTCTTTCCGCCCTTGGGAAACACCCATCCAAATGCCGCAGGCGAATCTTCACTCTGCCAAAAATACTCAAGATCAAAACTCCCACCTAGTTGAGCATTAAAGCGCCCATCCTCGCTAGCGAAATAAAGCTGCTCCCCTACCCGATCCAGCCCGTAACTCATGCTTTCTAGTGGATTGGCATCCAATAAAGAACTGGTGCTTAGAAATGAAAGGCAAATCGCTTGCAGTATGGTTTTCTTTTTCACTTTTGGTCTGAAGTTGGCAGTTTCTAGTTTAGGGAGTTCACTTCAGAGACTACTTATTAATCCACACATTGCCAGTATCATTCTATAGATTTTTTCCTACTGGCAAATAGTAAGCCTCCACTGTTTCCTGAAACCCTTTGAGGTTCAGTTTTCCTGTTGGTCTTAGCTCATAAGTACTGCCTAGCCGAGACGCCGTTTCAGCGCAGATTACAGCTTCCTGTTGCCCTGCAACCGAGCAAAGTCGTGCCGATAGATTCACCTGCTTGCCCAGCACTGTGTAATTGAGCCTATCCACCGCGCCCATATTTCCTGCCACTACAAGCCCGCTGGCTAACCCTATCCCAATTTTTATTTTGTAGCGTCCTTCTAAATTAAGTCTTTCTCGCTCCTCAATCATCGCAATGGCCGCTGCACAGGCGTTTCGCGCATCGTCATTATATCCCTGAGGTGCCCCAAAAATCACCATGATAGCATCCCCAATAAACTTATCCACTGTACCTTTGTATTGATAAATCACCTTGGTCATTGCTGTCATGTGCTCGTTAAGCATCTCAATTACCTCTCCCGGAGGCATCGTAGCAGACAGCTTGGTAAAGCCCCGCACATCGCAAAACATCACAGTAACATCCTTATTTTCGCCGCCTAATTCTAGTTTCAAATCGCCCTGCAAAATGGCGTCAGCTACGCGCTTATCAGACACCTTGCTTATAATGTCACGGTATTTTTCCTTGAGCGCCAGCCCTTCGGACATCTCGTTGAAGGAGTCGGCCAAAAGTGCAATCTCGTCCCCACCTCGCGGATTTATGCGATAGGAGAAATCGCCTTCGCGAATCGCCACTGTCCCCTTCAGTAAGCCCTGTATTCGGGTGGTTAACCGTCCTGCAAAAATAAAGCTCAATACCACCGCAATCAGCAGAACCACAATACTAAGGATGTAGATTACATCACGCACGCTTGCCCTCAAACTCTCAAGATCGGCCAAAGATAAGAGCGAAACTTGATAAACTTCAGGAAATCCGGTGGGCTGCTGCAGCCTATGATAAAACACCTGATACGGCTGTTCCTCAATCTCGACCTTTATTGTTCGTATGCTCCCCTCTGCAAGCGTGGCTGCTAATCCAGACTCTATTGAATCCCTCAACGTTGCTGGGATAGATGGTGAAAACAACTCTCCGTTTATATATAAACCACTTAGCAAATCACGGGAGCGTTGCTCACTTCTCTGATCAACCTGTATGCCAAATATAAGATCACCCAGGCTCCCTTCCCCGTAAATATCAATGATGGGGGTAATGAGCACCTCGTAAAGAATGCGTCCTTCAATAGTTTCAATGTCGATATACCCCACTCTTGCGTTCTCTACAAATCCCTCTTTGCCGCTGAATTTTTCAAGGAATGAATCCAACGCATCCTCAGATAATCCCGAAACAGCGCCTGCACTCGTTTCACTTGCTGGCAAAGCATCTCCATCTATCCCAATAAATCGGAAAAAGTAACCTACTGATTTGTTCGTTTCATCCCCTCTATATTGCGTTAATACAGGGTCCAGTTGAAAAGCCATGTCACTGTAGAAACGTGCGGCATCCCCAGCTTGCAGCGCTGCAATCAATCTCACGCTTTCGGTTGCCGCAGCAATCGCATCAGCGGTGGTTTGCATTCTCTGGCGTTGCTTTTCGACGAATAAGCCAACCTGCTGGCTAAACTGATTGTCTAAAAACTGCTGGTAATTCCTGCTAATTGCACGCTGTGTAACGTACAGCATCCCTCCCGTTATTGCTGCGATAAGCCCAAGCATTACAGCCATCAGCTTGAATCGAAAACTGATGGTTACTTTGGGTCGTTGCTTGAGTGCGCTCATCAGCCCTGGTTAGTTATTACCAAATGAGACCGATAGAGTCTCGCCTTCCTTTACGCTTATTGGCTTTTCGAGGGTTTGCTTTTCGTTAACCCAAGCCTTAAGCACATAGTCTCCCGCTGGTACTTCATCAAAACGAAAGTTTCCCTTCGGGTCACTGGTAGTAAAGTATGGGGTCTCCAAGACCAGGATGGCACCTCGCATGTGACTGTGGACTTCGCAGAAGAGTTTTACCAACCCCGGCGTATCGAAGATTTGCACTGGCGCCTCTTCACTTTTTGAGTAGCGGCCCAGGTCAAAAGATTTTGCCGGAGAATAGGAAAAGACATTGTGATAGACATCATCATTGTTGGGGAACTGCACTTTGCTCCCAATCATTATCGGCAACACGCCAGGCACAAACTGCAGCCCCCTTTGCTCAAGCACAATCGGCTGGCTAGACGGCTTTAAGGATTCCCGTGTGATAGTAGCGCCTTCCAAATAGACCACCGCAACATGAGGGGGAGCGGGATCCGCTTTGGTTCCTCCAGGTTGCCCGGAATAGCGCTGGGAGACTACAGGCGGCCGCGGCGCATACTTACCCAGATCAATACTCCCTACAATTACCGATGATTCTGCCGAATACGGTACCAGCCAACTTGCCATCATGATGAACAACAGAGAAAGGACCGCATTGGATTTCATATTCCGAAATATAGGGGATTTGCTCGGCAATTCAAAAGTAATCCGTTAATAGTTATACACTCCCCTTCTTTTTAAAGGCTTGCCGTTCCTAACTTTTTACACCTTATTTAAAATTCAATTTCCACCTGCCCACTTGTGAATCGTAAAGTTATCATCATAGAAGACGACTCTGTTACCCGTCGCTTGCTCCAAACCGCCCTTGCGAGAGAGGGATGGGAGGTATTAGAAGCGTCTGATGGTCAAACAGGACTCGATTTAGTGGAAGAAAACAGGCCAGCAGCAGTAATATGTGATTTACACATTCCCGTTCTCAATGGATTTCATGTTTGCCGCCGCATTCGAGAAAATCCCCAGTACGCAAAAACGAGAATTATCGTAACTTCTATTAGCCGTTTCCCTGGTGATAACCGCACAGCACTAGACTCGGGCGCGGACGCTTACCTCACGAAACCTGTTAATTTGCCACAGCTCATCAGTCTCTTGCCACCCCTGAGTGCTGTAGCAGATACCTTGGCACAACAAAAACGAGCGAAGGCACTAAGTCGCTCAAACGGTTCAAGTTCTTCGCTCAAATTGAGCTTCTACGGTGTGCGTGGTTCTATCCCAGTCCCTGGCCAGTCCACCGTACGTTACGGAGGCAATACTACCTGTATGCAATTACAGGTGAATGATGATATTTTTATAATCGATGCGGGCACTGGTATCAGACAGCTCGGAGCGGACTTGATGGCTGCCAAGAAGAACGAGCCAATAGAGGTAAACCTGCTCATTACGCACACACACTGGGATCATATTCAAGGGCTACCCTTCTTTACGCCGGCATACGTCCAGCCAAACCGCCTCCATATCTACGGCTTTAGTGGTGCTGTTCAAAGTTTGAGGACTACCGTTCTTGAGCAGATGAAAAGCGTCTATTTCCCAGTAAATCCAAGTGATCTTGCCGTTGTCAGCTTTCATGAATTAAAGGATACTCTATTCAACATAGGCGACGCTAGAATTCGCACTTACTTCACTAATCACCCTGGGATTTGCCTAGCCTACCGCTTCGAAACACCAAACGGCACAATTGTGTTTCTTGCCGATCATGAAATTAATGAGACTCAGTGCAGGAATACGCCAAACACAACTGAAGACGATTTGCTCTACGCCAGAGAGCAAGACCGCAAAATTGAAGACTTTGCCCGTGGAGCGGACATCCTGATTGCCGATGCCCAATTCGATACCGAAGAGTATCCCAAGCGCGTAGGCTGGGGCCATAGCTGCTTAGAAGATGTGGTTCGAATGGCACATCGTGCGGAGGTCGGTAAGCTTATTTTCACTCACCATGCCCCCGAGCACTCGGATGATAAACTCGACGAAATGGTGACCAAAGCGCGAAAACTCGTATCTGAGCTCGGAAGCACGACTGATGTGTGCGCCGCGGTAGAAGGTGCAGTGTACACAATCGGCTAATGCATGCCTTTTCTATTTCTCTCTAGTCCCTGCCAGAGAGAGCAATCAGGATACGGACTACGTACCAGAAAAGCAGAGCGATGCTGGCAAATAATTCCAGGGCTGCGCCCACGTATTGGTCCTCACGGGATTTATGCAATATGTTACTGGTATCATAGAGTATAGCACCACCAGCTACCAATACCATTGCTACTGAAAACCATAGCCCGAGATTAAACCCAAAAAATATACCTGCGATAATAAGCCCGAGTGAAACAAACATTGCTATCGTTAGGATACTTCCCAAGAAAGAAAAATCTGCTCTAGTGATAAATACGGTAGCAGTAAGCCCGCCGACCAGAAGGAGCGTGATTATTCCTGCCTGAGCAATCAGTTGTGGCCCGCCCACACCTATCGCGATTAGCAGTAATGGCACAAATATGATGGCCTCAGCTACCACATAGAGAGCCAAGCCCATATACTGAATCGTCTTCGATTCACTCACAGCTGCCATTCCACGCGCCAACCACCCCGCCCCAATAAATCCTCCGAGTACCATCAACCAACCAAAGGGCATCTCCAATACCAAAATGGAGAGTTTAGCAGATATTGGCAGGCTAAGTAAGATAGCTTCCAGAATGACGAAGGCAAAAATTGCCATTGCCACGTGAGCATACACCCTGCGGATGAAACGAGCGCGAGTGCTGGGTTCGGCCTCAGCAAGCGTAAAGACGGGCGATGGATTGTTGAGCATGACAGTATGTGTTTGGTATAGATTGGTACCTCAATCTTAAGAGTGCCAAACCATAACGCCCTATGCAAATCAAAATAGTATGTACTAACAAAATACTCTTAGTAACGACAAAGGTTGATTTCACCTCGCGCCAGCTTAGCCAAGGTTTCTGGAAAGAGTAAATGTTCCGCTTTTAATACCCTTGCCGAGAGCTCTTCGGGCGTATCGGTAGGCAAAACAGGCACCCTTGCTTGGGCTACAATTTGCCCATGGTCATAAACCTCATCAACTAGATGAACCGTCGGGCCGGTTTCCTTTTCACCAGACTCAACAACCGCCTTATGAACATTTATTCCATACATCCCTTGCCCTCCGAATTTGGGCAGTAGGGCAGGATGGATATTCAATATCCGGTTGCGAAAGCGGGAAAGAGTATGCGTACCCAATTTTTTCATATAACCTGCCAGCACTACCCACTCTACCTCCGCAGCTTCAAGAGCATCTGCAATCGCAACATCCCTTGCTGAGTCATCAGGATGGCTTTTGCTGTTAATAACCATGGTTTGAATGTTTGCGGACTTTGCCCTTTCCAGAGCGAAAGCTCCTGGATTGTTGCTGATTACCAGACTTACTTTGGCAGGCAAACGCCCACTTTGGATGGCATCAAGTATCGCCTGCAAATTACTCCCACCATGGGAGGCCAATACGCCAATATTCATACTAGTACTTAAGGTTGAACTCGTCTATCCGCTTGCGAAGAGTGGCGCGCGTTATGCCGAGTATGGTTGCACTACGTACCTGATTGCCGCCTGTCTCACTGAGCGAGCGTTCAATCATGGCCAATTCTATAGCCTCCAAAATATTCTCATCCTTTTCTGCACGCAGCTTTTTGTAGAGAACATCATAGATTTCATTGAGATTGCCGGCTTGCGCTGGCTGCTTCTGCGGTTCAGAGACAACCTCCACAAATGGAGCTTTACTGGGTGATTTTGCCGGCGGCGCCCCAATTACCTCTGGCAATCCTGTTGGCACACTGGACGGCGTTATTTCTGGCTCAATAGTTTCCAAAGTCTCATCCGGCTGGATGCCAACTGGTATTTTGGTGGATTGATATTCCCTGAGTTCCTGAGGTAAGTCTTTGGGTAGAATCATTTCGCCCTGTGCCACCACAGCGCTTCTGTGAACCACGTTTTCCAGCTCTCGTACGTTACCAGGCCATGGGTATCTTACCATGAGGCCCATCGCATCGGCAGACATATGGCGTATTCGTGTCTTACGCTCTTTACCTAACCGCTGGAGCATAAAATCAGTCAATGCAGGTATATCTTCGCTCCTTTCCCGTAATGCAGGAAGGCGGATACGCATTACGTTAAGCCTGTAATACAGATCCTCGCGAAATGTTTTCTCAGCCACCATCTGTTCCAGGTTTTTATTCGTGGCAGCAATCAAACGCACGTTGACCTTAATGGTCTTCTCGCCTCCCACCCTTTGGATTTCGCCTTCTTGTATGGCACGGAGGATTTTTGTCTGCGTGGGCAAAGCCATATCACCAATTTCGTCTAAGAACAGCGTGCCGCCATCGCACAATTCCCATTTGCCCATTCTCTGGTTGGTGGCACCAGTGAATGAACCCTTCTCATGCCCAAAGAGCTCACTCTCTATCAGATTATCGGGAATAGCAGCACAGTTTACTGCCATAAACGGTTTGCTGCTCCTTAAGCTGTGCTGCCAGATGCATCTCGCCACTAGCTCTTTTCCAGTACCACTTTCGCCTGTGATCATTACAGTAACATCACTGGCAGCTACCTGCCCTATTTTTTTGAATACCTCTCGCATCGCTTCGCTGCTACCCACGATGCCCTCCTTGTAGTCCTCGCTATTCACGATAGGCTCATACCCAGCCTGTGAACTTACTAAATCGGCGTTGGCCTTCGCTGCCCCTGCGGCAAGAGAGAGGACTTTCTTAATGTCGAACGGCTTAATTATGTAGTCAAATGCCCCAAATTTCATGGCCTCAATGGCCGTTTGTGTCGTGCCGTAGGCTGTCATCAGTATTACCATGGAGTGAGGGCTCGCACTCCTAAGGTGTTGCAAGGTCTCAAGCCCTGTCATCCCCTCCATACGGTTGTCGAGAAAAACCACGGCAGGCTTTTCCTTGGTGGCGATTTCAATTCCCTCTTTTCCGCCGGAAGCAACCAACACGCGGTATTCCCTGCTGGATAGTACTCGGTTCAGGGAGTAGCGTATTTCAGCATCATCATCAATTATTAGAACAGTGGCCGTTGCAGGATTAGCACTCATCAAAATTTTAAAATTGGTTTGTATGGATAGTGTGTCGCTTTGTGGAATGCAATCCTTGGCCTTATTTCCAAGCCCAAGCATTAAGCTTTGAGGGCTCAGGCTCGGGAGTTTCCACGTAGTACACGGCAAGTCTCAGCATGGCTAGCCGTTCAATAGGCGCACTAGGCTTCTTCCTCCTTATAGTATCGAATAGTGTTTCGGGCGCACGCCCCCGCAAACCATATGGCTCGTGTATGCCGATATCCAAGAGGTCGCGAACTGTGGCTATATCAATCCCTGGAATACGGTTGAGCGGCGATTGCAGTGCCTCTCTGTCAGCTTCCTTGCGTCTACGATTAGGTGGAGGTGCGTATGGATCAACTTCTATGTCGCGCATACTGCAAAGTTACGGGCATACGGCGCATTGCCAACTTAAAATCTCATTTCTCGCACTTAGGCGGAACCAGTGAGTCATTTCGTTTGATTCGAAAATCCTACTAAACTAACATTGCGACTACTACTTTTAACTACTCCAAATTATGAAGAATCTATGCTCCTTCGTGGCGAAGCTTTGCCCAGCAATAGCGTTAACCTGTCTATCAATCGTTCCACTTTATTCCGCGATCAATCCCGCCCACGAAGCACAGATAGATGCATTGCTCGCGCAGATGTCAGTTGATGAAAAGCTCGGGCAAATTTCCATGGTCATGGAAAATCAGCTCATAGAATCTGAGGTCACTACCCATTTCTTGGGATCGCTGCTAGTAGGTCCTGGGATAAACTATCACCCTGGGCTGGAAACTCCGCCTGTAGCCACAAAATGGGCAGATCGGTATGATGTCTTTCAAAATGCTGCCATAGCCACCCCTTTACAAATTCCTCTTTTGGTTGTAGCAGATGCTATTCATGGCCATGGCGAAGCAGTTGGTGCAACTATTTTCCCGCATAACATAGGCCTTGCAGCAACTGGTGATGCAGAGCTTATGCAGCGTCTTGGCTCGCTAGTTGCCCGTGAAGTTGCGGCTACCGGGGTAGATGGCATTCTTGGTCCGTGTGTAGCAATTAATCGTGATATTCGGTGGGGCCGTACCTACGAAGGATGGGGAGACCACCCAAACACTACTACCAACATGATTGCGGCTTTTATTGAGGGGGTACAAGCTCCCTATAATGGCGCTGATTCCATAATTGCATGCGCTAAGCATTATATTGCTGATGGTGGCGCTACATGGGGCACAGGCCGCGATGGCCGAATTGATCAAGGGAATGTCCAAGTGGATGAATCTACCCTTCGCGCAATCCACCTACCTCCCTATGAGGAAGCCATCGCAGCAGGAGTCAGTATGATTATGGCCAGCTATGGACAATGGAACGGTCTAGAGCTTCATCACCATAAATACCTGCTCACTGATGTCCTTAAAACAGAGCTCGGCTTCGATGGTATTTTGGTATCAGACTTCAGTGGCTTTGTGGATAGCGCTTATCCGGAATTCGACACTATGGAGGAGGCAGCGCCAAGCGCGCTCAATGCAGGGATTGACCTTTTCATGATGGGAGACACGTGGAAGACGTTTGCTCCCGCAATGAAAACGGCACTAGGGAATGGTACTATTACTGAGACTCGGCTGAACGATGCAGTGCGAAGGGTATTGCGCGTTAAGTTACGTCACGGCCTGTTTGCCAAACCGCTTACAGATCGCACTCTCACGAATGGCGACGTTTTGGGAAGCGCTACCCATCGCTCCATTTCTCGCGAAGCTGCCCAAAAGTCTCTTGTGCTTCTCCGTAATCAAAACAACCGCCTACCACTTCCAAAATCGTCACGCATTCTTTTAGTCGGTAGCAAAGCTAACGATATTGGAGTCCAATGCGGCGGCTGGACAGTTGAATGGGGTGGCTTAACTGGCGCAGCAGCAGAGGCCTCAATTACCGGAACCACACTGTTGGAGGGTATTCAAGCAGCAGTCTCAGGAGCGGAAGGCAGTGTGACTCACAGCTTGGACGGGAATATTAGCGGCGATTTTGATATAATCATTGTGGCTGTCGGCGAAAATCCTACTGCGGAATGGTTTGGGGATAATAACGAATTAAGTCTGAGTGCTACAGAGGCTTCCTTGCTCAGAAATCTGCAATCAAAAGGGCTCCCCATTGTGGTAGTATTTTTTGCTAATCGTCCTCTACTTATTACCGATAGGATTGACCTTTGGGACTCCGTAGTCATGGCTTGGCTGCCTGGCACAGAAGGCGGTCTAGCCTTGGCTGATTGTCTATTCGGAGATGTACCCTTCACCGGAAGGCTTCCAGTAGCTTGGCCCCGTGCACGAGAGCAATTCCCGCTTAACTTTGGCGAGCAGACTAAGAACCCCCTCTTCCCTAGAGGTTTTGGCATAAATACCTCTGTTGCTAAAGTTACCTCCTTAAAGCCAACTCCTGCCCGCATAAATCAACCCTACACATACTCACTTCAAGCTAGTGGTCTTACCAGTCCCCAGTTTAGCATAAGTGAGGGCACACTGCCAAATGGACTAGTGCTTGGTGCAAACGGCCAGATTAGCGGAACCCCTACTAGCCTGGGCTATTATCATCTTGTAGTAAAAGCTACGGGCACTCAAGGCGGCCAAGCCGCTGAGCGCTATCAAGGTCTGAGTCTATCGGTAGTTGACAAAACTTTCTATGAGCAATGGGTCTCAGCCATAAACTGGCCTGTGCCTACCCAAACGTCTTCCCTGCGAAATGCCGACCCGGATAACGATGGCATTCCAAATGGCTTGGAATTCCTCCAAGGCACAAACCCATTGGTTGCAGACTCCGAACTATGGCCATTGCCGGATGCCTCGTTCATCAATAATCGGCGCGCACTTCATTTACGATTGAAGCTAATGAAAGATCGTACACTCACTGGATACTTGGTTGAAAGCAGTCAAAATCTCTCTACTTGGACAACCGTTACTGCGCCGGCTGAAATCCTTTCGGAAGATGGAACTTCAATAGAGTATGAATACCGGTCAGGCTTCTCCAATAATTTGCCCTATTTTCTCCGTGTAAGATTGCTCGAAGAATAGCTCCTCTCTTTTTATTTTGGCATTTACCGTGATTGCAGCTAGGCAAGCTCAATGGATATTGGTTCCCCCATTTTGCTCGCGACAAGGCGTAGCCCTCTTGCTCTGGCTCAGGCCAGGCAGACAAGAGATCGAGTTAAAGCTTTATGGCCTGGTCATATTGTCGAGCTGGTGGAAATGACCACCACAGGCGACCAAAAGCGTGACTGGGTGCTTAGCCAAACAGGCGGCAAGGGCCTCTTTACCAAAGAGCTAGAAGAATGTCTTTTAGCTGGCCATGCGTCTCTTGCTGTTCATAGCGCAAAGGACCTGCCGACCGATCTTCCGGCTGGCCTCTCAATCGCAGCATTTCTACCTCGTGAAGACCCACGAGACGTTCTCGTGTTTCGCCGTCAGTGCCCACTAGACGACTCCGGGCGCCCCGTCCTGAATAATATCGCGAGCGGTAGCCCAAGAAGGCGGGCGCAGTTGGCAAAATCTTACCCAAATGCCAAATGGAGTGAACTTAGAGGAAACGTGGAGACACGCCTGCGAAAAATTGCCTCAGGAGAAGCCGATGCTACCCTTCTCGCAGCTGCTGGTTTAAATCGCCTGAACATAATGGCATACGAAGACTTAGTTTTTTATCCGCTCCCTATTGAACAATCAGTTCCTGCACCTGGGCAGGCCGCTATCGCCCTAGAATGTCGTTCAGCAGATGTTCCACTTTTTGCCAAGTTAGCAGATATTCCAACCACTCTTTCTGTAGAGACTGAACGTAAGCTCCTTTCACTATTAGGCGGGGGATGCCATAGCGCGGTAGCCGTCCACTCAACAGGCAATCGCCTTCTAGTATTCACGGAATCTGGTGGATTCCTAGAAACCGAGCTTTCAGGACAATCACTTGAAGAACGTATTCCAGAGCTTGAGCGTCTTTCCAGAAAACTGGCCTCGTAAACATACCCTTGTTTTGTTGCACCTTTAGCAGTTGCAGCAGATTGAGAAGCGTGCATTTATGGTCTGTTATGAAAGGTGAAGGCAAAGCTAATCTGATTCCGCATAACGAGCGCGAGCTATCTGGCCGTCGCATCGTATTGACGCGCAGCCAAGGACAAAACGAAGAGCTTGGGCATAAACTCGAAGCGCTCGGCGCTGAAGTGTTCGAGCTGCCGCTAATCGAAGTCCAAACGGAGAACAACACCGATATAGCGTCTGAAATTCTTACTGAAATCGGTCACTATGAATGGCTTGTTTTTACTAGTGCAAACGGCGTGCGCGGCTTCTTCAATCTCTTTCTGAGAGCATTTGAGGACATCCGCAGCCTTGGAATGGTTAGGATTGCCGCCGTCGGACCAGGCACTGCCGAAGCTATTCGCCTGTATCACCTCAAGGTAGACCTCATTCCTGCAACTGCCACGGCGGATGCCCTAGTTGAGGCCATCGAAAAAGAGCAAACGGTGGATAATCTACGTTTTCTGGTAATTACCGGAAACTTGAATAAAGACACCCTCATCCGCCGTCTCGAAGAAGGCCGAGCAATTGTGGATGTTCTGCCTGTGTATCAGACTGAGACCGCCACCGTCAAAGATGATGCTGCCTTGCGATTCCGTCGCCATGGCGCCGACGCGATTGTCTTTGCGAGTGGCTCTGCCGTGCAATCTTTTGCTCTTCAGGCGGCCTCCCTCCAGCTAGAAGCTGGCGCGCGCCACCCACTGGTTTTCAGTATAGGGCCATCTACGACACAAGCTATCCGCCAGGCAGGAATACCCCTTGCCGCAGAAGCAAGCGAACCTGGCATTGATGGCCTCCTAAAAGCTATCGTTGCCAGGCTCGGAGCAGGTCAATAATCTAGCGTCATGCCTCTCAAGATAAAAGTTTGTGGTCTCTCTCGCGAAGAAGATATAGCACTTTCTGCGAGTCTAGGCGCCTCTTACCTTGGTCTAATCCGCTACTTCCAGTCCCCTCGTTACGTGGATGATAGCCATGCCCGTAATCTTATTCGCCTTATACCGGAAGGTCGCAGAGTAGCCGTTGATGTGCAGCCTGATAGACAGCGCATAAGTCAGTTTATTGATGAGGGCTTTGATTGGTTTCAGATTCACTTTACCCTCAATACTCCGCAATCCACCATACTGAGTTGGAGTGATCTGGCATCGCCTGCCAGGTTATGGCTAGCGCCCAAGCTTCCTCCCGAAATTGAGGAATTTCCCCCCACCCTTCTTAATTTAGCAAACACCTTCCTCATTGATACCTATGCTACCAACGCATTCGGAGGCACGGGCAAAACAGGGAATTGGCACCGCTTTGCGAGCTGGCAGAAGCAGTATCCTGACAAAAGATGGATTTTGGCGGGCGGGCTTAACCCTGAAAACATTCAGGAAGCCTTAACCTCATCGGGCGCTCAACATATCGACGTAAACAGCGGTGCAGAATCCTCTCCGGGTCGTAAAGACGCGACTAAGCTGCGCCAATTCTTTGCGCGGGCTACCTCCGTCAATTTGACTTAGTATCTACTTGGTAGATTAGCGGTTGCTATAGCCCTGGCTTCCGCATCTACATCCAATACTTCAGATAAGTCGGAGGGTTCGATATTGGATATTTTGCTGAGTGTCCTCTCCAACACATGGGCAATTTCCGTAAAACGTATTTGTTTCGCCAAAAACGCACTTACTGCCACTTCGTTTGCTGCGTTGAATATCGCAGGAGCCACACCTCCCGCAACAAGACATTCTTTGCCTATCCGAAAACAGGGATAGCGCTCTAAATCCAATGGCATAAAGTCGAGTTTTAGCATCTGGCTAAAATCGAGCGTTTCTTGAAAACCTACAGCCCTCTGTGGGTAGAACAGCGCATACTGAATGGCGAAGGTCATCGAGGGGGGACTGAGCTGCGCAAGAATGGACCCATCTACAAACTCCACCATACTATGAACGATGCTCTGTGGATGAATTACCACGTTTATCTTTTGCGGCACCACACCAAACAGCCAACGCGCCTCAATAACCTCGAGTGCCTTATTAGCCATGGTGGCGCTATCCACGGTTATCTTGGGGCCCATCTTCCAATTGGGATGATTTCGCGCCTCCTCAGGCGTAACATTATGCAGGTCTGAAAGAGGCCTATCCCTAAATTTTCCACCGCTTGCGGTGAGTATCAGACTCCGTACATCCGTTGTCCTTTCCGAGCGGATACACTGAAAAATGGCGCTATGCTCACTATCCACAGGGATCAGCTTCACGCCTTTTCTCATTGATGCGGCCATCACAAACTTCCCTGCCAGTACGAGTATCTCTTTGCTGGCCAAGGCAATATCTTTTCCCGCCTCAATAGCCGCAAGTGTGGGTCTTAGGCCTGCAGTTCCTACGATTGCAGAAACGATAGCATCCACATCATCAGAACACGCCATTTCGCAAAGCCCCTCAAGACCACCATAGAACTGAGTATTTACAGGAAAAAGCCCACTACTTGCCGCTGCCCTGGCTGCCTCTTTATCAAAAAGTGCGACATGTGAAGTTTGAAATTCTTGGGCAATCGTGGCCAGTTTTTGCCAGTTCTTGTCGGCAGCAATAGCAGATAGACTAATTAGTCCTGGATTTGCCCTTACAACTTGCAGTGTGTTTTCACCGATGGATCCCGTCGCTCCCAGTAGGGCAATTCTCTTTGGCTGAGATTTCATGCGGATTTAAGTTACTGTCTAAAAAACCAGATAACGGAAAAGGAAGTACCCTAAAGGTGCGCTCAATATAAGGCTGTCAGACAAGTCGAAAGCGCCTCCGATACCTGGGATCATGGTGCCAGAATCCTTAATGGACGCTTCCCGCTTTAGGGCCGATTCAAGTAAATCGCTGGCAATCCCTGCTATGGCAATCGGTCCTGCAATAATTGCAGCCTTGGTCATCGTGAATGCCCCAGGCAAATGGTCCTCAAATAGTGCCACAAATCCTACACCCACGCCAATGGAAATGGCGATTCCACCTATTACGCCTTCCCATGTTTTCTTGGGGCTCAAAATCGGAGAAAATTTATGTTTTCCGATTGCCGATCCTACCAGCAAAGCGCCTACGTCACAGAACTTGGCAACAGCCACCAACCATACTGCAAGTACCATCCCTTGCATTTCCAGTTTCTCTATTGGCAAATTAAAAAAGTCACTCTTTGGAAGCAAAAATATTGAAATAAGGAACTGCTGGGTAAATGGCACAAGGACTAATCCAAATAGTGTGGGCATCAAGGACTTAGAATAGGGAACGGTATTGGCCTTGAACAAAGAGGCCAAACAACAAACAAACACCGCCAAGATGAGGATATCTGTCCCGCCGTAGAGTTGATTTTTGTCAACGTATGTTGGTATGTAATAGGCACCCAAGACGATGGCCGCACCAAAGAGCATACCTAGAGTATGCATCGGGGCTCCACCCATCTTGGCTAGCATTCTGTAAAGTTCTCGTTGTGTAGCCACTGCTAAAAATGCCAGAAGCCACACACCGGCTTGTGGCCCCAGAACTGCCAGCGCTATTACCACAACGCTCCACAGACACACCGTGCTTATTATCCGCCGCTTCATGCTTGTCCCCCAGCCCTATTGAGTGTTTGCAGACTTCTAACCTGTTCGCCTGTCCTGCCAAATCTGCGTTCCCGTGAGCTGTACCACTCGCAGGCCAATTTGAGGTCCTCATTGGTGAAATCAGGCCAGTGTTTCTGCGTAAAGTAAAACTCAGCGTAGGCGCCCTGCAGCAATAGGAAATTGCTCACTCTGGATTCGCCCGAAGTTCTTATGATCAAATCTGGATCAGGAATATCCTTTGTATAGAGGTAGCCGTTGAGCGCTTCCCAGTCGAGGGCTCCAGGGTCCGCGGTGCCTGCTTGTACAGCTTGATACCAGTTCTTCACAGCATCCACAACCTCTGTACGTGTGCCGTAATTTAAGGCTAGCACAAGTGTCCAGTTATCGTAATTCCTCGTGGCCTCTTCTGTTTCGCGGAGCAGCTTGAGTACAACTGGAGGGAGCTCTTCAATTCTTCCGATGGTCCTTAGTCGAATCCTATTCTTATGCAGATCTTTCGTTTGTGTTTTTAGGTAGAGTTCGAGGAGTCGCATTAAGGCCCCTACTTCTTCCGCTGGTCGCCTCCAGTTTTCACAAGAAAACGCAAACAGCGTTAAAAACTTTAGTCCACATTCGGAAGCTCCCTCTAAAATTCTTTTTACGTTTTCGACACCCTGCCTGTGGCCCTCGTTTCGAGGCAATCCTCTTTGCTGAGCCCAGCGCCCGTTTCCATCCATGATAATAGCTACGTGTTCCGGCCTGGATTTGGTCGGAATGGGTGAACTGATTTCGCTAGGTTGGCTCAAGGTTGCTCTTCTTATTAAATTTAATCTCTATGGGAAGAACTCGTAAGCTTCGTGGCAATGTTGAAATGCATACACTGGCCATTTAACCTTATCACGATTACCAGCTAGGCAGCGTTTGACAGTTGACCTTTCTCTAGCATACATTTGCGACATGTCTGAACCACTCACTAAGTCCGAAATAGAGCTGGCTTTGCAAAAGCTTGCTGGTTGGGAGCTTGACGCAAACCATATCTCTAAAACCTACACTTTCGATAGCTTCCCTCAAGCCATCGCGTTTATTGTAGAGATAAGTCATCTTGCAGAAGCCGCGAACCATCATCCTGAGCTTTACAATGTCTACAATAAGGTGATGGTGTCACTCACCACTCATGATGCAGGGGACGCTGTTACCCACAAAGACCTTGTATTAGCCCAGAAGATAGAGGCCACTTTTACTCGCGAGTCCTAAGCTTATCAATGTAGTCATTCAGTTGCACAAGATATTCTCCGCACGCCTCACTTCTCAGCTCGTCACCGAATTGTTCTGCTCTCATCACCTGCTCTAAGTTTTCGCTATGCGTTTTTAGGTCGCTATAACCGATTACTGTCAGAGCCCCTTTTATCTTGTGAAGCTGCTCTAGCACTCCATGCCAATTTTCTTGGCCAGCCAGCTTATTGATCTTTGCGTGGTATTCTGGCAACTCAGCCTGAAACAGATGCACAAGCTCGGTCTTTTTTTCGGGTATTGCTTCTTCAGCGTAGATACTAAAATGATTCCATGGCTCTGTTCGACTTGGCAAGCTGGCCAATAAGGTCTCAACCGCAGATAGCGCCATCGGTTTGGCGAATACCGCATCAAATCCGGCCTCTAGTGCCTCTTTGCGCATCGCATCCGTAGTATCTGCGCTTAGCGCAAATACGGGCATTTGTTCTGATTTTGGAATTTGCACCCGTATTGCCTTCACGAGGCTGACTCCGCTCATTCCCGGCAGATGTAAGTCACATAACACGGCATCAAATTTACGTGATAACACTCGGGACAAAGCCAACTCGCCATTGCTCTCATGTTCACACTCGAAATTACGCATTTCTAGCCAACTAACAGTAAGATGCCGATTAACAGGCTCATCATCCACAACCAATATCCTCAATGGTCTATTGGGTGTGTTTTGTAGAGTTGCTGCCGAACGCCTATTCTTTGCTGTGCTTTCGTGAGTTAGTGGGCTATCGCCATGGTCTTCAAACCGAATCGGTATACGTATGGTAAAAGCGCTGCCCTCCCCTACCTCGCTATTTACGGTTATGGCTCCTTTCAATGCACTGATCATTCCCTTTACAATCGCTAACCCTAGCCCTACTCCATGCTGAGCCCCTTTTGTAAAATAGGGCTGAAATATCATTTCCTGAAGCTCTTTCTGAATCCCATCGCCCGTATCACTTACTGTGGCAATCAATCGGTACTGGTTATTCTCTGCATTTACTGTCTCAATTTCGATTATAAATCTCACTGTTCCCGACTGAGTAAACTTGACCGCATTGTGCAAAAGGTTGAACAGGCTTTGCCTAAGTCTAAAACGGTCACTATGAATGTATTGCTTGAGCAGCCTTGGCGGCAGCTGGTAATCAAAGAAAAGTCCTTTCTCAGCACACTTATAACGAGTAAGTTCAGCTAGACTGTCCAGAAGCTCCAACAGATTAAAATTCGAATAAACAGGCTTAAAGTTGCCCGACTCCAGTGAGGAGTATTCCAAAATATCTGATGCGAAATAATTCAGCGATTCTGTCTGATACTTAAGTTGCGCCAGGTGTATCGGGTATTTCTGGGTATCCCGCTCGGCCAAAAGCAAATCGGCTAGCCCTGTTATCGCATGAAGAGAATTACGCAATTCATGGGACACGCTCGCCATAAAAAGAGAACGGGCGTTATTCAACCGCTGCGCTTCTTGCAAGGCCCCCTTCAACCGGTCTCCGTCTCGAATACTTTGGGTTACATCAAGAAAGATACCCATTACTCTTTGCTGCCCGGTTAGGTTATCCGTTATTCGCGTTTGTTCCTTTAGCCAGATGTAGACACCGTCTGCTCGCAAAAAACGGTAGGTTATATCGTAGTGTTGTCTTTTCTCAAACAGCAGTTTGAAACTGGACTTTACCTTTTCCAAATCTTCTGGATGCACCCTATGTTCCCAAAGTCTTGCGCCTTCATTCAGTATGCGTGCTCTATCAAAACCTAATACACGCTCAACATTGCTGCTTATAAAATAGGTTTTGCCTTCCAAGTCAGCTAGCCAGGTAACATGCGGTATATTCTCTATCAGCAATCGGTAGCGTAACTCGCTTTCCTCAAGTGCGGCAGTCACTTTCTTACGCTCATCAATATTCACGTGTATGCCTGCAGCTAGCTTCGGTCTACCTTCTCCATCGCGCTCTACAACACGCCCCCACGTTAAAACCCAGCAATCACCGCCATCTGCTCTTTGCATTCTGTGCTCAATTTGAAATGTTGAGCTGCGTCCCTCTACATGATCCGTCCAACACTTTAGTACCGCTGGGAAATCATCGGGGTGTATAAGTTTAGCAAATGCTAAAGGGTCTGATGGTATCTCGTCAAAATCATAGCCTAGGTGCCTCGCCCACTTTCCACCTCGGAATACATGGTTGGCTTGCATATCAAGCACCCAAATCCCTGCCGCCACACCCTCTAATGCGAGTTCCAGATTCCTTTTCGATTCAGCAAGTGCGTGCTCTTGCTCTCTGTAGCGGGTCACATCATGAGCAACCCACAACACGGCAGCGTCGTCAGACTCAATATAAGGGAACGGCCTGACTTGTGCCTGAAAATGCCGTTCCTTCCCGTCTATCTTTAGAGTGTATTCAAACGGCCTCACGTCATTTAGTGTAAGAGCGTCCTCAATAACTTGAAGGATTTTTTTGGCCTTATCCCTCTCAATAAACTCAAAAATACTCCGTCCCCTCAGCTCATCAGGGGATTTTAAAAGGGACTCACTGGCAGGCGACAACACTTCCGCATACTTGCCCTCTTTTGTAAGCACCAGCGCAACTTCGGGCGCAAATTCCAGTACTTTTCTCAAAAGCTGCTCTCTAGCAACCAGAAGCCCCTCGTGTTTCTCTCTCCTGCTTATTTCTGCACGAAGTTTCAAATTGAGCCGCCACACCGTGCCGATTAAGAAAACCAGGAAGAAAACAACCCCACAAAGCACCACCACCGCCTCTGGACCATACCATCGAATATGGCCTAAAAAAAAACCATGAATTATAGGAGATTGAGGATTTTCGTGTTCCACACGGCGCTAGACTACATCATCAACCTCTATCTCATCAGCAGGTATTGGTAAAGCTTCTTCAAGCAAGCCCTGTTGTGCGGCAAATAGAGCCAAGCCAGCTATATCGTGAATTTTGAGCTTTCTCGCGAGTTTCGCCCGATGCGCCTCCACCGTTTTGATGCTTATCGCCAAATGAGCAGCCATCTTTTTATTCGTATAGCCCCTTGCAAGTAGAGACAATACCTGCCGCTCTCGTGTCGTCAGTTCATCAAGCAAAGGGCTCCTGGAATTGGGAGAAATCGGCCGCTCGTCCTGTACACGCGGCATACTTATGTACCCACGACCGCTGATTACTAGCTCAATGGATTTGTGAAAACTCTCAAAATCATCCGTTTTGTGCAGGTATCCCAGCACACCCATCAAGAGTAGCTCTTTGACGAGCTGCTGATCATCGCTTGCCGATATTACAAGTATCCGCATATTCGGCTGGGCCTTCAACATAGAGCCTGCAACCGTCAATCCGTCCAGCCCAGGCAGCCTTAAATCCAATACACAAAAATGTACGACCACCGAGTCAACTATATCCAGAGCATCTTGCCCGCTGGTTGCCTCATATAGCTTAGCTTCTGGATAGATTTGCCTAAGGTGTTGGCATATAAAATGGCGAAATAATGTTTCATCTTCTACAATGAGGATATTCTGAGACGTTGGCAGCATGTCGTCCACAATGCTTGTTGTTTAATTGGTCTAAATGGCAGTTAAATATATTATTTAACCTATATGTTACGTAACCTTACTAGCAAGCGTTAAAATGACGCTTTTAGCAATTTGCTACCAAAATTTATGCCATTCTGTCTTTTTTTACTATTTTTGTCCCTATTCTGATGAAATTACTTATCTAAAACTTAGGGTAAATACTAATATATCTTTCTGTTTTCTCTTAATATCAAAAATAACCTCTCTTTATTTCTTTTGTAATGAGAATTTTTACTGTTCTTTTGAAATTTTTACCCCATTATAAAATAACAGTTTCCTATTATTAATAACAGGGATTCATTGAGTTCCAATGTTACGTTATTTGGTCTTGCAGGCGGGGCAACGTCCGTAAAAAACAACTTCTTCGCCCTCAATTGTAAATCCTTCGGGTGCTTTGATGCTTACATCGGCTATATCCACTTCTAGCTGGTAAACTTTGTTGCAAGCTCGGCAAATAAAGTGTGGGTGATGCCCCGCTGGCGAGACGGCCTCATAGCGCAGCGGTTGCCCAGGGTAGTCCACGCCAACAAGCTTTCCCTCGGCAACCATCTCTCTTATGTTTCGATAGACGGTGCGAAGGCCCACATCTGGGCAATGCGCAGTGGCCAACTGATGCAGTTCACCAACCGTGAGTGGCCTTCCAGCTTCCGCCAGCGCCTTTAGAATGGCTTCTCTTTGCCGAGTCTGGCGAATCATGCCTCTAGCATGGTATTTTGTAACCTAGCTGACAAGCGTCCGTAGGTAATCAAAACTGATTTTTAGCGAATCAAACGGATCGCCAGGGGTCTGATCCTGCTCGACTATAAACCACTCACAACCGCTTGCTTCGGCGGTAGCTATTATGGCAGGCCAATTCAAATTCCCCTGCCCTATTTCAGCAAATTTGGGCTCGTTGTTCTCGTTGATACGATAATCCTTTAGGTGTAGCAAAGGCAACCGTCCTTTCATTGCAGCACACCAAGCTACGGGATCGCCTCCTCCGAACTGCACCCAGTAAGTGTCCAATTCGGCTTTTAGGTAGCGTGGATCACTTTCTGCATAGATCTTCTCAAGGATGATCTTGCCATTAATTTTCCGAAATTCGTGATGGTGATTGTGGTAGGATAGCGTTAACCCGGCATCTGCCAGTACTTTTCCTGCTTTGTTGAGCTTATTGATTAGCCCATTTACGGATTCGATTGATGCGAAGTCTATTCCGCCCGGATAAGGGTATGCCGTGTGCTTGCAGTTAAGTTTCTTCAAGCGTGTGACAATGGCTTCAGGCTCATTCAGTATGCGGTCACTTCCTTCGTGTGTAGCACATAGCGACAACCCGTTTGCCGAACACAACCGCACCAGTTCTTCCTCGGCTATAGGCCCGAGCCCACTCGCCTGAACAGCCTTGTAGCCAATTGCGGCCACCTTCTCAAGGCTTGTGGCAATGGCGTCAGGTGTTTTACAAAAATCACGCAGCGTGTAGAGCTGGACTGCAATTTGTTCCAATTTCATGAGTAGAGAGTTTAAGGGTTACCTAACAGGTGTTAGTTATACTTAGGTTTCTTACTATGCTTGGCAAGAAAATCACGGGTCTTCTTTTTCAACGCCTTTATAGGTTCATCAAGAGCTTTTAGAGATGGCTCCGACATTCGATCAATAAACAATATCCCCTGCAAATGATCGTATTCGTGTAAAATTACACGCGCGAAGAAACCATCGCACGTAAGCACACGGTTGCTCCCCCTGAGATCCTGATAGCGTACGGTAATTCTTGTTGGCCGCCGTACCTCACCCCGTATTTCTGGAAATGACAAACACCCCTCCTCCATCCCTTCTTCTTCGACTGACTCGATGGATACCACAGGATTTGCCAGAGCCATAGGCATTATCAAATTGAGTGGCGGTTTCTTGCCATCCAATTCGTAAAAGAAATCCACCTGCTTTTGGCGCACCTGCAAATCAACAACACAAAACTGCAGCGCCTCCCCAACTTGCTGAGCTGCTATGCCCACACCATTACTTGCATACATGGTTTCGAGCATATTGTCGGCCAGCGCTATCAATTTATCGTCGAAATTGACTACTGGTTTGCCCTTTTCTCTCAAGACTGGTTCGCCGTATTGGGTAACTCGCAATAACATGCGCAAAATTCAATGAACACAGCTCAAAATAGCAAGTGTAGTTAT
>CAZHQD010000031.1:15329-23883 GCA_964533835.1 uncultured Puniceicoccaceae bacterium | reverse complement strand
CATTTGCGCTCTCTTATGAGGGATGCTTGATTTCATCTGCTAGTCTAAAGCCATATCATTTAGTGTATCGCCACCTCATACAGCTCCTCTGCTGCGCTCCAATTGACCACATTCCACCAAGAGCCGATGTAATCCGCGCGGCGGTTTTGGTAGTTGAGGTAGTAGGCGTGTTCCCACACGTCCAGGCCCAAGATAGGTTTGCCCGTTTTTTCTACCAGCCCTGTCATGAGGGGATTGTCTTGGTTCGGTGTAGTTGAAAGGAAGAGCGTCCCTGTAGAGTCCACGCATAGCCAAGCCCAACCGCTGCCGAACACTGATGCTGCCGCCTTGCCAAACGCAGTCTTAAAGCTGGTGAAATCCCCGAAGGCGAGTGCAATGGCCTGCCCTAATTGACCGATGGGCTCACCGCCACCGCCTTTGCCGTTGGGAGCCAATGTGGCCCAGAAAAGTTCGTGGTTATAGGTCCCCCCGCCGTTATTTCTCACAGCGGTTCGAATATTTTCAGGCAGGCTCATGATCTGCCTGCACAGTTCTTCCACTGTGGCGGGCGGTTGGACAGAGGCTCCCTTGAGTGCGTTATTTAGGTTATTTACATAGCCTACGTAGTGCTTGCCGTGGTGGATCTCCATCGTCAGCCCGTCAATATGAGGCTCAAGTGCAGAGTGGGGGAAGTCCAGTGATTGCGGCTCATAGCCTGACCACCCGCTGGGGGCGCTAGCCATCTGTGGTTTGGAGATAGTGGCTTTGCTGTCGGTACCCCGCAAGGCGCTCGGAATAGTAATGGCTGCAAGCGCGGCACCAGTGCTTACCAGAAAACGCCTACGCGAAAATCCTGTTTCTCTCGCTTCAGAATGGATCGGGGAATCTTTGGCCATTGTTTATTAGTTTTCTCTAGAAGGTAACTGTTCCCTACACTCATGCAACCTTTAGTGTCTTTTGTTCCAACTACTTTCCTTAACACAGTACCTATCCATTAGAAAAATTTATTGTAAATCGTTGTTCTATAAGAATAATACCGAACATGTCCCGACAGGAATCAATGCCCCAAGCCACGCCTATTGCACCTTTTCACGTGATGGTAAAGCCCGCGGGACCCGCTTGCCAGCTTCGCTGTACCTATTGTTTTTATATCAGCAAGCTTGAAGAAATGTCCACAAAAGGCGCGCCTCTGATGAACGAGGAAGTGCTTGAGGCCTACATACGCTCATATTGCCAGGCCAATCCTGCGCCAGAGCTAGTATTCGCCTGGCAAGGTGGGGAGCCGACCTTGCGAGGACTCGATTTTTTCCGCAAGGCAGTGCGCTTGCAGCGACAGTATGCAGGGGGGCGGAAAGTACTCAATGCCTTCCAAACCAATGGGATGCTTCTGAGCGACGAGTGGGGGCGCTTCATGGCCGACGAGGGTTTTCTGGTGGGGATAAGTGTGGATGGGCCAGAGAACATCCATAATACCTACCGTCGCGATCGGTCTGGGCACGGAAGCTTTAGGGCAGTCATGCGCGGACTGGAAGTCCTGCAAAAGTTTAAAGTAGAATACAATACCCTCACCACAGTTCACCCTGGCAATCAGGATAAGGCATTGGAGGTTTATCGCTTTTTAAGAGGGCTTGGAGCACGCTACCTCCAATTTATTCCGATAGTGGAGGTGGAGGCTAAAGAAGGAGGTTCTCCCAAAGTTTCCCGATGGAGCGTGAATCCTGCTGCGCTTGGGCGTTTTATGATAGAGCTATTTGACCGCTGGCTGGAAAAGGATACCCAGCGCTACTCCATTCAGTGGTTTGATACATTTTTGCTTCGATTTATGGGAGCGCCAGGGGGAGTTTGTGTGCATAGTGAGGAGTGTGGACGCGCGGTTGCCATGGAGCACGATGGCACTGTGTATGCGTGCGATCACTATGTTTTTGAGAGTCACAAGCGGGGGTCCGTGCTAGAAGATTCTTGGGCCACCATAATAGATTCTCCCGCTCAAAAGCAATTTGGGCGGGACAAGTGGGCTACGCTCCCACGCCAATGCCGCGAGTGCCGCTGGAGATTCGCCTGCAACGGAGGTTGCCCCAAGCACCGAGTTGCCAAGGATCGCTACGGCGAGACGGGGCTTAATTATCTTTGCCCTGCCTATTTTTCGTTTCTGGAGCATGCCGCGCCTGGCTTTAGCAGGATAGCCAGTCAGATGGCGCGTGCCGGTTCAATATGATACTTCTATCTGTTAACATTTGTAAAAATCAGCCTGATTTTATCAATAAATAGCGAAAAGTGCCCATTTTTCGGCATTTCCAGTCCTCGAATGCTTGACATTTTGCACCAATCAGAGCACTTTTACATCTAGTTCTTTTTACATTTGGTCATGGAAACCGTCCCTTTCGCTCAATGCGGCCACGCTGTGTTGAGCGTTGTAACACAAAACACGGACCATGAAAAATCAGACTGCCATCAAGCAGACTGCCAACAAGACACAAAACCCGCGCTTCAAGCGGCCTATCTCCAGCGTAACAGGCTGGGTATGGTATCGCCTCTTGGCTGCAAACCCCCATACGACCCTCTTCGGGCCGTCTGCGGGTATGTGGTATTAAAGCGCACTTAACCTAAGTCGAAAATACCGGGGCGGGAATCCATTCGTGGGTTCCCGCCCTTTAAGTTTGTGCTTGTTCTGCTTTGGCTACGTTTTTTGAGGCGAAAATGATTTTTGACTCTTTAGATTTTTCAGCCAATCCCGTAAAGAGAACTACCTGCCTAGTTATGCAAAAAGTGTTTATCATAGAGGATGAAGTTCTCCTGAGGGATCTCGTAGTGGAGCTCCTGCAGGAGCGTAAAGATATCGAAATAGTTGGTACCGCAGGAGATGGGAAAGAAGGCCTCGAAGCTTGTCTTAAACTTCGCCCAAATATAGTCATCCTTGATGTGCGTCTCCCCAGCCTAAACGGCGTGGAAGTGGCAGCGCAACTGAAGGCAGAGTTTCCCACAATTAAGATTCTGGTGTTCAGTGGCGTGTTTAATTTGAGCTCTATTCGCCGTGTCATGCTCGCAAAGGTCAACGGCATCATAGAGAAAGCCGCGGGGCTGCAAGAGATGACAAAGGCCATCAATGCTATTGCTGCAGGGCAAACCTACTATGGCCCTGCCATAGTCCAGCGGATGCCTGAGCTGCTGATGGCGCCGGAAAATGTGGAGTCGCTGGAGTCGCTGACTGCCCGCGAGCGCGAAATTCTTCAGCTAATTGCAGAGGGATATACTACCAAGGAGATAGCAGATCGGCTAGGTATCTCTTCCCGCACGGCTGATGTTCACCGAACCCACATCATGCAGAAACTTTCTGTGCACAATGTGGCAGGGCTTACTCGCCAAGCTATCGCCTTCGGGCTGGTGAATGCGGAGACGTCGATCTAGGGGCTCATCAATTCGGAGCGCAGCCAGTCTGCCACTGCCAGATTTACCGACCATGCGTCCGCTATTGGTTGATTCGTAAATGGAACTGTCGGCATATACGCCGGTGGCCCTGCCTCTGGAGTGATGGTGAACGTGGTTGCTCCATTCGCTTCCGCTAAGCTGAAGACTTTCTTCCAGATGCTCAGGTAGCGATGGCGCATTTCTTTCCACTCGGGAGCCATAGGGTGAGGCACTTGTGGCCCTTCTTCAAAACCCACTCTAGCGTGCAAGTGGCCGCAGTGGGGCAAAACCTTCGCCAATAGTTCGGCTCGCTCATCCAAATTAGTTTCATGCACGCACATGAAGTGAGAGAAATCTCCCGTAAGCTTTAGTCTGGGCTCAGCTTCCAGGTAGCGCAGAGTGTCAGGCAGATTATAAAGCGCGCGCCCGCGGTGGGTTTCGTGGCAAATGGGCAGGCCCATATCAGCGCTCAATGTGAGGGTGTGCCGAAAGAGGTCTAGGTTTTCTTTAAATGAGAAAAAGTCCGAGCCTGTGTGAGCATTCACAAATTGTGCCCCACACTCCTTTGCCCTTTTCATTTGAGACTTGAATGATGCCAAATGCTCTTGTGGTGTGGTGCCTTGGCTGGCGACTTGTGCGATCAGGAAAAGGCCACTTTTTTCTAATCCCATGCGAATGCTCTCGCTACTTTCTTCACGGGGGGCCAGATAGATTTCTGCACCATCGAATCCGTTTGCTTTGCATAGCTCCATGAAGTGGGGAAGGGGAGTTGTGGAAACTTCCCAGTTTGATTTCGCGAGTAGTATTTTGATAGGCATGATTACAGGATAGGTTAAAAAAGCAGGAAAGACGGATACTGTGCATCTTTTCGTTAGCGTCAATCAGGGGAATCCCTATTCTGGAGCCTTTCTCCGTTGCGAAAATCATTCTCCCTTCTAATACTCACCCTATGGTTTCTATTTCTGTAACCTACGATGGCGATCTTCACTGCTCCGCTCAGCACGGACCCTCGCACTGCACGATTCACACAGATGCCCCGCTCGATAACAATGGTCGTGGCGAATGTTTTTCCCCCACAGATCTGGTCGCAGCAGGTCTAGCGACCTGTATGGCTACTATCATGGGGATGCGCGCTCGGGAATACGGTGTGGAACTGAAAGGGATGCGGGTTGCCATCGAAAAACACATGAGTCGCGACAAGCCCCGCCGCATATCGCGCCTCGTGGTCCATATCCATCCGCCCGCAGGTGTCGAAGAGCTTTACCGCAGCGCACTGGAGCGAGCCGCGGCATCTTGCCCAGTCTCGCAAAGTCTTCATCCCGAGATCGTTGTCGAAACTCACTTTCATTGGATCTAATTGTGCCGCCTTCCGCAGCTCCTCAATTAAATTTTCTTGGTTCTAGCCTGTCTCTAGCAGATGCCGCCGCAGACTGGCTTCTCGCACAGGCAAACTTTGATTTTGCCCAATCGCTCATTATTGTTCCGACCGCTCGCGCTGGAGAGCGGCTTCGTGCATCGCTGGAGGCGCGGGGCGCTACCTGTATGCAAATCCTTACTGGTGGCGAGTGCATGAGCAGGCTTCTCTCTGACAAGCCATTTGCTTCGCCGGTTGTTTCCCGTAGGTTAATGGCTACCGCTATTCGTCAACTTCGCGAGGAGGGCCAGTGTGCCGCGCTCTTTCCTATTCAGGATACATCAGCCATTACCGATGCGGGCATCTTGAAGACCGCTGATTTGCTTCTCAACGTTCGGCATACTTTGGTGGAGGAGGGACTTTCCCTGAGAGCCGCACTCGCTGGCCTTCTCAAAATGGACGGCTTCACCGAATCCGATAGATGGGAAGATATGCTCTATATAGAGAATCTCTATGTAGAGCTTATAGAGAATGCAGGTCTTTGCGATAGGGATAGCGAGCTTCTTACCGTCTTGGATTCCAAAGAAGTCCCTAAGCTTCCAGCAGCAATTGTTTTTGCTTTCAATCCTGATCCACCGCCCTTTCTTCTGAAGTTGCTTGATGGGCATCCCATAGCTTGCAGTGTCCTCGTTGCAGCCCATCAGGAAATGCGCAGTTGTTTTGATGCTTGGGGGCGCCCTTTGCCATCCTTTTGGGCTAATTCCACCTTGGCTACTATTTCGCTAGGGGCGTTCCAAGATTCTGTAGTTGTTTCAGCAAATACCGCGGACTTGGCCCGACACCTTTCCCAATCATTGGAGGGTGGGGAGGCAGTCGGTATCCTTCATGATGATTTGGCTTCAGAATTTGATTCCTTGTGTGCCATAGACGGTATCCCAACTTACAATCCCAGCGGAGTTCTCGCCTCTCACACGGGAGTTGGCGCTCTTCTCGAAATCCTCCCGCGTTTCATTCGTTCACGTTCTTTTCCTGATGTGCTGACACTTATTCGCCATGCAGATGTGCGACAGTGGGTGCTTTTCCAATGGGGCAAATCCTACCCAGCTCAATCGCTTCAGTGGAGAAGGCTACTCTGCGAACTAGATAATTTCTCTAATGAAAGGCTTCCTGGTACCCTGGAATCTGCGCTTATTCTCATTGAATCGGTGGATAAGCCAGAGTTTGTTAGATTTGTCCTTCATAAGCTAAATGACTTTTGCCAAGCCCTGTCTTCTACAAATCCTAGAGATGTGCGTGCTTTCTTCACGGAATTTTTTGCGGTATCGCGTCTCATTCCAGCCAATGACCCCGCACACATTGAGGCTACCGCACGCGCACAGTTTTTTGAGATGCTAGACTCTTTAGAGGGGCAGTGGGATGTTTTTTCATCATCGTTAGATTTGATTCAGTCTCTTGCCACGCAATTTCATAGCGAGCGTGTATACTATGCGCGACCCGATGGCGCGCGTGAGTATCAGGGCTGGCTGGAGCTTAGTTTTGATTCCGCACCTAAGCTGCTTCTTTACGGATTGATTGAGGGGGTAGTTCCATCTTCGCTCCATTCGGAAGCGTTTTTGCCCGAGGGCGCCAGGCGCGCGCTGGGTCTGCGAACAAGTGATCGCCGTTATGCGCATGATGCCTTTCTTCTTTGGCATATGGTGGAATCTCGGCGCGACTTGGGATCAGTTAGGATTGGATTTCCTCAGCGCGGTGGCGATGGCGCTCCCTTGAAGCCCTCACGTTTGCTTTTCCACTGCCCCAACAGCGAGTTGCCCCAGCGAGTTACCTACCTTTTTACACGCAAGAGCGAGTCATTTCAGCGCCCACCTTGGGAGCTTGCGTGGAAGTTGCAGCCTCCAAGACCAGACGCGGGTTCCAAAATTGAAAAGCTCCGCGTTACGGCATTTAGGGAATACCTTGAGTGTCCCTACCGTTTCTATCTTCGCAATATGCTGAAGATGGCCCCATTTGAGCCCAATCGTCTGGAAATGGATGAGCGCTCGTTTGGCAATCTCATGCACAATACGCTGGAGGCATTTGGCCGCTCAACTGTTAATAGTTCTAGGGACGCAGCTACTATTGCCGAATTTTGTGACAAGCAGCTCATTCATCAGGTAGAGCAAATCTACGGAAATAGGGCCTACCGAAATCTCGCCGTGGAACTACAAGTGGAAAGTGCACTGCAGCGTCTTCGCGCATTTGCTCAAATTCAGGCCAAAGAAGCAGGCGATGGCTGGCAAATCCTAGCCGTCGAGCAGAAATTTGAAATTCCCTTCACTATCGAAGAAAGACCGATCAAGATTTCAGGTACTATTGATCGTATAGAGCGCCGTATTAATCCTAAAACGAACGTTACTGAGTGGCGTGTGCTGGACTATAAAACCTATGATAAAAGTGACAGCTCCCATGCTCCACGGAAAGATCATATAACAAAAATCGGCAAGACCGAGCCGCCGTCTTTTGCAGTGATTGACGAGGATAGCTGCTGGAAAAATCTACAACTTCCTCTCTACATATACGCCCTCAAATATAATCTTGCCAACGTTTTGCCGATTTCACCCGGCAAAGAGGACCTTGTATCCACCGCATACATCATTCTCCCAAAGGCAGTATCGGCTACCGAATTGCTGCCATGGAGCCTTAGCCCGGAAGAACTCTCTGCTGCTTCTGATTGTGCTGAAGGTATTTTAGAAAGCGTTCTTAATGGTGTATTTTGGCCACCTGCTTCCCCAAGGTATGATGATTTTGAAGAAATCCTTTCTTTCCCGGATGCTGAGCAATCAGTCGAATCACCTGCATAGAATTAGCCATGTCGCTTCCCCACCAGATGATTTTAGCCTCGGCTGGCTCAGGCAAGACCTTCCAGCTAACTAATCGATTGCTTACGCTCATCCGCGCAGGTGTGGATCCCAGCAAAATTATTGCCCTTACTTTTAGTCGTAATGCGGCAGCGGAGTTTTTGGAGAGCCTTATGCTGCGTCTGGCTGAAGCTGGACAATCGAGTAAAAAGGCTGCTGACCTTTCTCGTTTTACTTCAACAACAAATGCACCACAACTTGCCATTGATGACGTTGCTGCCCTGCTTCGTCTCATTTTGGACAACTCACACCAACTGCATCTTGAAACACTAGATAGTTTTTTCTTTCAAATCGTAAACGCATTTCCATTTGAATTGGGCATTGAGGGCACGCCCACAATTCTTCAAGGGGGCGATGTAGAGCGTGCCCGGCGTGACGTTATTCGCACCCAGCTTAAGTATGAAGAAGTTGATGACGAGCGACGACGCGCATTTTTTGAGTCCTTCAAAACAGCAAGTTATGGAAATGATGAAAAGCGCGTCTACTCTCGCCTTCAGGATTACATTAATGCCCATTACCCTTTTTACCTAAGCCATCCAGACGAAACCCTTTGGGGCGATCCTCTTTCCATCGGCATAGGTGATGTCGTGCAGCACCTTCTTAGCGATGAAGCGTATGATGCACTTGTTGGCGAGTTACATAAATCTACAGATACGGCTGTCGCTGAGGGCAAGGTCTCCAATCAATTTACAACTGCGCTGCAAGGATTTATTGGCAATCTTTCTGAATGGCATATGGGAAAGTTTTCTGAGCTATTTAAGAACTCTATCCCAGCGCAAATCTTTGAGTTAGCTTACGATGATAGCGCGATTACGATTAACTATCGGAAGCAATCCATAACATTTTCGGAAGTCTATTCAGCAAAGCTCAAACGCTGCGTGCGCCACATCATTGCGGCAGAATGCCAAAGTCGTCTTCA
>CAZHQD010000031.1:0-15229 GCA_964533835.1 uncultured Puniceicoccaceae bacterium | reverse complement strand
CAGTGGGCAGTACTCTCCAATCTTATTGATGAAGTGCTGCAAGCTCCCAATCGCCAAAAATCTTTCTTTTATGTGGGAGATGTGAAGCAGGCCATCTACAACTGGCGCGGTGGCGATCATAAACTCTTCATGGAGATTTTTGATCGCTATCAATCTGGCACAAATTCCATTCAGCGCATTGATCTTGCTTCTACCTATCGCTGTGCTGAGGCCATTGTCGAATTGGTTAATAAAATTTTCTCCAACCTTCCCTTATGGAATCGCGATGATCAGCCTGTCAATCACAGCGCCTATTCTGCCGCCCGTGAGGAATGGAAAGCTGTATGGACCAATCATACATCAGCTACCAAGAAAAGAGGTTATGCCGTTTGGATAGAAACAGCTAATTATAAAAGTTTTGCAAATCAGCCAAATGAAGAGAACGAAGAAGATACAGAAAGTAACGATCCTATAATTGATGAGATTTTCGATCGTCTTGATGCACTAAAACCATGGAAATACGGTCTTACCTGTGCTGTAATATGTCGCACAAATAAACGGGTAGATTCTATCACTCGCTTTCTTCGTGGAAAGGGAATCCCTGTTGCAGCTGAGAGCGACATTGCTTTTGCTGCGGCAGACCCATTCTCCGTTGCATTAATTTCGCTTTTCCAGGCTACTGCTCATCCCGGTGATACACTGGCTTGCGAACACCTAAAGCTCACACCGCTTTTGCCATGGATAGAATCGGAGCCCTTCCTGTTCGATGATTTAGCAGAAAAAATAGCTTATCGTGGTTTTGCGGCTGCTATTGATTTCATCGTCCAATCACTCAATAAATTCAGCTTTCCTCTCTCTGATTTTACTAAAGACAGGCTCTTACTTTGGCGTCGCTTCTCTGCTGCATACGATATGAATGGTATTCGCGATGTAGATACCTTTCTGCATTACATCAGGTCTTGTCGCATTCAGGAAACGCCAAGTGCAAATGCCGTTCGTGTCCTGACAATACATAAATCCAAAGGACTCGGATTTGATTGCGTTATTCTTCCGGAACTTCAAGAGCGCAGCCAAAGCCACACAACCAGTTTGCTTAAAGGCACTAACCCGAATGGACAAGAATGGGTATGTCTTGGGGTTAACTCCGTACTAGCTGAATTTATAAAGCCGTTTAGAGATGCAATCATCGCAGATAAATCGCGCGAGTGGTTCGAAGATTTTTGTAATCTTTACGTGGCTATTACTCGCGCAAAGCACGCGCTTTACATAATCACAGCCGATAGGCGCAAATCAAATGGCGATGCAAGCTCGGTCCGCGATTCTCTCTGGCTTATGGAATGTGCAACTCAATCTGAAGCAGGAGAACATTTGGTCGAATTTCCGCGTATACGTTTGGAATATGGAAATTCAAATTGGATTAACGGTTTAAAGTGACATTCTCTTTACTTAATCCCCATTTTGGCTAAACCTTTCGTTCCCCATATTAACTTCATTTAGTTTAGCTATGCCCCTAACTTATAATCCTAATTGGCCCGATGTGTGCAAACGCTCGGAGCTCTTCAAGCTGTTCGTAGATGGTCAACAAGTTTCCTGCTTGGAGATGAGCGTTGCTCATCATGCCTCCTTTGAATTCACAGGCTCAGTTACCATTGAGCTTGTTTGTAAGCTTCCTGTCGAGAAGCTTTGTATCAAGCCTTTATCTAAAGCGATTAAAAGTGAGCGTTCGGAGTATTCTCTTAAGTTTACTCTGGATAAGCCACAATACCTCTGCATTGAAGATAACGGAGCACCATCCTTTTTCCTCTACGCAATGGCCCCAGAGGACAAGAAACCCGATCCCAATACTCCTGGTCTCATAACTTTTGAACCAGGCAAGGCTTACGATGTTGGCCTGATCGAGCTTAAGGATAACTCTACGCTACACATTCCTCTGGGTGCCTTTGTTCAAGGAGTTGTTAAAGCAGAGAATGCCAGCAACATTACCATTTCTGGTCGCGGAATTCTTGACGGATTACTCTGGCGCCAGCGCACTAAATCCCATCATCGCCAAATTTTACTTTCTTACTGCAAAGATATACTGGTAAAGGATATCCTAATCACTGAAACGGCAGGCTGGTCTCTAGTATTGGGTGACTGTGATAGGGTCCATGTAGATGGGCTACGTATCCTCGGAAAAGTTGTAGGAGGAGACGGTATAGATGTTGTTGCATCCAGAAATGTAACAGTAGAGCGCTGCTGTATTCGCACAAATGATGATTGTCTTGTTATCAAGGCATTTAATCATAATTGGCGAAGCAAGGAGGGTGCTGCTCCCCTTACTGACAGCCCTAGTTACAATCTACGCTTTTCCAATTGCATTTTGTGGAATGATGGCGCGGGCAACGCCATTGAGATTGGCCATGAGCTGCACAATAAGGAAATCTACGATGTTATTTTCAGTGACATAGATATTCTTTGCGTGCATGGTCACGGAGCCCCCATCAGTATCAACCATGCAGCAACCGCAGACCTTCACGATGTTTTGTACGAAAACATTCGTATTGAGCATTACTATGATTCTTTGCTTTCGATTAGATTTAGCAATAGTCGCTATGGTTTTGGGTATCAGGGGCAAGGCAAGATAAGAGACATCACCCTTCGCAATATTTATGTCCATTCATCTGTATTTAACCCTGGTTACAGCTTCAGTATAATCGGTGGGTGGAATGAGTCGAACCCCGTAGAAAATATTCTAATTGAGAACATGGTAGAAAACGGCAAACACATCACGCATGGTGATCAGATAGACCTTTTTACCCGCTACATTAAAAATGTGGAGTTTCGCTAGTCTATCAGTGAC
Organism: uncultured Puniceicoccaceae bacterium; assembly: GCA_964533835.1. GTDB lineage: Bacteria > Verrucomicrobiota > Verrucomicrobiia > Opitutales > Oceanipulchritudinaceae > CAZHQD01. The sequence goes on along the minus strand of CAZHQD010000031.1, from coordinate 12,411 downwards.
GTAGGATTTTACTTTATAGGCTGCTCACGGCTTGGTATTGCTATTTCGCATGGCAATAACAAATAAGCATCGCCTTGATCGCATGGAGGATTACCTCCGTGAGTACCAATACGCAGATCTCCAGACGCTTGCCAAGGAGTTCGATGCCAGTCTTTCTACCGTTCGTCGAACGCTCAATGAGCTTGAGACCCGCGGTCTAGTCCGCCGCCATCATGGTGGCGCTAGTTGGATAGCAACTACAGAGGAAAAAGGGGGGTACGATTTCATAACCCAAGATGACCGTCAGACTGCAGAAAAGCACGCCATGGCCGAGCTTATTGCCTCTAAAATCGCACCCGGGATGACGGTCATGCTTGATGGTGGCACCAGCACTTATGCCGTGGCTCGCCTTCTGGCATCACGGCGTATTATCGTTATTACCAATTCGCTCCCTATAGCAGCTCTTTACAATGAAGTCTCGAACATAGAAACCATACTCACAGGCGGTACTGTTTATAACCGGCTTGGTGTTCTTTACGGACCCACTTGTGAGGCTAGTCTTTCAGAAATGCATGCTGATATTTGTGTGTTAGGTGGCGCAGGTCTCACAGAGGAGGGCATTTGGAATAGCAATGCCTTCATCATCGCAACCCAAAAGCGCATGATTAAGGCCGCAGACAAAACCTTCTTTGCCCTAGACCACACAAAGTTGGGACGTCGCGCTCTTACCCTCGCTACACCGCTATTCGCGGGTATGTGTGTTGTCACAAGCGGGGAGGCTTCCTTAAATCTACAGCGCGCAATCAGGACTGCAGGCGCTTCTCTCGAAGTCGCTAGGCCTCAATCTCTTGCCGATTGAGTTGGGTTAGTGCTTAGCCTCCAACCACGCTTGAGAGTTGGAAGATAGGGAGGAACATACACATCACAATACCTCCTACAAAGACACCCAGGAAGCAGATAAGAACCGGTTCCATAAGAGACGTAAGTGCGGAAATCGTATTCTGGATGTCGTTGTCAAAGAAGTCAGCCACCTTATTCATCATACCGTCCACGTTACCGGTTTGCTCGCCTGCCTTTGCCATAAACTTTACCGTGGGTGGAAAATAGGCGTTTTGCGCCACTACTTCGGAGAGCTGCCCCCCTTGAGAGATTGCGCGAGAAATCTCTTTGCAAGCTTCCTCAATAAAGGTACTTCCGGATGCCTTTGAAACGATCTCAATCGAGCGCAAAATAGGCACGCCTGCTCTCAGCAGAATCGCATAAGTGCGGCAGAAGCGAGATACAGCGATTTTTTGTATGAGCTCTCCTACAACAGGAATTTTAAATAGTACCCGATCTTTCACAACTCTGCCTTTGGGCGTAGCAACAAACTTACTTACTCCTTTGAAAATGATTACTAGTATCAATATTATATAAATAATATTTGATTTCATGAAGTTCGATGTATCGATCAACATCTGAGTGGGGGCTGGAAGTTTTGCCCCGAACCCTTCAAACATCTCCGCAAAGACAGGTATCACGAAGACGAGTAGTACGTTCACCAGTGCCACAGCTAGTCCGATAACAGCCGCAGGATAGGTCATCGCACCTTTTACCTTCTTGGTCAGCTTCACACTGTCTTCAAAGTAGACTGCTACTTTCCCGAGAATCGAAGCAAGTCCACCTGATGCTTCACCGGCTTCCACCATGGAAATAAATAGGTTTGGAAATGCACGCGGGAATTTTGCCACAGCCACGCTGAATGCAGTTCCGCCTGATACGTCTATCCTTACATCGCGTATAATTATCTGAAATACGGGGTCTTCAGTCTGCTCTTGCAAGGCTTCCAACGCGCTTACCAATGGCAACCCAGCTTCCAACATGGAAGATAATTGCTGTGTGAATATGCACAGCGCTTCCAGTTTAATCTTCTTTTTTTTGGCCTGTTTTTCATAGGCCTTGAGCTTTGCGAGCTTCTGGCTCTCCATGAAGCTCATTTTTTTTGCGGGTGCAGCTTGTCTGCTTGCAGCAGAGGTAGTAGTCGAAGCTCCGGAAGTCATTAAGGCCATGGCAACAGATCAGTTACAGGTTAATACAAGTACACTCTTTCACCTACCTTCTATCCCACTACCAATCACCTGAAAAGCCTTTTTTGCGCCTCATTCCTCAAATAAGGGGTTCGACTCATCTTCGCCCTGCGTTGACATCTTCCTGTAAATAACGAATGCTCTCCGTTACTTTCGCCTTACCTTTCGTCTTAACTTTCTAAAATCTACCGCCGTGCTCATTGCCGAAGCCGATCTCGAACTCTTACAAAAAGCTCGTCACACCAGTCCTCATTCAGTTTTGGGGCTTCATCCTGCTCTCTATCGCAAGCAAAAGGGACTAGTCGCTCGTGCGTTCATTAGAGATGCCATTTCCTGTGAGGTAGTTCGCATTGACGGCGAAACTGAGGCACGCTACCCACTTAAAAAACTCACAGATGACGGTTTCTTTGAGGCTTTTATTAAGGATACTGCAGAAGTCTTTCGCTACAGGCTCCGGATTGAGAAAAATAATGGCGAAATCCGCCAGTTTTTTGATCCTTATTCTTTTCTTCCAACTCTCGGGGATCAAGACCTCTATCTTTTTAATGAAGGGAATGAGCACTTCATTTACGATAAGCTCGGAGCTCATATTCGTGAGCACCAAGGTGTAAAAGGCGTATCCCTTGCGCTCTGGGCTCCTAGTGCTCGGCGCGTTTCAGTAGTTGGCGACTTTAATAATTGGGACGGCCGCTATCATCCCGCTCGCGCGCTTGGTAATTCTGGCGTTTGGGAGCTTTTTATCCCTGGGCTTGAAGCGGGCATGAAGTATAAATACGAGATTCACGGTGCAGATGACTACTTGCATCTGAAGACCGATCCCTACGCCACCTACTATGAAGCGCCGCCTCATAACGCATCAATAATCTGGCCGCTTAACAGCTACGAATGGCACGACCACGAATGGATGGCCAATCGCCCGAATCGGCAATCTCTTCGCAAGCCAATCTCTATCTACGAATGCCATCTCGGCTCTTGGAAGCGAAAGGTCGAAGATGGTAACCGCCCCCTCACTTATCGTGAGGCGGCCACTGAGCTTACGGCATACCTGCTGGAAAACGGTTACACTCATGTTGAGTTCTTGCCTCTTGCCGAGCACCCGTTTGATGGTTCCTGGGGCTATCAAGTTACAGGCTATTTCGCTCCGACCCAGCGTTTTGGCAGTCCTCAAGACTTCATGTTTCTGGTCGATACGCTTCACCAAAATGGCATTGGCGTAATCATTGACTGGGTGCCTGCTCACTTCCCGAAGGATGCCTTCAGCCTTGCTCGTTTCGATGGCTCCTGCCTCTACGAGCACGCCGACCCCCGCCAAGGCGAGCACCGCGATTGGGGCACTTTAATTTTTAATTACGGGCGCCATGAGGTGCGGTGTTTCCTTGTCGCTTCTGCGCTCGCGTGGTTCGACCGTTTTCACATTGATGGGCTTCGTGTGGATGCTGTTGCTTCCATGCTCTATCTTGACTACTCTCGCCAACCGGGTGAGTGGATCCCCAATCAATATGGCGGCAATGAGAATCTCGAAGCCATAGACTTCCTTCGCAAGACGAATGATCTCGCTCACAAATACCATCCCGGCGTCTTGATGATCGCGGAAGAGTCCACTGCTTTCCCCAATCTTACCAAGCCTACCTCTGAGGGTGGTCTCGGGTTTGATCTCAAGTGGAATATGGGCTGGATGCACGATATAATAGACTATTTCGAAAAAGACCCCATCTACCGCAAGTATCACCATCATGCCCTCACGTTTGGCATGATCTACCAGTATTCCGAACGCTTCACCAATGTGTTTTCTCACGATGAAGTTGTTCACGGCAAAGGCTCAATGCTTTTCAAAATGGGCATGCCGCATATCCCTGAAAAAGCCGCCAATCTCCGCGCACTTTACGGGCTTATGTGGTCTTGGCCTGGTAAAAATACACTCTTCATGGGCAGTGATTTCGGTCAGTCTCTGGAGTGGAAATACGATGCAAGTTTAGAGTGGCATCTCCTCCAATACAGGGACCACAGCGGCGTCCTCGCTGTCGTTCGCGACCTTAACCGTATTTATCAGAGTGAACCTGCCTTTTTCGAGACAGACAACGAGCCTGGTGGCTTTGAGTGGCTTTCACTAGATGATCAAGATGCGGGCGTTATTGCGTTCTGGCGGCGCGATCTTGCAGGCAAACGGCACGTCATGGTTGTCGGTCACTATACCCCTGTTACCCGTTCCGGCTACCGTCTTGGTGTCCCATTTGCAGGCTTTTGGAAAGAGATCTTCAATAGCGATGCCACAGAGTACGGCGGCTCAGGTGCGGGCAATCTTGGTGGTCTGAATACTGACCCCATGCCATGGGATCGCCACGAGCAATCTCTCTGCCTCACGCTTCCTGGTTGCAGCACCCTTATTTTCCGTCACGAGGGCTAATTTTTCTCGCGGAAGGGCAGTTAATTTCGCAGTTGGCAAGGAGCACGCCCCCTCTTTATGCTCATTATTAATACTTTGTATTATCAATGAATATATAGGCCATGAAACCAAACTATCTTTCTAGGCGCTAATGCAGGTATTCTGAAATAAATCTTAATTCTTAAATCTTAATTTTTAATTTCTCGATGCTCCTTCCTGCCATAACTTTCGACAATGTCTCGTTCGCATACGAGCAGACGTTGGCTGTCGAAAATGTGTCTTTTCAGATTAAGTTGCGGGAATTCGTGTGCTTAGTTGGTCCAAACGGTGGTGGCAAAACGACACTTCTAAAGCTGATGCTTGGTCTATTGCGACCTGCTACGGGGTCTATAAGCATACTGGGGCTTAGTCCTGCCGCAGCTCGCCCACGTATTGGCTACCTCTCGCAAACCCTTCAGTTCGACCCCCTCTTCCCAATTTCCGCATTGGATGTTGTTCTTCTCGGTCGTCTGGGCAATAGCAAGTGGAGTCCCTTTACCTCTTCAGATAAAAAGCGCTCTCTTGAATTGCTCGACGAGGTGGGGCTTGCGCATGCTGCTGCCAGACCATTTGCTTCTCTTTCGGGGGGGATGCGCCAAAGAGTTTTGCTTGCCCGCGCTCTTGCTGCAGACCCCGAAATCCTTCTTCTTGATGAGCCCACTTCCATGGTTGATGCCACCGCTGAGGATCGCCTGCTTGCTCAACTAAGGCAGCTTCATGAGAGGCTCACTATAGTGCTGGTATCGCACGACTTCGGTTTTGTTTCTCAACTCGTGCAGCGTGTCATCTGCGTCAATCGTCAAGTAACGACACACGCTCTGGAAGCGCTTACGGGAGATACCTTTCACCGTCTTTACGGTCACCCTGTGGCTCATATCCATCACCATCATTGCTCGGTTGGTCCTGCTACCTCATGCGGCTGCGAGCCTTCAGCTCCCGATGTGCGTTCTTGAGTTTTTTGCGCCCCTATGTTTGCCGATCTTTCCCTTAGTTTTTATAGAGACACCATCATCGTTAGCCTTATGGCTAGCGTGATTGCCGGCGTGTTGGGTTCTGTGGTAGTTACTCGCCGCATCAGCTCTATGGCAGGGGCCATCAGCCATAGTATTCTTGGAGGCATCGGCCTTGCGCTCTATTCCCAGCGGGTTCTCGCATGGAGCTGGTTCCATCCTTTGCTTGGGGCAACCATGGCGGCCATACTCAGCGCCTACTTGTTGCACGCTACTACTCGCAAAGGCCGCCAACGGGAAGACTCCCTCGTGGGCGTAATATGGGTTGTGGGCATGGCAATAGGACTCCTCTTTCTTGCCAAGACACCTGGCTACGCGGACCCCATGGTCTACCTTTTCGGGAATATTCTTCTCGTCTCTTCGGCAGATATCTGGCGAGTAGGTATTCTTGCCCTCTTGCTGCTTCTCTTTGCGCTCTTAGGCTACCATCGTATTCAATCCTACTGCTTCGACCCAGAATTTGCCCGCATCCGTGGGCTGCCCGTTGATGCCTATAATCTTGGTCTTCTCTTGCTCACCTCATTGGCGGTCGTCCTTCTCATCAATGTTGTAGGGAGTATTCTCGTTATCGCGCTCCTCACTCTGCCTGCAGCCACCGCGTGTCTCTATGCACGGCATCTTTGGCAAATGATGCTCATGGCAACCATACTCTGCGCGATTGGCTCCATTCTGGGTCTCACTCTCAGCTACTACCAAGATCTTCCCACTGGGCCCTCCATCATTCTGGCTCTTGGTGGCATCTATCTGCTTGGAATCCTCGGCAAAAGTCTCCGCTCCGCCTAATGCTTTTGTTAGAGGCTTAGAGCCCATGCCTCCAGTGATTTCATATGTGTGGAAGAGTCTGTTTTAATGGTCCATTTTGGTGCGTTTTCGCAAGGTATAAGTAACGCCGAAAAAAAGGTAGCACCTTCGTCAATAAACACTTCCAGGCTTCGCTTGTCGGTGAATAAGCGTATCGTAACGCGGTCCGCTTCTATGTGGTAATCCTCTGCTGTTACTCTCGTGGCATAGCCGGGTATCTTTTCGTGGCGCTTAGTTGTCCTTTCCAGGTAATACTGCTCCATGGCTTCGTCGTAACCAAATATAATCGTCCATTCTGGCATCGCTTCTATCTGTATTGAAAATCCACTCTTCTTCTTCTCAAACGATAGTTGTAATACTGCTTCTACCGCGTGCGTTTTAATTGCCGAAAAGGGATCAGAGTCGTGTGCCGCTGGCTCGGCATTTTCTATTTTAACTAGCAATGCCTTTCTTAGCTTTATCACTTCTTCCACAGGGTAATGGTAGAGCCGTAGCCCATTCGCCACCCTCCGAAGCCGCATCTCACAGGGCAGTCCCATGCTCCCTCCGTAAGGGGGCTCAGGTTCCAGCTCTGAGAAAACGCCCGTTGGGCTCAGGCGCACACCGTATGACCAACGGTATAGCCATGAAATTCCTATGCGTCGTTTATCTGGAGCATTGTCCCAAGTTTGGGTAGCGTAAAAATCAGGCCCTCCTCCAAATACCTTCGGCTCACTGTCGGGAGTGAATACCCTTCCGTCAAAATCCCCTGTTTGGTAGTGCGTGCCGCCGCGCATCAAGACCCAGCGAACGCGATCGGTTTCTCCTTCCGCCACTATCGGGAAGAGATCGGGGCACTCTGTCTCCAAATTGGGATGAATTGCGGCAAACGTCCAATCCCGCAAGTTGTCTGATGTAAATATGCGCAACTTTCCGCCAGCCACCGCCATAACCCATTGCTTGGTTGGCTCATGCCAAAACACTTTCGGATCTCGAAAATCCTTGTCATCAGGGTGTCCTGCGAGATGGCGAAGTTGTGGTATTATTGGGTTACTCCCTGCTTTGTAGAAATGGTGTCCGTCCGCGCTAATAGCCATGCCTTGTGATTGCCTGTGGTCCGTTTTGTCCCAGTAGGTGTAGTAACAGGCTATTCCTTCTTCTCCTCCAAAAAGCTCACTTTGCGCTTTCCCGATCGCCACCGCGCTTCCGGACCATATCTGGCCTTTTGCGTCAGGCCTTAGCGCAGGCAAATGGTGCTCCCAGTGGAGCAAATCATTACTGCTGGCATGCCCCCACTGCATTCCGTCTATTTCTGCAGGGTTGTAGTATTGGTAAAAGAGGTGCCATTTTCCCTTGTAATAGCAAAGCCCGTTTGGGTCATTCATCCACCCGGTCCTTGGTGCGAAGTGGTAGAGTGGCGCATTAGGGCATGTGGGCAGTGTGGCTGGAGGAATGGTTTGCGGCAATATGTCGAAATGTGCGGCTTGTAGTTTTAGCGTCACCTTCTTGCCGTAATGTAGGTCTCCCACTGGTTCTGCGATTATCTCTAGCAGAGTTGGCTTCTGCTCATGCTCCACTTTTGTCTCAGGATGCGGGAGGTATATGAGAGCATCGTAATCCTTTCCTTCGTAATTGAGGATACAGCGTGAAAAGGAGAAATGCTCGGCTGGTATGCGCTCGGTCCATTTCACGTGAAAAAATGTATAATCGGCGGCGATCATGTTTGGCTTCACGGGGGCCACATCCACATTTAAAGTCCCCAAAAAGTAACAGCCAAGATCCAGTCCGCGTTCCTTGAAGTAGGGCATCTGTTGCCTCAAGGTTCCGCCAGCGTAGGGACAGTTTTTGCTTTTTCCTGATGCCACGCCGTGGCCAGATATTACTACGCCGCTGATTTCCAGATCATACTGTGTTTCGGGATTACGGAGCATAGGGTGTGAATCAATGCTCCCCTTTGCGCTTCCTCAAGCGCATTATTCGGCGGTCATTTTACCTTACCTTTCCAATAAACATTCCCGTTTTGCATTTTTCTGCAAATTGGCGCAAACTGCACGTTTGCTTTATTTTCGATTATGAAGCCCGTGCTCCTCTCAGATACCACAGAGGCCACCCTCATTACAGGGGTGCACGGTTCTTGCGCGCCCGCTTTTGCAGCCGAACACCTCTCTCGTTCTCAGGCGGGCCTTGCGTTTCTCTTTGTTCGTAATCTTGGGGAGGCTGAGGCATGGTTTGAGTTGCTTCATTTTTGGACAGCCACACTGTCTCCCGATGGGGCAAAGCCAGAGCTGCTCCTCTTGCCAGAGATTCCCGATAGCATGGCGGAGCAACCGCGTGCCTTTGATCTCGCCTGCGATAGGCTCTCAGTCCTTACGCGCCTATTGGAGCTTCAGGCTGAGCCACAGTCCCGCCCGGTTTGGGTAGTTACCACGGTCAATGGCTTTTTTGCTTCTGCGCCTGATCCTCGCCACCTGCGCGCAAACGAGCTTCGTGTAAAGGTTGGTGACCGCCTCCAGTTGCGTTCTTTGGCCGATCGGCTCGGTCAGCAACTCGGTTACACAAACGAGGTTGTCTGCGAAAGCCCTGGCCAATACGCCCTTCGCGGGGGACTTCTTGATGTTTATCCCGTCAACGCGAATGCGCCTGTTCGTATCGATTTCTTTGGTGACGAAGTGGACTCTATCCGCGCTTTTGATCCCACTTCTCAGCTTACCAGCGAAAAGTTAGAGGCCGTTACTATCGCTGCGCTTGGTGGCTCTGCTCAGAAGGAGCGCGAGGGGGTTGTCATAGACTACTTGCCTCAAAGAAAAATCCATTGGCTTCTATGGGAAACAGATACCCTTGTGATGGAGGCGCGCCATCGCTTTGAAACCCTTGAAATCCGAGGCCCAGGCAAGCCCACATTTCAAGAGTTAATTGCGCGGACGAGTGATGTGTGGACAGGGCTTTCTGAGTTCGAGACTGAGCCGCCACTCTTTTCTGTAGGTACAGCTCGCTGGGTTCACTACAGTGAGTCGCTAGAAATTTATCGCAGTATTTCGCTGGACGATGTCGTGGGTACGGAGCGATTGCAAATTGAGCAGGAAGCTCGTGAGCGATTTCTTGGGCAGCTTACCTTGTGGCAAGATGAGGGCTACCGTGTTGCTCTTTGCTTGGCCAATGAAAGCGAGGAGCAGCGCGCGCGGGGTATGATTGAGGACTTTAATCTCAAAGTAGGGCAGGGCGGCCTTAAGCCAGACTTTTTAAGAGGTCTGCTTGATACTGGCTTTCGCATCAAACTCCAAACTGAGAATGGTCGTGGCGATCTCTTTCGGGCAGGGGGCTCCCTCATACCTAAAGGCTCGATTGGCCTCATTCTCGCGACAGGAAATGAGCTTTTCTCCCGCTTTCGTGCGCGCCCGGCAGGTATGCGCCGCCGCAAACTGGTGCAGCGGCAGGCTGTGGACCAGCTGCTTGATTTTTCCGAGCTTGCCGAGGGAGACTACCTCGTCCACGCCGCGCAGGGCGTTTGTCGCTTCCGTGGCCTGCATCGTATGGAGCTTCGTGGGCGAAAGGAGGAGGTCATCTCGTTGGAGTTTGCCGATGGCATTACGCTTCACCTTCCCCTTTACGAGGCACACCTTATTAGCCGTTATGTAGGGCTATCCAAAGTTCGCCCAAAGCTCGGAAAGCTCGGTTCAGGCCAGTGGGAGAAAACCCGTCGCGCCGCTGAGCAGGCTACTCTCGATTTCGCTGCCGACTTGCTCCGCCTGCAAGCCGCTCGCGATACCAAGCCAGGGCACGCTTTTGCTATGGATAGCGAGTGGCAGCGTAGATTCGAGGAGTCTTTCCCGCACACGGAAACGCCCGATCAGCTCCGCGCCATCAACGATTCCAAGCACGATATGGAGCAGCCCCGCCCTATGGATCGGCTGCTTTGCGGTGATGTAGGTTTTGGCAAAACCGAGGTGGCTATTCGAACGGCTTTCAAAGCCGTCATGGATAATCATCAGGTGGCCATTCTCGTGCCCACCACTGTTCTTGCGCAGCAGCACTTCAATACCTTCCGTGAGCGGATGGTTGGGTATCCTGTAACAGTGGAGATGCTGAGCCGTTTTCGCACGCGCCAGCAGCAAGACCAGATCATTGCTCAGACTGCCGCGGGGAAGATTGATATCCTCATCGGCACGCACAGCCTGCTCGGAAAGGAAGTCGCCTTCAAGAATCTCGGCCTCCTTGTGATAGACGAAGAGCACCGATTTGGCGTGCGGCATAAAGAAAAGATAAAGTCCCTCCGCGAGAACATAGATGTGCTCACCATGAGCGCCACGCCCATTCCCCGCACTTTGCACATGGCCCTTACTGGGGCCCGCGATCTCTCCGTTATCGAAACGGCTCCCGTGGACCGCCTGCCCATCCAGACTTTTGTAAAGAGCTACACACCAGAATTGGTAAAGGAGGCCATAACTTACGAAGTGGGTAGGGGAGGCCAGGTCTTCTACCTTCACAATCGTGTGGATACCATAGAATCCGTCGCCCTTCGCCTGCAAGAGATGATGCCTGACCTGCGTATCGGCATTGGTCACGGTCAAATGCCTGAAGGCACTCTGGAAAAGATCATGACCCGCTATGTCGCGGGCTACTACGATGTTCTGGTCTGCACCACCATTATCGAGAGCGGTCTCGATATTCCCAACTGTAACACTATAATCATTGAAGGCGCCGACCGCTTCGGCCTGGCCCAGCTTTACCAGCTTCGGGGGCGCGTGGGCCGCTTCAATCGCCAAGCCTACTGCTACCTTCTCCTTCACAAGCACGCTCGAATGCTGGATCACGCTCGAAAGCGGCTCTCGGCTATTCGCCAGTATAATCAGCTCGGCGCTGGCTTCAAAATAGCCATGCGCGACCTGGAGCTTCGTGGCGCTGGCAATCTTCTCGGCTCCCAGCAGAGTGGCCATATAGCGAGCGTCGGCTTTGATCTCTACTGCCAGCTCCTCCGCCAAAGCATCTCCCGCCTAAAGGGCGAGCCCAACGCCATTCGCATCCGCGCATCCGTCCGCCTGGACTTTGTATCCAGCGGAGAAACTGGAGAAAACGCAAGCATCGCCCTCGGCTACGCCGCGCTTAAGGCTGCCGATCTCGAAGACCACTACGGCGAGACCATCGAGGCTGGGTTGCCCGCCTCCTACATCGGCGAAGCCCGCCTCCGTATCGACTTCTACCGCAAGCTCGCTATTGCCGACAACGAGTCCGCCGTTGGCGAAATCGAGCGTGCCTTGACGGATCGCTTCGGTCCGCCTCCTATTTCTACCCAAGCCCTTCTTCGTGCCACCGAGATTCGCACAATCGCCGAATCCGCGGGCATCCTCTCTGTAGAAACCGAGGGCAACCGCCTCAAGCTCCGCCGCGCCACGGGCCAGCGAGACGACTTCGTTCTCATTGGCACCCGCTTCCCCCGTCTCTCGGAAAAGGACCCCATCAAACGCCTCAAAGAAATCAAAACCTTTCTCAAACGCCTCCCTAAATGAGCCCACTATAACACAGTCACTGTTAGTGCTGTCAGAGGCTTAATTCTAGTCTGAAAACCGAAAACTGAAAACATAAAACCTTTCCCGATGCTACCCACCTCCCTCTTCGATTACCACCTCCCGCCCGAGGCTATCGCGCAAACGGCTGCCGAGCCGCGTGACCATTCCCGCCTCATGGTTATTGATAGAAGGACGCGCAAAGTAGAGCACCGTCGTTTTTATGAGCTGGATGCCATCGTGCCAAAAGGGAGCCGTTTCATCCGCAACAATGCCTCTGTGCTAAAGGCTCGTTTGCGCGCACAGCGTCCCAGTGGTGGAGCCGTGGAGTGCTTGCTGCTCAGGCCGGAGGATACCCATGCCATTACTTGGCGCTGCTTGCTCAAGCCAGGCAAAAAACTTCCTATGGGCAGTTCATTCGGCCTAGCCAATAGGTTTGAGGCTACTGTTGAGCAGAAGCTCGATTCTGGTGAGTGTATCGTTCGCTTTTCCGTTCATAACAGCCAAACCGTTGTCGATCTCGCCGAATCCATTGGCGAGACGCCCCTTCCGCCCTATATCCAGCGTCAGACAGAAGCGGCAGACGCCACCCGCTATCAAACGGTCTATGCCGATGCCTCTCGCCCGGTAGCCGTAGCAGCGCCCACAGCAGG
>CAZHQD010000030.1:22099-24508 GCA_964533835.1 uncultured Puniceicoccaceae bacterium | reverse complement strand
CATGAAACTGTCTACTGTCGCTACTGTTGCATTATCATTCGGGTTAGGGAGCGTTGCTTTGGAGGCTGTTACGCCTGCGGAGCTTTATCTCACGCTGACCGTTGAGCAGGTTTTTGAACGGGATGATCCTGTCCGCTATCTGGCGTTTCCCGGGTTATCCGTATATGATAGCGAATATACCTATCAGATAGGGACCTATTCTCCCACGGATGCCTTTAGGGGCTTTGTTAACAACCCAGAAGTTGGTAGTAGCAGTGTGCTATTTAATGATCTGGATAGCCTGCGCAGCGAGCTTAGCGGGCAGTGGCAGCTTGTTTTCGGGGTTGGGACGGAGCTGGCGGAAACTTATTTTTATGACGTCGACGCTTTCTACTTAAGCGAGGCCAACTTCCCCAGCTTTGAGCTAGTGGAGCCCATGAATGGGGCCACTGGTCTCAGCCCAAACGGATTTACTGCCACTTGGACAGCGCCTGAAGATATCTCTGCTGCAGACATCAGCCTCTTCCGCAATGGCAGCTTTATAGATTACTATTCTCTGGAGCCTGGGCAGACCTCACTTACCGTGAACAACCTAGCGTTGGAGCCAGGCGAATACGAGCTGAGCCTCAGCATTTATTACTCAGATATTACGGAGATCAGCATAGGTACCCCTTTCAAGGAAATTAGCGAAGTAGCGGTCCTTGGGGTGGAATCGCTTCCTTTCCAGTGGATCGCTGGCAATCAGTTGCGATTACTGGACCGCAATTTCTTTACTGTGGTGCCTGAGCCTTCTCACTATGCAGCGCTTGCGGGATTGATCGCCTTTTTGGCGCTTGTAGTCAATCGCTTGCGGAATAAATAGGTCCTTCTATTTTTTCACTAAACGTTCCAGAAAGCGGACGGTTCGGGCGGCCTGTGCCTCTGCGCTAAAGCGTTCTCTTGCCACCGATTCCCCCAGGCTACCCATTTCATGGCGGAGCTTTGGGGAGGCAGCTAAACGGGTAAGTCGCTCTATAAATGCAGGGTTGTTTCCCGCAGGCAGAATAAACCCGCTTTCGTCGGGTAAGCAGCATTCGGCTACGCCGCGGTAGTGCCACGCCACCAGCGGGAGTCGCATAGCTTGTGCCTCAATTAAGAAGTTGGGCAGAGAGTCCTCAAGCGAGGCACTTACGGCGATATCCGCAGCTGCGTAGAAGGATTGAGGGCCTTTTTGGTAACCCCAGAGCTTTACCCTATCGGCCAGGCCCAGCTGGCGCTTGAGGCGCTTGCATTTGTGAAACTCCTGTCCGTCTCCCACTAGCCACAATCGCCAATCACGCTCGGGAGCCTGTTCGCGCCATTTGGCAAATAGACGCAGCAAGTCGGCATGGCGCTTGCCTGGGCGAAAGGTAGCGATATTTAGAAAAACCGGGCATTCGTCTGGGATATGCTCCTTGGCGCGAAGCTCAGTACGTGCGCTCTGGCGGTCAAATGCGGCGTCGAGCAAAACAGAATTGCGGACAACGAGGATGCGGTCGTCTGTCAGGCCATCTTTGAGAAGGCGGCGTTTCCACCAGCTGCTGTTCACCAATACCGCGCGTGTATGGTGCAGGGACCATAGGTGTAGCGGGAATAGGAGTTTACCCGTGCGCACGGTGGAGACCACGGGAACGTTGGGGAAGCGCCTTTGGAGCCAGCCAGCGTAGCAGTTTGCTGTGCGCCCCATGCATAGGACGCAATCAGGCTTGAGCTTTTCTACTGTGCGGAAGAGCCCCGGCGCATACAGCGCTAATTTGGTATCTTTGCGCTGTAGCGTATGGATAGGGATATCCTGTGTGGCAGGGGAATCGGCCAGATGGCCCCCAGGGCGGAATACCAAGAGAGAGGCCTCATGCCCCGTCTCCCGCAGGTAGCGGGCAAGAAAGAGCGTCTGGCGCTCCGTGCCGCCGATGCGCAACTGGTCCTGTATCAGGAGGACATGCATGAGTAAGGGAAGATTAGCTATGGGCTATTCCTGCGGATAATTCCGCACCGAACAGCCACTAAACTCAACGTGGTAATCTCCACGGAGGCAACAACGGTATTTTTGTGAAAATTGGCTTTTCAGGAAACGAGACTGAATCATGCTTAATCCCAGAGCTATTCGACACAAACCCCTACCCCGCCATGAACACGACACCCGATGCCTTTTTCGACAATGGAGACGCCGAGCTTATGCGGCACCCGTGGCTACGGGAATCAGTAGGCTGGCACTGTGTGCGGGGGCTAAAGCAAAATAGGGACAAGGAGCTGCTGGTGGACTTGACTGCCGACCGCAAGGCATTGAGCTCAACTAAACTGCTTGGCGCGGCGCTGGCATTGGCCCAGCGCTGGCGGAAAACAATCAGAGGGCAGCGGGTCGGCGTAGTCTTCCCTCCAGGGGCGGGTGGCACGCTGGTCAATCTAGGATTG
>CAZHQD010000030.1:9139-21999 GCA_964533835.1 uncultured Puniceicoccaceae bacterium | reverse complement strand
AAGGAGGCAGGCTTGCTCTTCAGCAGCGGCTCCACAGGAGAGCCAAAAGGGGTGCAGCTCAGCCACCGCAATATCCTGGCCAATTGCATACAAGTCCACGAAAGCGGAGTCTTGGACAGGCGGGAGAAGCTCTTGGCCTTTTTGCCAATCTTCCACAGCTTTGGATTTACCGTTACCTTATGGTATCCCCTCATCTACGGCTTAAAATTAGTAACCCTCCCATCACCTCTTGATACCAAGAGAATTGCTCAAGCAGTGGCCGATGAGAAAGTAACGATATTAGTGGGCGCTCCCACATTTTATCGCCCCCATTTCAAACGCACGGATCCCGCCCAGCTCGCCTCGCTAAAATGGGTGGTAGGTGGGGCAGAGAAGACCCCCACAGGATTTCATCAGCAGTGGGAGCAAGCCTTCGGTAGTCGTTACCTGGAGGGCTACGGCCTCACGGAAACTTCTCCTGTGGTGAGCGTCAATTTGCCAGAACGCTTGGCCAATGGCACAAAGAAATTGCTGCCAGAGGCTAGCAGAGAAGGCAGTGTAGGGCGTCTCTTCTATGGTATGGCGGCTCGAATTACAGATGCTGCCAGCGGCGAGGTACTTCCCATCGGCGCTATTGGGATGCTGGAGTTACGCGGAGCAAATGTCTTTGCGGGCTATCTGGATGATCCCGATCAGACCGAATCCGTGTTTCGTGATGGTTGGTTCATAACGGGTGACCTCGCCCGACTGGACGAAGATGGCTATCTTTATATCGAGGGAAGAGTGAGCCGCTTTTCCAAAATCGGCGGCGAGATGGTGCCGCACGGCACTGTGGAGCAGGCAGTGGCCAAGGCGCTCGGCCTTGAAGACGCAGAGACCCCTCAGGTAGCCATAACGGGCGTTACTGATCCGCAAAAAGGCGAGGCACTGGTCCTGCTCAGCACTCAGCCCTTGGATGTGGATTCCCTTAGGCAGAAGCTACAAGGCGCAGGGCTGCCCAATCTGTGGATACCCAAAAGGGTGGTGCAGGTTGGCGCCATCCCCATGCTCCCCAGCGGCAAACTTGATTTGAAAGGAATGGCTAAGCGCGCCATTCAGCAAGACTAGTCTATTCCGAGCCCACGCTGGCTAGGGCCTCGCTAACCTAGCAATCGGCAGAAAATCACTCTTTAGGAGTTTGTGGAAGCATACGAACTAATTCCTCTACACTGAGTCCTCCCAGGCTAGAATCACGTTCGGATGTATAGTTTCCTCCACGCGGTTGGAACTGCGTTAGATAGCGCACAGTGTCTGCTACCCCGAGCCGCTCATAAAGCGCTTTCTCAGCCTCTAGATTAATTTCTGCCAAGGTTTTACTGGCAACGCTCATAACTTGATTTCTCTTGCTAATTCTACAATATTATAGACACGAGTCAACAGTGTCCGCTCAGACTGGGCTTTCCTGAGAAAACTATCGTCACAGGTACATAAATAGGCTGCCTGCCCCTCTACAGCACAAGCCAAATGCAATGCATCCAAGCCCTTTATTCCTCTTGTCTCATAGTACTTTGCCAAGATTTTTACTTTATCTGACACTATTACGTAATAAGAAGCCTGCTTAAGCAGTATTTCGCAGTATGTTCGCCGCGAACTAAATGGCATAGCTTGTATTTCTAGATCAAGTGCTTGAGAGCCCACCAACTCTATGTTGCCCACCTCTACTAGCTCAATAAGGCGCAGCATGGCCTCAGATTCTAGTGCGATTCGTATTTGAGTTGGTGCATCAAAAGGGCGCTGTAACGCACAACAGTCGAAATATATTCTAAGCCCCATATACGGTTAGACTGCGACTCTACTGACTGACGTCAAGGTAGACGTTAGTAATCTTCAGGAAAATTGATGTTCCCCAGCGGCAAACTTGATTTGAAAGGAATGGCGAAGCGCGCCATTCAGCAAGACTGACTTATTCGCCACTCACACCTGTTACCGCTTCAGACTCAGTGGCTGGAGCCATCGGCAACTTGGGCGGTAGCGGAGGCGGCTCGGGCAGTGTCGGTATGGAGGCGTCTAGCGGCGGTGGGGGATTGGCGTGAAGATGCGCGAGCAGCTCCTTATCGTATGAAGCGCGCTCTTGGGGCGTCATAGCCATGAGCTTTTTGCGCTCAGCGGCCCGCTCTTTTGGGGACATAGAAAACCAATACTGACGGAGGAGATTGCGATCCTTCGGGTCTATATGCTGCATGTGAGACACCACAGTTTTCTGGGTGTCAGGGTGCATTTTGAAGAATTGGCTGATTGCAGTGCGAAGTGCCACCTTGTCAGTATCGCTCATTTTTTCAATGGCCGCTATGGTCTCGCGAATCTGGCAAAGCTTGTCAGGAGGAAGATCAAGAAATTGGTTGAGAAGAGTTAGGCGATCGCGCAGGTCGTCCAGCTTCGGTACATCCGAATTATCTGGAGGTGAGGGGAGTTTTTTCGCGAGAATATCCGCTGGAAAAGGAGGCGGTGGCGGGGGAAAGGCTTCTCCGTTGGGAAAAGGGACACGGAATGGTACTGCCTCGGACGTGGCGGTGAGCTGTGGCTCTTCGGTTGCCGCATGGGATGCGATGGCTACAGCGCAGAGTGGCGCGGCGCAGAAGCCGATCCGTTTGCCGATGCTCAAGAAGATGCGTATGCGTGCCATTTTACGTTAGCGGGAGAGTACGACCAGCGCTTGCATGGTGTCGGAATCAAGAAGAGGGCGCGCGTTGTTCAGTCCGTCAGCCAGAAGCAGAGCGTTCACTAAAGCCGGATCAGCCATTGGGCGTGACTGAGTCGCAACGGGGCTTGAGCCTACCGTGCTTATGATTCCAGTTTGTGGTCGGTAGCCATGATAGGTCGCGCCGTTGGGCAAAATGCCTTGGGCTGAGGCAAAAGTGAAATTTGTGGATTCGCGAGCTTCTGCCACCGCTAGTGCAGTAGACCAGTCTGCCGCCAGAACGGGCGAGCTGGGAGCCTCGGGTGCCACAGAGGCTACTGCGGGCTGCTGTGGCTCCATAATGGTAGCCGCGGGAGCTTGAGCATTGGCCACCGCTGGAGTGGGGGTGGATTTGGGCTGTTGCTGCACATAAACACCTACCGCCATGAGCAGCGCTGCTGCTACGGCGAAGGTGCCGGCCATGCGCCAGAATGAGCTGGAGCGGGTATGGCTCGCTTGCGTATGCTCAGCGTGGATTTTCTCCAATACGGATGCCGTAAAATTCGGCGAAGGATTAACCCGATTGGGATTAAAAAGAATTTTTTCGATTGCTTCTACAGTGAGTGGAGCATCGGTATGGGTGGCATTTTCCTGGCGAAGCCTGGCCAAGGTGCGGGCAGAGAAGGTGATTGTGGCCTCATGTGTCTTCGCAGGTGCCCTTAGAAGGGCATCGATCAGGGCATCACACCTCTTATCAACCGAAGAAAGGTGTGCGGACTGGTTGGAAGATTCTTGTGGAGATTGGTTCATGATTGGACTAACCCTTTCAGTTTGGCTCGCAGATGCTCACGGGCTCGGAATATCCATGACTTTACGGCGCTTTCGCTGGCATCCATAGTTTGGGCAATTTCCTCGTAAGTCAGTTCTTGTTGCTGGAAGAGGAGGATGGCGGTTTTCTGGTTTTCGGGCAGCTCTTGCAGAGCGTGCATAAAGAGTTCTTCAATTTCGCGGAGCTGCTTCTCATTTAGACTTGTATCCACGGCTTGAAGTTCCGCAGGGTCAGATAGGTCTATCGGATGGCGCTGCTTGCGGCGGTATTCGTTTAAAAGCAGCCGACGGGCGATTTGAAAGAGGTAAGTAGAAAATTTCGCGCGTACCTCATAGCGCGGGGCTGAGCGGTAAAGGCGGATAAATACGGTTTGGGCAAGGTCCTCCGCCTCTGCAAAATTGGATACTGAACGGTAAAAGAAATTAATCAGTGGGCCTTTCCACCGCTCTATCAGGCTTACAAGCGCCTGCTCATCCCCCGCAGCTACTCGCTGCATGAGCAATGCATCCTCATCGGGAAATACCTCGATGACGCTGGACGCCGCTGCCGTAGGCTCTGCATCGCTCATAGGAGGAGAGGCTACGGTTTGTGCCCAGCTTTGCCAAGCTGGGAAGGTAGAAGGTGAACTGCCCACGCTGTCAATAACACCGATTCGGCAGCAGTAGTTGCAGCAGGCTCAAAATTCATACGACAAAATGGGGCATATTTTTGGGGTATCGCTGTAGATTATACGTCAATCACATCGTCATCGCGGAGGGATTTTTTCTTGGACCCGTCACCTGCGCCACCTTTTGGTGGTCTTTGATTGATCTTCACATCGAAGCGAAATGCACCCTTTTGACTTCCTAGGAGCAAGCTCGCTCCTAGATTTGTCAGACTCACAATAAATGCGCCCAGCAGCGCCCACCAGAAATTGGTCACTGTAAAACCTTCGACTAGCTCCGATACCAGATAGAACAGCAGAGCATTTATAAGCAGTATGCCCAGCCCAAAAGTGAGAATCACAAAGGGTAGCGCAAAAAGAATGAGCAGCGGGCGAAGTATGAGATTGAAAGCCGTGAGCAGTACTACCACTAGCACCAAGGCATCGGGGCTCTCGTATTTTATGCCAGGCGCTATGCTGGATGCTATAAGCACTCCTAGGGCAATAAGGAGAGCCTGTTTTAAGATTTTGAAAAGAGGCATGAAAGTATGTTGCGGCAGGACGGGCAGAGAGAGGCGGGTGGAGGGCTACTTGGTCTCAGGCAGTTGTGTTACCAAAGAGCGGGGGAACGCGTGTTTCACTGAGCCATCGGGGTTTACGAAAGAGAGGTTTATCCAGTAATAAATGGGAAGCACGATATTGCGTGGAGAATAGAGGAATGGGCCGCTTCCTTTGCTGAGGCCTGTGAAGTTTGCTTGGTCGGGCTTAAACTTCGTGTTAAACCAGCGGATGCTTGCTGTGGGCCACAGTGGCTCCTCAAGATTTTTGTCTTTATCCAGGAAGTAGACGCGGAAGTTGTTGTCCACAACGCGCAGGTTCACGAACCCTTCTTCATATGGGAAGGTTGGCCCGATCTCGTTGGGCAGTGGCTTGCCGATCTCAAATCCCTCTTGCCCATGCGTGTTCACGGCAAATACGAGGAGAAACATGAGTGGCAGTAGGACACGGATGGTGGCAAAGAGATTTCTCATGGCTTTTCGGTGTTAGGTATTAATAGAGATGGCTGACAGCAATCGTTGGGAAAAGTTCGAGCTAGCCGCCAGCCACTATGCGGACAATTTCCAGTTTATCACCCTCTTCAAGAAGGGTGGAAGCGGCTTCTGTTTGAGTAAGAGCCAGCCCATTTCGCTCCACTATTACACGGCTAGGCTTAAGACCCAGCGATTCTATAAACTGCGGCAGCGATGTGCCTGGCTGGATGGAAAAGGGTTTGCTGTTGGCAATTACCTGCATGGTGGGCTTACTTTGTGGCGGGAATTTCAGGTGCGGGCGCAGTGAATAAGGGTTCCAGAACCAGTGTGAACACGTCGCCCTTCGCAAGCCCAGACTCTTTGTTGATCTCAAAGCCGAGGTTGCCGCGATAGGGATTCCCCGACTTGTCGAGCAAGTTGAGTATGGCGGAGCCATCCCTCCAAAGGGCGAGATGCGAAAGGTTAATGTCGGCAGCGAACCGATTGTCTTCCGTAAAGAAACTCCCGGTGTGCACAAAATCAAGGGTGGGCGGCAGATCGCCCTCGCGGGATTTCAGGAGCGTGCTCCATGATACGGGCTGTCCATTCTTTTCCAGTGAGGCGCGCCACTTAGCGGATAGGGGTGGGGCAGGTAAGGGCTCCGCGTTTGCCGATACACTTTCGCCATCGCGCCAAGCAGTGAATCTTTGGAAATCCCAAGGCTCCGAGCCGAGCAGGAGAAGTGCGAAATTGAGTTCCGAGCCTTTAGCGCCTTCCCACGAGAACACGCTTTCGTAGGTCTTGCCCTTGGCCTCTACCAACAAGTATTCAAGGATGCCTTCAGTAATTGCCAGCTGCACCTGCATGCGGATTTGGCGTTTTTCTGCATCTACGCTCAAGGGGCCGATAGAAACGGCAGTGGGCTGTTCGGAAGCCTTAGGTGCATTCTCGGTCTCGGCGATTGCCGCGCAGAAGCAACTCAGCATTAGGACACAGAAAAGCAGGCGCATAACAGAAGACTAGAGAACCAAGGTTAGAAAAACCAGCCTATTGTGCGCTTGTGAGAAGGGGTTGACGTGAGGCTGTAATCTGGCGATACTGAGTGTAAATACTAGGTTTGTTACGTTTAATGGCGTTATTTCACAGTCTTTTCAGTTGTAAATATCATTCTTTTTTTACAATAGAATTCATAAATTCGCTTGATTAAACAAATAAATATGCGATGATATCAGCATACAAAATTTCCCGAAAGGGAGTTTTGGGGTAACATAAGGAGTAGTGAAATAGAAAATAATGGCGGGCTGCTTAGGGGTAGGCAGCCCGCCTTTTTATTTCCCAAACTCGGTTTTCGGGAAAACAAAAACCCCTGCACGCAAAGCGGCAGGGGTTGGTAAATGGGAGAAGTGCCCGAACTAGACGGGTATTCCAAGAAGCTGTTTCACGCTGGCCACTGCATAATCGCGATTGAATTGCGCGATGAAATCCAGCGAAACTCCCTTGGGGCACACGGCTTGGCACTCGCCATAGTTGGTGCAATTGCCAAAACCTGCATCGTCCATCGCCTTCACCATCGCGAGAACTCGGCGGTCTTTCTCGGCCTTGCCCTGTGGCAGCATATTGAGCTGGGATGTCTTTGCGGCAGTGAATAGCATGGCCGACGCGTTTTTGCAGGCAGCCACACAGGCGCCACAGCCTATACAAGCAGCAGCGTCCATCGCCTTGTCGGCTATTGTCTTGCTTACGGGGATGGCATTGCCGTCTTGGGCTTGCCCCGTGCGCACCGTTATGAAACCGCCAGCTTGCTGGATTTTATCGAAAGCAGTGCGATCCACAACGAGATCCTTCACTATGGGGAAGGGGCGGGCGCGGAAGGGCTCCACTGTGATGGTGTCGCCGTCCTTAAATTTGCGCATGTGGAGCTGGCATGCTGTTGTAAACCGCTCAGGCCCATGGGGAAGACCATTGATGGTGAGCGAGCACATACCGCAAATCCCCTCGCGGCAATCGTGATCGAATGCCACGGGCTCCTCATTTTGCCCTACGAGCTGCTCATTCAAGATGTCGAGCATCTCAAGAAAGGAGCAATCCTCAGAAATATCGTTGAGCTTGTATTCTTTCAGATTGCCTGTCTGTGTGCCGGCAGCCTGACGCCATATTTTGAGAGTGAGGTTCATGGTGTGAAATAGTAGGTCTATTTGTACGAACGGGTGGACATTTTCACCTCTTCGTATTTGAGCTCTTCTTTGTGCTTGATGGGATTGGTGGGTGTGCCGCTGTATTCCCAGACGGAAACATGGGCGAAGTTGGTGTCGTCGCGCTTGGCTTCGCCGTCGGGATACTGGTGCTCCACGCGGAAGTGGCCGCCGCAAGATTCCTCGCGATTGAGGGCGTCTATGCACATGAGCTCGCCGAATTCCAGGAAGTCGGCTACGCGCCCCGCGCGCTCCAGCTCCTGATTTAGTTCAGACGGGCTACCGACAACGCGGACGTTGCGGTGAAACTCGTCGCGCAGCTCTTGTATAAGCCCAATCGCTTTTTGGAGACCATCGGCGCTGCGAGCCATGCCGCAGTAATCCCACATGATAGCGCCTAGCGCTTGGTGGATGCTGCGGGGGGAGCGGTTGCCCTTGTTGGAGACAAACTTATTGATACCGTCTTTGACTTGGGCGGCAGTATCCTTGAAAGCAGGGTTGTCCAGCGATGGCTTGCCTGCGCCAACTCGGGCCAGGTAGTCACCTATGGTGTAGGGGATTACGAAGTAGCCATCGGCGAGACCTTGCATGAGCGCGGATGCGCCCAAACGGTTGGCTCCATGGTCAGAAAAGTTAGCTTCCCCAAGCACAAAAAGGCCTGGGATATTGCTCATCAAGTTATAGTCCACCCACAGGCCGCCCATTGTGTAGTGTACGGCAGGGTAGATGCGCATCGGGCGCTTGTAAGCATTTTCTCCCGTTATGCTTTCATACATATCGAAGAGATTGCCGTAGCGTTCGGCAATTTTTGGCTGGCCGAGGCGATTGATGGCATCGCTGAAATCGAGATACACACCCAGTCGCTTGCCCCCTACCATCGGGCCTACGCCCAACCCTGAGTCGCACGCTTCTTTTGCGGAGCGGCTGGAAATATCGCGTGGAGCTAGATTTCCGAAGCTAGGGTATTTTCGCTCAAGGAAGTAATCGCGCTGGTCTTCAGGAATCTGAGATGGCTCCTTGCCCGCATCTTCTGCGCGCTTGGGTACCCAAATGCGACCATCGTTACGGAGTGATTCGCTCATCAGCGTGAGCTTGCTCTGCTTATCTCCGTGAACGGGTATGCAGGTGGGGTGGATTTGCGTATAGCAGGGGTTGGCAAAGCCAGCGCCCTTCTTGTAGGCGCGGTAGGCCGCAGTGACATTGCAGCCTTGGGCGTTCGTGCTTAGGAAGAACACATTGCCATACCCGCCTGTTGCCAGAACTACGGCGTCCGCGCTCCAGGTCTTTATTTCCCCCGTTACGAGGTTTCGAGTGATAATCCCCTTTGCGTGGGGCACACCATCACTGCCTTTGACCAAGACGACATCCAGCATCTCGTGGCGAGAATACATCTGCACCTGGCCCAGCCCTATCTGGCGGCTGAGAGCGCTGTAGGCGCCAAGGAGGAGCTGCTGCCCCGTTTGTCCACGGGCATAAAAAGTGCGGCTCACTTGTGCGCCACCAAAGGAGCGGTTGTCCAGCATGCCTCCGTATTCGCGGGCGAAAGGCACCCCCTGTGCCACGCACTGGTCTATAATATTGTTGGAGACTTCGGCTAGGCGATGCACGTTTGCTTCACGTGCGCGGAAGTCGCCCCCCTTGATAGTGTCATAAAAGAGGCGATAAACGGAGTCGCCGTCATTCTGGTAATTTTTTGCGGCATTTACACCGCCTTGAGCGGCAATTGAGTGAGCGCGACGCGGGCTGTCCTGGAAACAGAAGCACTGCACATTGTAGCCAAGCTCTCCCAGCGTGGCGGCTGCGCTGGCGCCTGCCAGCCCACTGCCTACCACGATTACCGTGTATTTGCGCTTGTTGGCAGGATTTACCAGCTTGAGGTTAAACTTGTGCTGGGTCCATTTTTGGGAAAGGGGGCCGCTCGGTATCTTGGAATCGGGAAGGAATTTGCGGGTGGCCTCGGGCGAGGCAATGGAGCCTGCTTTCGTTTCAGCGGCGATGTATTTCTTTTCGTGGGTCATGGCGGAGAGCTTAAAAAGGTTGGCGAAATATATTACTCAAGGGGGAGGCCTGAGATGGGGCAGCATTGCTCTTTAGCCGCTGCCAATACGGTTTCGAAGGAAGAGGTGTCGAAAATCTGTACTATGCCCGCGTTGTCCAGTTGCACGGCCACGGGTATGCTCACAAAGCCGAGGAACACAACCCAGCCATAAACCTTGGCGATGGTGTCTAGCTTGGGCCTCCAGAACTGATTACGGATACCAAGGCTCTGGAACATGCTGCTCACGCCATGGCTTAGGTGCATGCACAGTAGGTAGGTAGCCAATGCGTAAAAGAGTACTACTGCTATGGGTCGGAATCCGAGATACATCATTGCGTAGACGTTCATCACGGGGTGATCCACTCCTGGCAAAAAGTAGCTGGCTTTAAGCGACTCATAATCGAGCCCTGGCACATTTTGGGTCGTAAAGTGTGCAATGTGGAAAAGAATAAATGCCAGTATGATGAACCCTGAGTAGCGCATCGTGCGGGAAGCATAGCTGGCTTGGATGGTCGCCTTGGCCTCATAGTCGGCGGGGCGCGCCTTTCTGTTTTCAATGGTAAGCACAATCGCTGTCCAGATATGTACAACCACACTCACCAGGAGCACTATGCGAGCCACCCAAAGCAACCCATAGGGCAGGGTATGTAGCTTGTAGGCGTATTGATTTATCCAATCAGGGTGCAAAAAGAACTGGAGATTCCCCCCCATGTGACCGAGGACAAATCCGGTAAGCACGATACCGGAGAGGGCCATCAGGTATTTTTTCCCCAGGGAGGATTTGAGCAGTCGGCAAACGGGACTCATAGTAGTGATGTGAATGGTGTATGCAAGTTACTGTCGCCAAGTAGGTTGCCCTGAAAATGGCAGGGCGAACGAAGTTTAACTAATGACTGCACCCTCAATCGTAAAGCAAAACTGTTGCCGAACCAAACATTCTTCCTTGGTATAAAGAATTGTTATCAAAAAACTTAGTCGCTCTTATGCCATGCCTTGCGCCTATTCGGCGAAAATTTCGTAAAATTGCTTATCAGGACCGTGTTTTTTACAAATAGACTGCGCTCAAGGCTTGCAGAATTGAAAAGAGGATTTTACCCTAGCGGCATTAAGTGGTATCCGAACAAGTTACCTGACTGAACCTCTCGCTCTACCCAAAACCATGCCGATGACTGCCGCGGAACAGCACCGCATCCTCACTGAGGCCCGTTTGAAGCTGGTATCCACTTTGACAACGAGTACGGTGGACGGCGAAGAGCATATCGTGCTGAAAAACATTCCGCGCTGCACTTACCTGGCGGTTGACAGAAGGCTCCTTCGGGTTTTACAGCAATTTCGCAACCCTACCACTCTGCCAGAGCTACTGCCTTCCCTAATTCGGGACCGCATGACCCCCGCCCTGCGCGATCTCTACGAGCTCATTCTCAAAGCGGTTGAAAACAAAGTGCTGGTCGAGGAAGATGTGGATGTTACCCCCGTGAAAGCGCTCGAATGGAAAGTGGAGATTGGCGAGCGTTTTGGGTATGTTATTGGGGTATTGGCGATTATCTTTAGCTTTGGAGCGATGCTCTATGGCGGCGTAGAGCCACCCGAGTTCAGTTTGCTCACGCTTGCGGGCATCATCCCGATGAGCATTGCCTTTTCCTTCGGCTACCTGCTTGCGGCCTCCGTTTTGGCAGGGCACGGAGTGGAGGTCTACCGCCCACGCTTCCACTGGCAAACGATTTTCCCCCATTTCAAGGTCGACTTGGAGGATGCCCGCATGGCTGGCAAACGCTGTCGCGTGACGGTTGCCCTGTTGCGGCTGGTGCCCATCTTTCTTCTCGCTGGGCTTTGTGCTGTGGCGCTTGAGCCCCTTAGCTACGTGGCTCTTCTTGGCATTTTCTATTTCACGAAGCCCATCACCAGCCCGATGGTGGATTTGCTGCGGGCTATGTATTCTTCCGAGCCACTTGTTACGCGAACTAATCCCCTCTTCTGGCTAAACCGCAAACCTTGGAACCTCATCAAGTCCAAGTTTAAGTATTCGGACAAGCGCTTCCAATTGCTGCACTTCTGCTATGCGATTGGGTGGACTTTTGCCATAGTCTTCACGCACTTAAAGTTGATGGGCATCGACCCTGTGGAGTTCTGGCAGGATCTGCCCGAATCAGACGTTTTCGTGAATACCCTCAAGGTGGTAGCTGCCGTCATTATTGCTCTCATAGGCCTGGTTGTGCTTATCAATCTAGTCATTCTTGGTCGTTTTCTCTACCGAAAGCTCGCAGGATCAAATCTCTGGCAAAGGCTCCTCACTAAGGTCCCTAAGCCTGAAGACATTCAGAAGCATCACGTAATGGATATGATGGAGGAGTCCCTGCTATTTAGGGAGCTGCGGCAAGATGTGCGGCAAGCGGCCGCAGATACTTTCCTGGTGTCGGTTATCAAATCGGGGGATTTTGTGATAAAGAAGGGCGATCCCGGCGATTACTTCTATATGGTATTTGCGGGCAAGGTAGAGGTCTGCCGCCCACTGCTTTCAGGCAGAAGAGAGCGCATAACTAACCTTGGGCCAGGCGATTGCTTTGGTGAGACTGCACTCCTGCGGAACACCACGCGCTCTCACACAGTCCGCGCCATCACCAAAACCATCTTGCTGGCCATGCCCAGAGATGCGTTTTACCACTATGTCGTCGGATCGCTCGGTGCGGAAAAAGTGGTCGAGATTTTACAAAAGCGTGCCTTCCTCGCGCGGATACCACTGAGCAACAATTGGTCGGATGTCCACATTCAGCTCTTTGCCGAAAAGGCTGTCCTGCAGGAGTATGACCGTGAGGAAAAAGTTCTCGTAAGGGGGCAAGAGAATCAGTTTTTCCACATCATCCATGAGGCCAGATTCAGGGTGCAGATTGGCGGCAAGCCTGTGGCCACCCTAAAGGTCGGGGACTATCTGGGGGAAATATCACTCTTGCAGAATAGTGTTGTTACGGCAGATGTCATTTGCGTTGAGGGCGGGCGGCTCTTTTCCCTCCACCGCACGGACTTCCTTAAGATTCTTGGCTGGGACTACCAACTCGCCCTGCAGTTTGAAGCTATCGCTTCCAAGCGTTTGAAGAAGCCCATCTTCCCGCTTTCCGAGGGTAGCTTTGAGGTGGCTGGAAGCCGATAATTTCTGGGGCGAATTGCCTCGACACCAAAGGCGGCCTCGGACGATTCTTACCGCAATGGCGCTGAATGGATTTTACAGCGATTGGGACAACGAGCGTGTGCAGCAGCAACCGCGCGAACATGGCAATGCCGAGACCGATATTATTCGCCGCGAGGCAGAAGAACATCGGTCCCGCTTTCAAGTAGATCGCGACCGCGTCCTCTTCTCCTATGCTTTCAGGCGGCTGCAATCGAAGACTCAGGTATTCCAATCAGGGGAATTTGATTTTTACCGAACTCGGCTCACGCATACCATCGAGGTTGCCCGCATTGCTCGCTCAATCGCTGACTACCTGCGAAGCGCGGATACTCACCTGCGGGATGATTTCT
>CAZHQD010000030.1:0-9039 GCA_964533835.1 uncultured Puniceicoccaceae bacterium | reverse complement strand
AAAATCCCTGACAATCATTTTCTCTACGACGAGCAGGCGTGGGTCAGAGAAAGCATTGCCGAGGGGCTTCCTGCCGCCGTGCCAAGTGCATTCTGGAGGGAGAAGGAGGCCCATAAGAGCATCGAATGTCAGATCATGGACTGGGCAGACGACACCGCCTACTCTCTCCACGACATCACAGACGGCGTCCACGCTGGTTATGTAACCGTGCAAACAGTCACCGCTTGGGGTAAGCAGGTGGATAAACTTACTGACCATCAGGCGGAGTACCTTCACGAGCTGCTCAGGCTCATTCCCGATCGCTACAAACTGGAAATGGTATTGGCACGCCGTATTGGCGCCTGCATTCGGGCTTGCCACTTGGTAGAAGAGCGTGGCAGCCCGCTGGCTTCGCTTACCAACAGGCATCGCTTCCGTCTGGTGGTTGACCCTAAGGTCGAGGAAGAGACTACCCTTCTGAAGAGACTGGCCAACGATCTCATTTTTCAGTCCACCCCTATCCAGCAAATCGAATTCAAAAGCGGGCAACTACTAGAGCGGCTCTTTGGGGCGCTCTTCGAGCATTACATTGGTGAGACCAAGCGGCCTCTAAAGATTATTCCACAGCCCGCAGCAGGTTGGATTGCGAGGGAGCAGGGCCCTAAAGCCAAGGCCCGCTTGCTTTGTGATTACCTCTCCGGCCTTACGGATTCCAACGCCCTCAGGCTTTACAAGCGGCTTTTCTCTCCAGACTTCGGCTCTATCATCGACCTCAGCTAGCGGGCCTACTTCTAATCCTCTTCGTCCATCAGGTCGGCCTTGCGGATTTTCTTAATCTCATCGGTGGGTATTTCATTATTGGCGCCAATGAGGAGAACGGGCTCCTTCGTCTTTACCCAAGCCTGATGCTCCTTAAAGAATTTCGCAGGCACAACTTCTAGTGTTTCCCCAATGCTTTTTACAGGGATACGTTTACCTTTTGGGGAGGCGTTGTAGTCATAGGCAGCTTTGTAGATGCGCTCTGTCACGGAAAAAGCAGGCTCCTCTTCCGGTATCTGCAACACCCATCCCGTAAGGTCCTTCCCGTCGATTTCGCCCTCTGGGTCACTGACTAGCATGACAAACTGCTTTTTCACAGGAGGCACCTTTTCTTCGTCGTTCGCGCTCTGAATTTCGAGATTAATGTCTTCGAGGATTTGGGCCGTCTGGCGGGCATTAAGTCCATTGCGCTGGAGGACGAGCTTTACGAGATCGATATCTACTTTGGCCATTTGAGAAAGAGTTTAAAAAGTATTGAGAGAAATTAAGCGCTTGTGCCGCGGATGATAGAGCCTGGCTCTACTTTTGCCGCGCGGCGTGCTGGCAACCAGCTCGCCAATGCGACAACCACTATAGCTACTACCGCGCCCCATACATAGTGCCAGATAGACCACTCTACCAGAAAGTGGTCGGCTGTAAAGATGCCTCGGATCCGTATGGGCAAGCGCTCCACCGTGTAGGTCAGTAAGTAGGCTAAGGCGCATCCAAACACTAGCCCGCCTACGAGCACTATAAGACCCTGATTTAAAAAGATAAGGGTAACATCCCTCCGAGTGAAGCCCATGGAACGCAAAATGGCTATCTCTCGCTGGCGCTCCATTACAATGATTGCAAGCGTGTTAAACATCCCCAACCCCGCGATCAATATGATAATGCTCATGGAGATGCCCGAAGATATGCGGAGGACACGGAAGACTTCCAGCCAGGAGCGCTCGCGTTCTTGCCAACTAGCCACATGGTGATTAGTCACTAGCTCCATTTGCTGGGCGATTGCGGGAGCGTTCTCATAGTCCTTAAGGCCTACTTGCAGGTAGGTGGCTCCATTTGGCTTATCCAGTAGGAGGCGTGCCTCCCGCATCGGGATAAAAAAGTGGTATTTGTCATATTCGTCTACACCTGTTTCAAAAATGCCTGATACCTGATAGCGGCGCGGTTCGCCTGTGGCCTGCACGATCACATAGTCCCCTATCGTCACCGAGAGGCGTGTGGCCAATCGGACACCCACCAGAAGGCCATTTGGCGCGGTCTGAAAATCTTCGAGACTCCCAAACCGTATTTGCTGGACTAGATTGGATACGGATACATAGTCCTTTATATCTATCCCTATTACGCGGCCTTCTTCTCTTTTGAAGCCACTGGTTATAGAGGCGCCTCCACGTAATACTTCGGCTACTCCGGTGACTCCCGAGAAGCCTGCAATCGCGTTCTTTATGGCAGCAGGAGCGGGAACTCCTGATACGTAGGCGCGCCCCTCGCGCAGGGGCACTTCAAATCCTGCTTGCTCACTGGATGCATCAGCCACCAAAGAGGTGATTGTTTGCTGAAACTCGTCCTGCACACGCACTGCGCCATTAATCCCAATAATTGTTCGCACGAAAAACGCCTCAAACCCGCTCGTTTGCGCCTGTGTGACAATAAAGAAGGCTACACCAAAAACAATCCCTGCCAGACTCATAATCATGGCGCGCCTCTTGGCGGTGAGAAATCGCCAGGCGATGTGCAATGTAAGAAAGTGCTGACGGCGGGGGGCGGACATGTCTGCGACGCGGCTTTTTGTTGAGGGGTGCGAGGCTTTTATTGCCGTACCTTTACGCGGTCCCCATCACGGAGAACCATCTGGTTTTCGAGTATCACGAGTTCGCCTTCGCCTATCCCTTCAAGAATTTCAGCTTTGTTCAGCCCAAGGAAGCCTGGCTTCACTTGGCGTATTTCTACTGTGCCGTTATTGTTCACATACACAGTTTCGCCAATTAGAGCGCGGCGCGGTATGATTACTGAATTGGCGCGCTCGCTCTTTACGAGGACACCTTCGCCCGTCAGCCCGGGAGTGAACGATGCCGCATCCACGCTTTCATCGAACTTAAGATACACGGTGCGAGTCTTGTTGTCGGCATTGGCTACAGGTGAAAGAAAGTCAACCAATGCAGGTATGGTTTGGCCTGGGAGGCCCGCAAAGTGAAGGGTCACTTTTTGCCCGGGCTCCACCCCGTAGTAGTCCTCTTCACTGAGCTTCATTTCAATCATGCGCCCGGGAGAGACGATCCGCACTACAGCATTTCCACCCCATACCCAATCACCCGGGAATGCCAGCACTTCCACAATTTCGCCATCAAATGGAGCATAGAGCTTCATGCGCTCTAGCTGGTATTCTAGCT
Organism: uncultured Puniceicoccaceae bacterium; assembly: GCA_964533835.1. GTDB lineage: Bacteria > Verrucomicrobiota > Verrucomicrobiia > Opitutales > Oceanipulchritudinaceae > CAZHQD01. The sequence goes on along the minus strand of CAZHQD010000030.1, from coordinate 5,866 downwards.
GTTTCACTTGCTCGGTAAGAATGTTGATCTGCTCCCAGCGATTGATGCTGTCCAGCTTTAGGGCTGCCTCCAGTTTATCCACATCGCGCAAGCGGCGCTCCAGATCGGCTCCAGAAGCTACGCCACTCTCCACGGAAATGCGGAGTGATTTTATCTCTTCTTGAAGATTCTTTAAGTCAAAAGATTGAGCAAACGGAAGCTCATTGCGATCGGTGGCCGCTCTTAGCTGGATACGGCGCTGGGCAAGGTTGTGCTCCAGATCGCGGGATTCAAAGCTCGCGAGCAGATCGCCCTTCTTTACCTGTGTGCCGATATAGACTGGCAGCTCCTTGAGGCGACCCGGAACCTCCGTCTTATACTGTAGGTCCATCTTGCTTACGAGTTTGATCGTCCCTGTCACTGCGTCCACCGCTGCTCCGCGATAGGCTTGAGCTACTGGCACTTCCACGGCGAAACTGCGGACGATTAACCATGCTATCACTGCCACAAGCAAAACGGGCAGAACTACTTTGAAAACAAACTTCATGGGGCAATATTTCTTTGTGCTTATTTGGGTGACACTATGTGGCGCCTTGAGTTGCCGAATAAATTAGAGCGATGCGGCGGCGTCTGTGGCAGGCGCTTTTGGGTCTCCGTGAAGAATGACACGCAGTCGCGTAATCTGATTCAGGTAATAGACGAGCGACTCCGCAAGCGCATAGCGTGCCCCTGTGTAGTCTTGCCTCTGGCGAAGCAGCTCAAGAGAAGAGATTTCTCCCCGCGAGGCCTGTTGCTCAGCCACACGAAGGCGTTGCCCGATAAGCTCCACACGCTGTTGGCGAGCGGCAATCTGGCGGAGCTTAACTTCTACGTCATTAAGCAGAAAGAGACGCTGGCGTTCTTCATCGGTGCGTGCGCGCTGGGCGCGGAACTCGCTCATGCGCTGGCGGGCAAGGCTTGCCAATCGCAGGCCCTTAGTCTCGGCGCCGTCGTAAATATTCCAATTCACCTGTAATCCGGCAAACGCATACACACGGGTGGCTCGCTCGGTGGTGCCAAAGCCGTCCACTTGGTCCTGTGTTCCCCCGGCAATAAAGTCGATTGTCGGCTTGGTGCGTGTGGAAATGATTTTATAATTCTCTTCTTCAACTGCCTGGCTCAAGAGGTGGAAGGAGGTCTCGTTGGAGAATGACGCGCCAGGTGCCTTGATGCTGGACCGAAGATCGCTAATCTCAACATTCGTAAGAAGTGGTATGGTCGGAAATTTTTCCAAATCTAGCGCGGTCGCTTTAACATCCGATCCCGTCAGGGCGGACAACTGAGAGAGAGCGAGTGAGAGGCGGCCTTCGGCGCTGGCTTTCATTTCCGCATAGTCTTGCACGGCCAAGCGTGTTTCGAGCAGCCGTAACTCCGGAACGCGGCCTTCGCGAAAGAGCTTCTCTTGGCTCTCCAGATTCGTGGTTGCGAGTGCCGCCCCATTTTCGGCTACTTGTAGTTGGAGCTTAGCTAAAACCGCCTGCATATATTGCTCGCGGACGTCCGTCATTACCTCGCCTGTTGTGCGAGCCAGCGCTGCTTTGGCAGCCTCATTCCTTAGTTGCCCGATACGTCGTTGTGCGTCGAGTCTGCCCCAGTGGTATACGGGTTGCCGCAGGTAAATGTGCGCGTCCAGCAGAGCGCTTGCATCGTTCCCTGCCAGATCATCACGATATTCGTAGGTGCCGGCAATACGCCCCGAGAGCCCTACCTTTGGGCGGCGCGCAGCAGCATCCACGATCATGTTACCCTCCGTCTCCTGCACATAATAATACTGGGACTGTATGGCGGGCGCAGCATTGCGAGCGCTTTCCATCAGTGGGTCAAGCTCTGGAAAGAGTTGTTCGGGAAAGGGCGGCAGCGCCATCAATGCGCCAGTACTAAATGCCAAAACAACCAGTGATCGAAAAGGGGCAAAGGAAAGCATGAAAATAAATTAAGAATTAAAAATTAAGAGTTTATAATTCACTTAAGAAAGGCAATCCCTTTCCGGAAAACACCTACTAGAAAGCAAATCAAGGCAAGGAGACAAGGCACAATTCGAGAATAACCTTTTCTGGAGCTGCGAATGGGTACCCCTTGTGTTTCTCTCCACTGGATTAGTCTGCGTTCGGGTCGGGGTCGGCTTCAGCCGTTAGGTTAATGAGGTCGTGGAGAGATTTGAAGTTGCGCTCGAAGGTTTCTCCTGTTTCAAGCCCGTCCATTACGCCATCGAATAGGTCACGTTTGGATTGCTTAAGCGCTTCAATCCGCTCTTCGATAGTGCCGTGAGTGACCATTCGGTAGACAAATACCGTCTTCTGCTGGCCAATGCGGTGGACGCGGTCAACCGCTTGCGCTTCCACGGCAGGGTTCCACCATGGGTCGAGGAGGAAAACATAGTCCGCAGCGTGAAGCGTTATGCCTGTGCCCCCTGCTTTTAAGCTTACAAGGATGATTCCTGCGCCTGGGGTTTCTTGAAAGAGGCGGACAGGCTCGGAGCGATTGAGCGTCTTGCCTGTAAGTTCGTGCAGGGGAGTGGAGGGGAATTCTGCCGCTAGGGTGTGCTTCACATTTTGCAGCAACGACACAAATTGGCTAAAAATCACTACCTTGTGCCCGCTATCAAGGATTTCGCGCAATCGCTCCACTAGAGTGTTTATTTTGCCACTGGAGTTCGGCGCTGACTTTTGCCAAGGCAAGAGCGCGGGGTCGCAGCAGACTTGGCGCAGGCGTGTGAGGAGTGTGAATAGGCTGATAGCGCGCTCTTTGACGGCTTGGGAGAGGTCGTCCCCTAGTTGCTCCATGCCTTGGCGGGCAAGTCGGGCATACTCCCGTTGCTGGAGCGGGGTAAGCGGGCAGATAAGGGAAGACTCGATCTTTGGCGGCAGTTCAGTGATGACTTCTTTTTTGGTGCGGCGCAGTACAAATGGCGCGATTTGCTGGCGGATACGGTGGCTGAGAGTGAGCGTGTCTTTTGCGGCGAGTTCCACTACTGATTTGCGCCCACCTAGTAGGCCAGGCATCAGGAAGCGAAAGATTGTCCAGAGGTCCAGGTGGCGATTTTCAAGCGGGGTCCCCGTCAGCGCCAGGCGATGCGTAGAGCGGATGGCCATGCATGCCTGAGTGATCTTGGCATCTGGATTTTTGATGTACTGAGCTTCGTCTAGCACGGCAAAGGAGAAATGGGCTTTTTCCAGCCAATCTTTGTGGCGGCGAAGCTGTGTGTAGCTGGCAATCCAGAGATCAGGGTGGGTTGTCGCCGTTTCGTGCGATGTGCCCTTTAGTACTTCCGCGCGCAGGTGCGGAAAAAAGCGTCGGAGCTCTCCTTCCCACACGGGAACTACGCTCGCCGGGCATACGATAAGGCAGGGCAGCAGTGGTGCTTCTCCAGCGTGTTTTCTGCGAAAATCATCAAGAAGCGCCAGTATTTGCACGGTTTTGCCCAGACCCATTTCGTCTGCAAGAAGACCGTGGCAATCGTGCTTAGCTAAATGACCAAGCCAGAGTACACCGCGCTTCTGGTAGGGCCGCAGGAAATCGGGCAGGTGCCCATTTGGGCCCGGTTCATCCAATAACTTCTCTTTCCAGCGGGATACGGCGGGCGCAAGCTTCAGGTGCGAGGCTTCCTGCCCAAACAGCGAAAACACCATATAGTAGGGGATACTGCGGTGGCCGTTTTGCAGGTAGGGGCCTAGTTGCTCCAGGAGGTCGGCTTGGTTCTCGTCTATCTTCAGGAGGCCAATTTCGGGGACAAGCGCGATTCGTTTGGCAGAGGTAGTAAAAAGACCCAAGAGCAAGGATGGCGCCATGGTGCGGTCTCCGGCACGGAGTGTGCAATTGAAGCGCAGTCCAGATTCTCCGGCAGTAGCCTCGATGTCGGTCTTCAGTTTCTGTGGCCCTTTGGCAAGGAGCTGGACCTGCGGCGCGATATTAAGCAAAAAGTAGCGCTTCCAGATCGGCAGCTCGTCCTTCACGAAGGCAGGCAGCCTTTCTAGGTCAGCCAGCAAGTAGCGATTGCCTTTGGTAGTCGCGCGGAATCCAGACTGGTGGGCGCGACGGGTAAGGCGGATAAGTTTTTCGCGTTCGGTGGCGGTAATTTTTGGGGCATTTGCCGGCTGTTCGCCAAAAGCGGGCAGAGGTGTATCCGTGGGATGCCCCCAAAAGCCTTCCAAAATCAGGCCGTCTTTGTGCGCGGTAAGGTGGACGGTGAGTGGCCGTGCGGGGCGATTTTCCTCTTCCGCATTGCTTTCTCCCGTGGGAATTGTGGTCACGGTGACTTCTCCCGGGCGGATTTCTCCAGAGTCCAACCCCGAGCACTCATCGGCCACTAGCTCTTCGATTTCATAGAGGCCAGCGACGGCAAGGCTGAAGCCAAAGGCTTTGTCTTCCGTGGAGTGGCGGACGTTTAGCCTGCCTTCTTTCCACTCTACAAACGCATAAGCATCTGCCTTTTCGCGCCGCGCGTGGATTATGGCGTCTTTCTCAGACATCTCTATTTCCCGCACTTCACCTTCGCGGTAGAGTTCGCGGCCTCTTTCGAGCAATTCGGCGGGAAACTGGGACTCCCAAGACTCCGCGAGGTTCTCAAACCAGGCTTCGAGCGCTTTGCGGGAGTAGATGCGTTTTGGACCGCGCGGTGTCATCATCAGATCGCTAAATCGAGCACAAAGTAAAACTGCACAATACCCTTTTCGGGAGGGTACGGGCAAGGAAATTGAATGCGGAGTAGAGAAATTTGATTTTTTACAAAAAAAATTTGGCATGCATCCAAAGCAGAGGCGATTGCGTATAAATGGATGGTAGCAGTTCAAGGTTCAAAACAGGCGGGTGAGCAAGTCCGGCAGACAACAACCGCCTGAAGACAGTACAGACAGTTAAAGAGTCCCATAGCGTGATCCGGCGGGTAGAGGAACAGAGCTCACGGCAGCGAGCCCCTCACCCGCCGGACTTCTTTTTCTCAAATGGGCTTAACGGATTTACTTGTTTGCGGGTTGCTCAGGCAGGGGGCTTTGGGTTTGAGTGGTTGGGCTATGAAGCCTACCTTATTGGTCAATTTGCTCCCTGGTTTTTTTGAATATGCTCCGCTTGCGGCGCAATTTGCCCGCCTCCGCGAGCGCTTTGTGGTGCGGACGGCTTCTTGCAATACTCAGGAGGAGATACGCCCGCATCTTAAAGGGGTGGATGCGGTGCTTATGTGGTCCTGGCCTGTGCTCACGGAGGAGCTGCTGGATGAAAATCCACAACTGCGGATTTCGGCAAACCTGGATGTGGCCCAGCGGGGCGCGAAGCTCCTTCTGGAGCGGGGGATCCCTGTGAGCTGCGCCAAGCGGGCTTTTTCTCCCGCGGTTGCCGAGATGGCGCTCACGCTTATTCTGACCACACTGCGCCGCACCTCCACCTTTCACGCCCAAATGTGGCGGGGCGAGGAGCCTTGGGTAAATGCCTTCCCTGAGGAGATTGATATCCATGAGCGGCAGCTCACGGGGCGCAGCGTAGGTATTATCGGATTTGGGGGGATTGGGCAGAGGCTGGCCGAGCTGCTGGCGCCTTTTCATTGCCGCGTGCGGGCCTACGATCCTTTCTTGCCTGCCGAGGTGGCATCCAAGTTTGGAGCGGAGCTTACGAGCCTAGATGCGCTTTTTGAACAGTCTGAAATTGTAGTGTGCTGCGCCGCTGCCAACGAGGGGAGCAGCCATCTGGTTACCAAGGCCCATATTGAGAAGCTCGCTCCGCACAGCGTATTCGTAAATATATCGCGTGCCGCCCTGATTGACTATGGGGCGCTTTTGGCGCGATTGGAGCGGGGGGATTTGTTTGCTGCGCTCGATGTGTTTGAAAAAGAGCCCCTTGCCCTCGATTCGGCCTTTCG